>CAZVZH010000136.1:0-12046 GCA_964630705.1 uncultured Saprospiraceae bacterium | reverse complement strand
GGACGGCCGGTTTTTGTATGTCAGTTTATGGGACCAGTCTCCAATGAATTTTCACGCTGAACTGTGGCAATTTGATTTAAAAAAGACTGCTGGCACAGATATTTTCTCCACCGGAAACCTGATCGCCAGCCTCCCGGGGACACCGGGTATCTCGCTACTGGGGGCCTTGCAATTAGGCCCGGACAGTAAAATTTATGTTTCCACCGCTACGACCATCCAGAGCTTCAAACCGAACATCCACGTCATTCACCGGCCCTGGCTGGCGGGGCAAGCCTGCCAGTTTCAGCTGGACGCCTTGTCACTGGCGCCGGGCGGGGCCAACTCCGGGTTTTGCAATTTTCCGGCGCAGTGGTTCGGCTTGCCCAGCGTTGCCTTCGCGCCGAATTCGCCCGACACCATTTGCCAGCTGGGCCAGCCGGTTTTTTATCAGCTGGAGGCTTTGCCCTGCGGCGTCAACAATGTGGTGTGGAAATTGGAGGGCTTGAGTGGTTCGCTGATCAGTAATTTTCAATTTGCCAGCCTGACTCCACAGTCGGCCGGCACGGGCCGCCTGATCGTGCAGGTGTTTACCAGCTGTGGCATGGTGTCGGACACGCTACCCATCGTGGTGGAAGATTTGCAAACGCCGGTGCTCGACCTGGGGCCCGACCAGGTGGTGTGCGCCAATGGCGTGCACCGCTTCACGGCCGGGCCAGGCTTCGAACGCTACCGCTGGCAAGATGGCTCGGCCGATTCAGTGTACACCACGGCCTATCCCGGCATGTATTGGGTAGAAGTATGGGACCGCTGCGGCAACCGGCAAGCCGACACCATCCGGGTGACAGTGGCGCCGGCGACGCTGCTCGACCTGGGCCCCGACCGGGAGCAGTGCCCGGGCGCCGCCAACCTCTTTGCCCGCCCCTCGGCATTCAGCCGCTGGCAATGGTTGCCGCCCGGCGCTGGGCTGCCCTGCGACACCTGTGCCGAACTGACCCTAAGTCCGTACACCTCTGGCATCTACACGGTGATCGCTCAAACGGCGGACGGCTGTATCGCCCTCGACACCCTCGTTTTTCTGGTGCGCGATACCGTTTTTCGCAGTCTCGACACCTTCACCTGTGCCAACCTCAGCCTGAGTGTGTTCGGGCTGGAACTACCGGCCGACACCACGGCGCAACTGCTTTTTCCGGCTGGCGGTCCCGGCCAGTGCGATACGCTTTGGACCATTCATGTGTTCGGCGAGCCTACGGCAACCAGCCTGCTCGATACGGCTATTTGCCTGGAAAATCGCTTTGAATATCAGGGGATGCTGCTCGACCCGGGGACGGAAACACCGTTCAGGTTTACTGCCGCGAACGGCTGCGACTCGGTAGTCACGGTAAGGGTCGCTGCGCTACCTGCGCTCGACCTGAGCATGCCCGCCGACACCACCATCGGCATCGGCGCCAGCGTCCTGCTTCAGGCTTCGGCCAGCGGCGCAGGGCCGCTTCAGTATTCCTGGACGCCGGCTGCTCCATTGAGCTGCGCCGATTGCCCTGATCCAACAGCAGCACCGGACGTGAATACGCTGTTTACCCTCTTGGTGACCAACGCTAGCGGTTGCCGGCGTGCCGATTCTGTGCACGTGCACATCGACGAGCGTTGCCGCTGGCTGCCCGTCAACGCATTTACACCCGACGGCGATGGTTACAACGATTGGTTCCACCCCGTTACCGACCCCTGCATCCGAACAGTACGGCACTGGCAAATTTTCAACCGCTGGGGGCAGGAGGTATTTGAGCGCCGCGATTTTGCGCCCAACCAGCCGCAATTGGGCTGGGACGGCGGCAGGCACCCTAGCGACGTGTACATTTGGGTGGCAGAAGTGGTGTACTATAATGGTGAAACGGGACAATATAAAGGCGAGGTAACCCTTTTGCGTTAGCGCCGGTGGGCGCCGAAAGCGGGCAAGGCCAGGTCTTTTTCCGAAACAAGCACTTGGTTGAGATCGTATTCCCAATCGATGTCGAGCTGAGGGTCGTCGTAGCGGATGCCGCCCTCGTGTGCTTTGGAGTAAAAGTTGTCGCACTGATACATAAACTCGGCGGTTTCACTGAGCACCAGGTAACCGTGTGCGAAGCCGCGGGGCACAAACAACTGGCGTTTGTTTTCGGCGCTGAGGCGAATGCTGAACCACTGGCCAAAGGTTGGAGCGGTCTCGCGCAGGTCGACGGCTACGTCCAATACTTCGCCTTCCACAACGCGCACCAGTTTGGCCTGAGCCATTTCACCTACCTGATAGTGCAGGCCGCGCAATACGCCGCGGGTGCTGTGCGCCTGGTTAATTTGCACGAAATCGGCAGTTATGCCTACATCTTCCCATACGCGGCGGTTGTAGCTTTCGAAAAAATAGCCGCGGGCGTCGTGAAAAACTTGGGGCTCGAAAATGATCATTCCGGGAATGGGCGTTTCGGTAAAGGGCATGCTACGTACAGATTTTAACGGTACAAAGATGCGGATAAAAAAACAACGGCCCGGAGCATGCCTGCTCCGGGCCGTCGAAGTTTCCCAAGGGAACTCGTTTAAAACTTGAATCCGACAGTCAGTAAAAAATCGGACACCCGGGTTTTAGCCGTCACCTGGGCAGCGCCGGCGTAGGGAATCACCGAGCCTTCTCCAGTCGACAGGCGGTAGCCCAGGTCGAGGTAGAACGACTCGCCACGCACGCCGGCGCCGGCGGTATAGGCCATGTTAAAGCCGCTTTCGTCGGCGTAGGGCTTACCGAGCAGGTTGACGCCGGCACGCAGCCGGAAATTGTCGAGCGTAGCTTCGCCACCGACGCGAAGGTTCATTTTCGGTTCATAGAGCCGCTGAATCTGGGTGTTGACTGCACGTTCGGCTTGTTGGTTCGCGGTGTTGGCAATATCGGCGGTGAAATTGTAACGATTGGCACTGTAGTCCACCCATTCAATTTCGGCGGATATAAAACCCGATTTTTGAATCAGCACGGCGCCGCTAAAGGAGGCACGCCAAGGGGTGGCGAGTTTGTAGTCAAAATCTCCGCTGGGCGATTGTGCTTGGTCGCTGGACACCCCGTTGGCATCGGTGTATTGATAGCTAAAGGTGTTGGAGTAGTCATCATTGAGGCTCAACCAGGTAGGCGTATGAAAAGCGGCGCCCAGGCGTACGGCTTGGCTAACCCGGTAAATCACACCAAATTTGAGGTTAACCCCGATGCCATCGGTGTTGAGGTTTTCTGTGTAACTCAGGTTGTCGAAGTATTCTACTACACTGCCGATATCCGTTTCGTTGTACTCTCCACTCAGTCGATACCGCACGAAGGGCACACCCACGGTGGCGCCGATCATGAGTTTTTCCTTGAAATTGCCTGCGAAGGAGAGCACCATTTCATTCATGGTTCCCGATTGAGTGAGCGTTTGGGAGTGTTCTACAGTAGCATTCGGGTCAGCGGCAAAATCGTAGGTAAGGGCATTGTTTTGAAAATAGATGGCGTTCACGTCGTAAGCTAGTCGAGAGCCAAAGGGGTCGAGGTCGTCTTCGGAGCCGTTGGGCAACACGGCTTGCGCTTCAGCAAACCAGTTGTTCAGGATCGTTCCCCCGGAATTCCCAACGTAGTAAATACCTTGGTTGTAATTGGCCAATTGGTTATAGCCGATGCCCACATTGAAGGTTTTCCAATTCCCTTTAGCAGGCGTTGTATTGAAAACGATGCCAATGTTATCAAAACGGAAATGGCTTTTGCTTTCATCCGCGCCAAAATTACCGTTGCCGGCTAGTGTACTTTCAGTATTGGAAAAACGTAGTGCCGGCGTTAACATCAGTTCATCGGTACGGAACATAGCCAAGCCAGCCGGGTTTTGGCTGAGGGTGGCAAACTCAGCGCCCAAGGCGCCAAATGCTCCGCCTGCTCCCAGGTATCGGGCAGTTCCGCCGGGAGTGAGGTAGGAATATTTAAGTACATCTGATGCAGTCTGGCTAAATGCCGTTGCTGCAAACAAGAGAAAAATTGGCAAAAGATGTCGTTTCATAGTTTGAATATTTGAAGTAAAAGGGGGATCAGGGCAAAATAGAGGTACTAATATCCTGTAATAGAAATGGGTGGAAAGAGGCGACAGGACCGGTTTCCACCCACTTTAGGCGTAGTTTACAAAGAGTATCGTAATCTGGACAATCAATCGCGGCCACTTTTTCCCCCCCCGCTCTTGGAGGAGGAAGAAGAGGAGCGGCCGCCACCACTATTGCCACTGCTCCGGCTACCACTGCTGTTGCTGCCACTGCGCATGCTTCCCGAAGACGGGCTTGAGCTTCGGCTGGGTTCATAACTCCGGTTGTCGCTGCCGGAGCGCGAAGGGCGAGCAGAAGGCTCAGAGCGACGCGCCGGCCGTTCGTTGTTGCTGCGGTCATAGGAGCGTTCCTGGCTTGGAGTCATATCGCGCCGACTGGGGCGTTCGTCTCTGCTGGGAGTTGTCTCTCGGCGGGTGGGGGGAGTTTCACGGTTGGGCGCCACCTCCCGCGAAGGGCGTGTTTCACGGTTGGGCGCTGCTTCCCTACCCGGGCGGGTATTCGTACCTGGCGTAGCTTCACGGCCCGGACGAGTATCGCGGTTGGGCGTTACTTCACGGCCGGGGTTGGCTGCTTCAGGACGAGCCGACCGACCATTATCCGCCGGGCGGCGGGTTTCTGAACCAGCCCGGCCATTAGGTGCTGTAGTGGGCCGGGCGCCAGATCGGTCACTAACACCACCGCCATCTGGAGCCTTGCCTCCGCCGTTGCTCACCGCGCGACCGTTTGGTCGGGTCATTTCGATCACCGGAGCATTGTTGGATGCCTCCAAGCGGTTAGGCTTGGTGGTTGTGTTGTTAGCCAGTCGGGCATAGCCCGGATTGACGGTGGTGCCTGTTCGCCGTACACCAGTGTAAGTGCGAGGTGTATAGCCATTGCCACCACCATTGTTGTAACCGCCGGTATTATTCCAATAATAATTGTTATTTACCCAAACATTTCCGGGACAGTAATAAGGATTATAACCGTTCCACGTCCAATACGGATCGTAATAAAAATTGTTATAGACATAAGGATTATTCCAACCACCACCCCAGCCCCATGGACGGTTCCAACCACCACCCCAGCCCCAGGAGTTAAAGCCATAGCCCCAGTATGGGTCGTAGAATGCCCAGGAGTTCCAGCGGTTCCAGCGGTTCCAGCGGCGCCAGCGCCAATAATCATTAGCCCAACTGTTGCCGATATAAATGGTTGCGCCCGGCATATAAAAAGGGTCGTAAAACCACATATCAACAAAGAAAGGATCATAGTAGTCAATCACTTGTACCGGGCGGTGGAAACGACGGATGCGGGAAGAATATTCATAAGCATATTCATCTTCATAATATTCGTCGTCATCGCGGTATTGTCGAGTGACTTTGCTGTCTTCCCGGTAGTTATCGTCATTTACAGGCTGATAGTAACTACCATCTGTGGCAGGATCGTAATATAAGTCGTCTTGTGCTTGAGCCGGTATGCTAAGCATCGTGACGACGGCAGCCAGAAGGCTCCAAATCAAAGATTTTGTATTTTTCATAGCGAGATTTAGTTTTATTCGACAATGTGCTGTAACAAGCATTTACAGGCTCAAAAATATTACCTTTGCGCTCTTTTTTTGGTTAAAAGGCTTTTAAATCAACGTTCCAGCCCCGTTAAAGTTGGCTTAAACCAGCCTGATTGGAACCTTAAATTGTTAAATCTTTTTAGAATTAGACCGTTTGCCTTAACGAAGGTAACCTCCGGCCCTGATTTTAACCCAGCCTTAACGGACCCAAATTAACCACACTAAACACATTGACTACAATAAAATTATGGCAAAAGAAATCACACCGCGCTCTGAAGACTATTCCCAGTGGTATCTCGACATTGTTCGCAAAGCCCGCCTGGCCGACAATTCGCCGGTTCGCGGTTGCATGGTCATTAAACCCCACGGTTTTGCCATCTGGGAAAAAATGCGCGATGCCCTCGATGTTATGTTTAAGGAAACAGGGCACGTGAATGCTTACTTTCCTTTATTTATCCCTAAAAGTTTTTTAAGCAAAGAAGCCGCGCACGTTGAAGGCTTTGCAAAAGAATGCGCAGTGGTGACCCACTACCGGCTGAAAAACGACCCGGCTGGCGGTGGTGTAGTGGTTGATCCGGAGGCCAAGCTGGAAGAAGAATTGATCGTACGGCCGACCTCCGAAACGATCATTTGGGATACTTATAAGAACTGGATTCAAAGCTACCGCGATCTACCGCTGCTCATCAACCAGTGGGCGAATGTTGTCCGGTGGGAGATGCGAACCCGCCCTTTCCTCCGCACAGCCGAGTTTCTCTGGCAAGAAGGTCATACTGCCCACGCGACCTCGGTCGAGGCCATGCAAGAAACGCGCCTGATCCTCGATATTTATGCTCGTTTTGCCGAAGAATACATGGCCATGCCAGTAATAAAAGGCATTAAAACGCCGAACGAACGCTTTGCTGGCGCCGACGAAACCTTTTGCATCGAAGCGCTCATGCAAGACGGTAAAGCCCTGCAAGCGGGCACCTCGCACTTCCTTGGGCAAAACTTTGCTAAAGCTTTCGATGTACTTTTCCTCAACAAAGAAAACCAACAAGAACACGTGTGGGCCACCTCATGGGGCGTATCGACTCGTTTGGTCGGCGGCCTGATCATGACCCACTCCGACGATGAGGGCTTGGTACTGCCGCCCAAATTGGCGCCAGTACAGGTAGTGATCGTACCCATCCCCAAACCGGGCCCGGAACTGATGGAAGCCGCTGGAAAAATCTCAACGGCCTTGCGCGCCAAAGGGATTTCGGTAAAAATTGACGATGACGACCAAAACCGTCCAGGTTTTAAATTCGCCGAATACGAAATGATCGGCGTGCCTGTACGCCTCGGCCTCGGCCAGCGTGACCTCGACGCTGGCCAGGTGGAGGTGGCCCGCCGCGACACGAAAGAGAAAACCAGCGTATCGCTCAACAACATCGCCGACCATGTCGCCAATCTGCTCGACGCGATCCAGCAAAATCTTTTCGACCGCGCAAAAGCCTACCGCGACGCGCACATCACTCCAGTTGACAGTTGGGAGGATTTCGAAAGTGTCCTGGAAGACAAAGGCGGTTTCGTGTCGGCGCATTGGGACGGGACTACCGAAACCGAACTGGCCATTAAGGAGCGCACTAAAGCGACCATCCGGTGCATACCTGTCGACCATCCGCAGGAAGCCGGAAAATGTATTCTGACGGGAAAACCCAGTGCGCAGCGGGTGTTGTTTGCGCGAGCGTATTGAGAACCTGTCAGGTTTTGAATTTCTCCACACCCTACATATGCAACGCCCGGTTCGCCGTAGCCGCCAAGGCGGCTTCCTTGAGTGCTTCCGTGTACGTCGGATGCGCGTGGCTCATCCGGGCAGCATCTTCCGCGGAAGCGCGGAACTCCATCAGGGCGACCGCTTCTGCAATCATGTCGGCCGCTCGGGCGCCAACGATATGCACGCCTAAAATTTCATCGGTCTCCTGATGGGCAATAACCTTGACCATACCGTCGAGGTCCATGCTGGCGCGAGCGCGGCCCAAGGCCCGGAACGGAAATTTTCCAACTTTAAACGGCAAGCCTTTTTCTTTTAATTCTTCCTCCGTGTAACCTACTGCAGCTACTTCAGGCCAGGTGTATACAACGCCTGGGATGAGGTGATAGTGGATATGCGGTTTTTGGCCAGCGATTGTCTCGGCAACAAACACGCCTTCTTCCTCGGCTTTGTGTGCCAGCATGGCGCCGCGAATTACATCGCCGATAGCGTACACACCAGTGACGGGGGTTTCCAGGTGGTCGTTGACTGGGATGCGACCTTTGTCGTCGGTTTGCAGGCCTATATTCTCAAGTCCTAGCCGGTCGGTGTAGGGACGGCGACCGATAGACACAAGGCAGTAGTCGACATCGAAGTTCAGCACTTTGGACTCGTCGTCACGACTTTGAGCTTTAATGCTGACTTTTGATTTAGAGGGCTTAACCTCCGTAACGGCGTGGCGCAGCTGAAACTGCATGCCCAGACCCTTGAGGCTTTTCATGAGTTCGCGGCTGCAATCGGCATCCATAGTAGGCAGGATCCGGTCGAGGAATTCTACCACAGTCACCTGCGTACCCAACCGTGCGTACACGGAGCCTAATTCCAGGCCGATGACGCCGCCGCCGATGATAAGCATGCTGCCCGGCACCTTTTCGATATGGAGGGCTTCGGTACTGGTAATGACGCGGTTTTTGTCATAGTTAAAATTGGCCGGTACAATTGGTTTAGAGCCCGTGGCAATGATCACTTTTTCGGTATCTATTTCCAGGCTGGAGCCATCGGCTTGCCGCACGCCGATTTTGTTCTTGTTGACAAAAGTGCCGTGGCCAAAGTAGGTATCGATTTTGTTCTTTTTCATTAAAAACTCCACCCCTTTGTTGTTTTCCAGCACAACCTGGTTTTTGCGCTGGATCATTTGGGGCATATTCACCTGAAGTTTATCGAGCTCGATGCCGTGTGTTTTAAAATGGCGATGGGCGTTGTGAAAATGCTCGGAAGAATCGAGCAAAGCTTTGGAGGGAATGCAGCCCACATTCAGGCAGGTGCCGCCGAGCACGGAATAGCGTTCAATGATGGCAGTTTTCAACCCCAGTTGCGCGCAGCGAATAGCTGCCACATAGCCGCCCGGTCCGGAGCCGATTACAGTGACGTCGTATTGCATAGTGAATTCTAGTACAGGATGGTTTCACTGCGAAAAACAGTGGCATCCCTCATTTGTTTTGGTCGTTGTTTTTGTTGCGCGGGCCGCGGTTGCGGTTGTCGCGCCGGTGGTCCCGGCCGCGGTTGTCGCCGCTATTTTTTGGCTGTGCCGGTTTGTTACCCGGCGGATTGCCGCCCTCCTCATTTTTCGGCGGCGCCGGTTGCTCCGTGCGCGGCTGCCGGTTGTCTGGCCGGCCCTGACGGTTGGGTCGGTTGTTATCGCCCTGGCGGTTTTCTGGCCGGTTGTTGTCGCCCTGGCGGCGGTCGTTGCTGCGGCGGTTATCCGGGCGGCCAGCCGGCCGGCGACCTTCTTCCCGGCCGGCTTTTTCCACAGCGGAAGCCAGGCTTTGGTCGGTACGGGATTTTTTCTTCTTCTTGCGCTTTTTCTTACGTTTTTCGATAGGGAGTTGGATGACGTTGTCCACATTTTCGAAATCGTGTTCGTCGTCATCGCCCTCGTCAACTGCCGGCGGCGGCGCCAGGGCCTGGATATCCTCCAGGCTGGCCGGAAATTCATTTTTTTTCATCATCTCCAGCACCTCCCACACCTGGTCGACGTGCAAGGGGAAAAAGCGACCCCGGTCTTCAGCGTAGGTGTAGTACATGAGGCGCTTGAACACGTCGGTTTTCATAAGTATGGCCATGCCTGCGCCGGTTTTAAGGCGGTCGGCGCGGTCGGGGAAGTCCTCCAGTGCGTCGATGTAGGTATCGAGTTCGTAGTTGAGGCAGCACTTGAGGCGGCCGCACATGCCGGAGAGTTTGGTTTGGTTGATAGCCAGGTTTTGGTAACGGGCGGCGGCGGTGTTGACGCTTTTAAACTCGCTGAGCCAGGTGGAGCAGCAGAGCTCGCGGCCGCAGTTGCCCAGGCCGCCGATGCGGGCCGATTCCTGGCGGGCGCCGATCTGGCGCATTTCAATTTTCACCTTGAACTCTCGGGCGTAGTGGCGGATGAGTTCGCGAAAATCGACACGGCCGTCGGCAGTATAGTAAAACGTGCATTTGCGGCCGTCGCCCTGAAATTCGACGTCGCCGACTTTCATGTTCAAGTCGAGCGTCCGGGCGATGGCGCGGGAGCGGATCATCACTTCGCGCTCCTGTTTGCGCAATTCGTCGAGGCGTTCGAGGTCGCGCTCGTGCGCTTTTCGGATCACCTGTTGTTGCTTGGCGTCGGGGCGGATGCGTTTGCGCTTCATTTGCATGCGTACCAACTCGCCGGACAGGGAGATCGTGCCCAGATCGTAGCCGCCGGAGGCCGACTCGACGAGCACCCAATCGCCCGTCATAGCGCGGGTATGCGCCGGATTTTTATAAAAATCTTTGCGCGAACCGTTTTTAAAACTGACTTCCACGATATCGAAAGGCCGGGCATCCTGGATGCCTAAAGCCGAAATCCAATCGTAGGTATTATGCCGGTTGCAGCCGCCGGTAGCGCAGCCGCCGTTGGAGCGGCAGCCGGAAACGGCGTCTTTACCGGTAGAACAGGAACAACCTATACAGCCCATATGGATGTGTCGTTGAAAGGGGATTCGATTTTGGTTTACCGCCGCAAACTTAAGCAGAATTTTGCCGGTTCAGGCGTCTTTCAAAATACGGTGGACTTGGATGGAGGTGTCGAGAAACAGAATTTTCGGGTTGGCATTGCGCTCGATGTAGTAGGCATTGTCGGTAAACAACTCGACCAAACGGCTAATTTTTTCAAAATTGAGCACCGCCGTCATGCGTTCCGCAGTGTGGAGTTCGTCGGGGCGAAGGCGCACCTGCGCGTTTTTTGAAACCTGGAGCGTCAGGAGTTCGCGCAGAAAATGGAGGCCGTACTGAAGAAATTGTTTTTGGTTTTCGCGGCCCAACTGGGCAAAAACCTCGGTGGCTTGCACGAGTTCCAGCCCATTGCCTGCCCAGCATTTGCGCAGCCAATTGAGCAAAAAAGCGGCATCGTCGTTGGCCGGGTTATCGGCCAGGTGCAGGGCGAGGTGGAAGTCGCCGCCAGCTAAAAAGGCTACCTGCCGGGCGCGGTCGGGGTCGATGCGGCGCTTTTCCTGAAGCGCAGCGGCAATTTCCTCGTCGGTCAATGGGTCGGTTTTTACCAATTGGCAACGCGAGAGAATAGTCGGCAGGATGAGGTCGGCGTTTTCAGCGACGAGCAGGAACACTGTTTGGTCGGGCGGTTCTTCGATGAGTTTAAGCAGGCGGTTGCCCTCCTTGCCCAGGTATTCGGGCAGCCAAAGCAGCAGGATTTTGTAGCGCCCTTCGTATACTTTCAGGCTCAGGGTTTTGATGATCGCATGGCATTCGTCTTTGGTAATGTTGCCCTGTTTGTTTTCTGCGCCGATGCGTTGCAGCCAGGAGTTGGCGTCCATCCAGGGGTTTTCCTGCAGTGCGGCGCGCCATTCTTTGACAAATTGGGTCGACACCGCGTTGGCGCCAACCGTGGGGTAGGAGAAATGGAGGTCGGGATGTACCAGCTGGCCCGTTTTGCGGCAGGCGGCGCATTGTCCGCAGGGCGCCTCTGCGTCGGGGCCGGCATTTTCGCATTGGAGCCATTGGGCAAATTCGAGGGCCAAAGCCAGTGTGCCCCAGCCGGTTTGCCCCAGAAAAATCAGGGCGTGCGGCACCCGGCCGCTGTGGTACAGCCGGTGAAGTTGCGCTTTGGCGCGGTGTTGACCAAGGGTTTGCATGGATGAAACAGGGTTTCGGGCGAAGGTAAGCAGGAATGCGAAAGGACGAAACACAACCCGGCGCTAGTTTCTGTTGTTTCATGAAAGCACATCCACAGCAGCCTGTTTAACAAAAAAAACAAACACCGTGAAAATTGCCGTCATCAGAAAAGCCCATTTCAACGCCGCTCACCGCCTGCACAACCCAACCTGGACACCGGAAAAAAACCAGGAGGTTTTCGGCCTGTGCAACAACCCCAACTGGCATGGGCACAACTACGAACTGGAAGTAAAAGTAGTGGGCGATATCGACCCGGAAACGGGCATGGTGATCGACTTGGGCTGGCTGCGCGAGCTCATCCGCGAACAGGTAGAACATCGGTTCGACCACAAAAATCTCAACCTCGACACCGAAGAGTTTCGCGCGCTGAACCCCACGGCAGAAAACATCGCCGTGGTTATCTGGAATATCTTGCGCGCCCAGCTGCCGCAGCGCTACGATTTGTACATCCGGCTGTATGAAACGCCCCGGAATTTTGTGGAATTCCCTGTAAAAGGTTAGCGGGTTGTCGTGCGACTTAAAGTTTTAGAGTTAGGCAGCGACTTAAAGTTGTGATA
>CAZVZH010000135.1:0-12080 GCA_964630705.1 uncultured Saprospiraceae bacterium | reverse complement strand
CAAACCGGCTGGGATTTAGGCGCCGCCTCTCCGCCGCTCACCGCCTACGCCGCTCAAATTCCGCCGGAAGAGCGCCGCCATCTGCGCGTGCTCATTCCCGGTTGCGGCAACGGCTACGAGGCTATTTTTTTACTGGAAAACGGGTTTGGCCCAATCACCATGGTCGACATCGCCCCGACCGCTGTCGAGCGGATGAAAGCCCGGCTCGATACGGTGGCGCCCGGCTGGCCGGATCGTTTGGACGCCCGCTGCGCCGATTTTTTCGAGCTCTCCGGCCCCTTCGATTTGATTCTGGAGCAGACGTTTTTTTGCGCCCTCCACCCCAGCCAGCGCCCCGATTATATCCGGAAAATGCAGGCGCTGCTTGCGCCGGGCGGGCGTCTGGCTGGCGTGTTGTTCGACCGCGCTTTCGAAGGCGGCCCGCCCTTCGGCGGAAGCGCGGCGGAATACCGGGCCTTGTTCGAACCCTGGTTGGAGGTGCAAACCCTGGCGCCCTGCTACAACTCTGCCGCCCCCCGCGCCGGCTCAGAAGTGTTTTTTATTTTGAAAAAAGGGCTTGCCTCCCTTACCGCCGACGCAGCCATCCGGTAAGGGCCTGTAAACCGTCCACCATTTTGGGGCAGTGTTTTTCAACAAATGCCCGGTCGGGGGCGGCGCCGTTGGGGAGTTGCGCACTGGCTTCCAGCACCTTTTCCCCGTTAAAATCCACATAGGAAAGGCGGGTGCGCAGCGTTCCGGGCCGGCTGCCGAAGTCGGAGCCGGGAAGCAGGGCCACGCCGGCTTCATCGAGCAGGGCGCGGCACAGGTCGCGGTCGGTGGAAATATTTTTGCGCAGCAAGCCTTCGCGGAAATGTTCAAAATCGGGCATCAGGTAAAACCCGCCCTGGGGTTCGGGCATGAACAAACCGGCAGCCGCCAGCACGTCGTAGCTATAGCGCCCCACGGCTGCCAGAATATGCCGCACCTGGTCGAGGTAGCGGTCGATCTCCGGATTTTCGGAAAAAGCGCTGACGGCGGCGTGCTGAATGGGGGCGCTGGTGGAGGTAAAGGTTTCGCTGGCGCACACTGCCATGGCGTTTTCCAGGCGTTTGAGGCCTTTTGGAAAAACAAAAAAGCCCAGGCGCCAGCCCCCGGCGCCGCACCACTTGCTGAGTCCGCCGCTGATAATGGTGCCTTCGGGGTAGTACTGGGCGATAGACATCTGGGGCCCGCGGTGGTTCAGCTCGCCGTAAATTTCATCCGACAGCACGATAAGTTTGTAGCGCCGGGCCACTTCGGCCAGCTCGGCCAGGGTTCCTTTATCGTAGGTCGAACCGGTGGGGTTGGAGGGGTAGTTGAGGATGACGAGCCGGGGGCGCTCGGGATCGGTGCGGCAGAGGGCTTCCAGTTCGTCGGGCTGGAGCAAGAGGCCGTTGGCCAGGCGGGTTTCGGCGCGGGTCACCGTGCGACCGATGATCTGGGCTTGCGGGGCGTAGGAGACCCAGCTGGGCGCCGGGATGATAATTTCGCCGTAGTAGGAAAGTTGCAGCAGGAACATGAGTTCCTTGGAGCCGGGGCCGACCAGCACATCGTCGGCAGTGGCGAAGGTGCCCTTGCGGTGGTTGGTAAAGCTGGCGATGGCTTCCCGGAGCGCTGGCAAGCCGCGCACGGCCAGGTAGTCTTTTTCGTGGGCATGGGCGCGCAGGGCGTCTACCACCAGGGGCGGCACGGGGAACGGCGATTGGCCGAAGCCGAGTTTGTACACTTTTTTACCGCTTTGCTCCAGGGCTCTGGAGGCTTCGTTGATCGCCACGGTAGCTGAGGTGCTCAGGCCGAACAGGTTTTGGTTGATTGCGGTGGGGATGGGTGCGTTGGAAACCATTTTAGAAAAAGATTTTTGATGCGGAATAAGCCGAAAATACTGCGAAAAAGTGGGAAAGCACTACCTGTCACTGGTAAAAAGGCCTACTTTGGCCGCGACAGCACGATTTTACTACCTGCAAATTGCTTTCGGAACGTATGAAGTCCTGGTACAAACAAACCCATTGGCAAATCATCATCGGCCTGGTGCTCGGCCTGGTTTTCGGCATCGTCGCCGCTTCTTTCGGCTGGGAAAAATTCACCCGCGACTGGATATCGCCTTTCGGCACCATTTTTATCAATGCGCTCAAACTGATCGCTGTGCCGCTTGTGCTCGGTTCGCTGATCACCGGGGTGGCGTCCCTTTCCGACATCCGCAAACTCGGCCGGATCGGCGGCAAAACCCTGGGTATTTACATCGGTACCACCGCCGTTGCCATCACGATTGGCCTGGTGCTGGCCAACATGATCCAACCCGGCAAAGCCATTCCCACAGACGTGCGCGACGAACTCATGGCTTCGTACAGCGCCAACGTTACCGACCGTCAAACGGCGGCCCAGGCGGTCGGCGAGCGCGGGCCGCTGCAAATTCTGGTCGACATGGTGCCCGACAATATTTTCGGCGCTGCTTCCGACAACCGGAACATGCTCCAGATCGTGTTTTTCGCCATTTTCTTCGGCATTGGCCTGCTGCAAGTGCCCGAAAAGCGCGCCAAACCCCTGCTCGATTTTTTCCACGGCGTCAATGACGTGACCATCCGGCTCGTCGATCTGATCATGCTCATGGCGCCTTTGGGCGTGTTTGCGTTGATTGCCGATATGATTACCACCGTTTCAGATGGCGACCTGGGCAAGCTGGCCGGTTTGCTGGCTGCCTTGAGTGTGTATTGCATCACGGTGGTGGTTGGGCTGGCGATTCAAACCTTCGGGGTGTACCCGGCGCTGTTGCGGATGTTTACCAGCATGAGTCCGCGGCAGTTTTTCAGCGGTATCGGCAAAGCCCAACTCGTGGCGTTTTCCACCAGCAGCAGCGGGGCTACCTTGCCCGTGACCATCGAGTGTTGCGAGGAAAATATCGGCGTTTCGGAGGAAGTCTCCTCTTTTGTGCTGCCCCTGGGCGCCACGATCAACATGGACGGCACGGCCCTGTACCAGGGTGTGGCTACCATTTTTATCGCCCAGGCAGTGGGTATGGACCTGAGCATGGCCGATCAGCTGAATGTGATTCTACTGGCAGTAATGGCCTCCATTGGCACCGCAGCGGTGCCGGGGGCCGGCATCATCATGTTGATCATTATTTTGGAAACGGTGCACGTGCCCAGCGCCGGCATTGCCCTCATCCTGGGGGTCGACCGGATACTCGACATGTTGCGCACCGTGACCAATGTGACCGGCGATTGCACGGTGGCGACGAGTATTGCCGCTTCGGAAGGGCAGTTGCGCGCCGTGCAGCCGGAGCCGGATAAAGATGCCATTCGCTGGAAGTAATTTTCCGCTATCTTCACCCGCGTTTTCCGGGGCTTTTGTAGTGTTGCTTACCGTTAGGGAACCGTACGGGAATACCATGAAGAAAACACCCGGGTTGTCTTTTTATTCGTCAACCTAAATGTTCTTCTTATGCCCTGGTATCGTCAGACGCACTGGCAAATCATTATCGGCCTGTTGTTGGGCCTGGGTTATGGCATCGTCGCTTCCCTGAACGGGTGGGCGAAATTTACCACCAACTGGATCACGCCCTTCGGCGTCATTTTCATCAACCTGCTCAAACTCATCGCGGTGCCCCTGGTGCTCGGCTCGCTCATCACCGGGGTGGCCTCGCTCGCCGATGTGCGCAAGCTGGGGCGCATCGGCGGCAAAACCATGGTGTTGTACGTAGGCACCACCGCCCTGGCCATCGCCATCGGCCTGGTGCTGGCCAACCTGTTCCAACCCGGCAAAGCCGTGCCCGCCGACGTGCGCGACGGGCTGATGGCGACCTACAGCGAAAAAGTGGACGCCCGCATGGAAGACGCCCAGAGCGTAGGCGCCATGGGGCCCTTGCAAATTTTGGTCGACATGGTGCCCGAC
This sequence comes from uncultured Saprospiraceae bacterium, assembly GCA_964630705.1. Classification (GTDB taxonomy): domain Bacteria; phylum Bacteroidota; class Bacteroidia; order Chitinophagales; family Saprospiraceae; genus M3007. The sequence continues at coordinate 8,174 of CAZVZH010000135.1, read as the reverse complement.
AATATTTTCGGCTCGGCCTCCGACAACCGGAACATGCTGCAAATCGTGTTTTTCGCCGTGTTTTTTGGCATCGGCCTGCTGCAAATACCAGAAAAACGCGCCAAACCGCTGCTCGACTTTTTCCACGGCCTCACCGATGTGACCATCCGCCTGGTCGACCTCATCATGCTGATCGCCCCGCTCGGCGTGTTTGCCCTCATGGCCGACACGATCAACAAGGTTTCGGACGGCAACCTGACCAAACTGCTCGATCTGCTCAGCGCCCTGGGGGTGTATTGTTTTACCGTCATTTTGGGCCTGGCGCTGCATACCCTGGGCGTGTACCCGATTTTACTGCGTATTTTCAGCAAAATGAACCCGGTCAAATTTTTCAAAGGCATCAGCAAAGCCCAACTCGTCGCCTTTTCCACCAGCAGCAGCGGCGCCACCTTGCCGGTGACCATCGAGTGCTGCGAGGAAAAACTCGGGGTGTCGGAAGAAGTCAGCGCTTTCGTGTTGCCCCTGGGCGCTACCATCAACATGGACGGCACGGCGCTGTATCAGGGTGTGGCGACCGTGTTTATCGCCCAAGCGGTCGGCATGGACCTCAGCCTGGCCGACCAGCTCAACGTGCTGCTGCTCGCAGTGATGGCTTCCATCGGTACGGCCGCCGTGCCCGGAGCGGGCGTCATCATGCTGATTATCATTTTGGAAAGCGTGCATGTGCCCAGCGCCGGCATCGCGCTCATTTTGGGCGTCGACCGGATTTTGGATATGCTGCGCACGGTCACCAATATTACGGGCGACTGTATGGTGGCTACGGCCATTGCGGCATCGGAAGGGCAGTTGCGCGAGCCGGATCACCAGGAAGAAGCCGACCGGATCAAACTGAGCTGAGGCGGATTTTTAACCGTATATTTGTAAACCTGCACTACAACAACCGCATATTATGACGGCATCGATCCCGCAACGCAAACATTGGACCCTGGAGCAGCTGGTATCAGAAATAGGGCCGGTCCAGCTCTTGGAGCCCATGACGAAAGCGGCATTTTTGGAGTTTGCCGGGCAATTTCCCAATCTGCAAATCGAGCGCGAACCTAACGGCACTACCATAGTTATCTCCCCAGTAAAAAAAGGCTCCAGCCGCCGGGAAAACCGGCTCAGTTTTTTATTAAACCTGTGGAACCAACAATCTAACCTCGGCGAAGTATTTGGCCCCAACGGCACCTACGACCTGCCGGACGGCGCGATAAAAATGCCCGATGTTTCCTGGATTGCCTTGGAGCGCATGGCCGGGCTACCGGAAGATGAAGAACAGTTTATTCAGATCGTGCCCGACTTTGTGGTGGAAATCCGCTCGGCTTCCGATAATTTGGCCAAACTTCAACAGAAAATGACCGATTCCTGGATCGCCAACGGCGTGCGCCTGGCCTGGCTCATCGACCCGTACGCTGAAACGGCGTATGTGTACCGTCCGGGACAGGAAATAGAAACCGTGCAGGGATTTGCCGACCAATCCCTGCACGGCGGCGAGGTACTGCCCGGATTCGAATTGCCGCTCCGGGAAATGATGCGTCGGAGCTGAATATTCAGTTGAGGTCTTGTATCAACCCCATCAACAATTCACACAAAGCCCGGCATCAATTCTTCACTTTGATCACCGGCTTGAGCATAAACTTGCCGTTGCCGGTTTCCACAATGGATTTTTCCGCGTCGAAGTCGATCGTCAGGGAATCGAGGATAATGCCCAGACTTTTGTCGATTTTGATTTTCAGTCCGGATTGCTGCGCGCTGGGCGTTTCCAGGTCGTACACGACGCTGTCTTTCATCACCGTGTTGTTGGGGCCGAGCACCAGGCGCAGTTCCTTCAACACATCGGCGGGCACCTGGCCGGAGGCGATCAGCGTATCGACGCCGTTTTGAAAATCGAGCAGGTTGTAAATACCGGCATTGGTGGTGAGCGTGAGCCACTGGCTGGAGTCGTCGGCCATTTTTACCCGTACTTCCTGGATGTCGACATTTACCTCCTGGTAATCGCCGGGGCCGTCGGTCATGTGGATATTTAGTACGGTAGTTCCGGAAGCGTTGTCGTCTTTGGTACAAGCCCAAAGGAGCAGCAGTGCGCAAAAAGCCGTGCAGAACAGCGGGAAAATTTTCATAAAAATCGGATTTGGATGAGAGAATAGGATGAAAAAACTTTGTAACTATTTAGGTAGCCGCAGAGCGGCGGGATATCTGTAGCATTAAATTTGGCAGGACCGGTGGAGGTGCAGCGCACCGGAACATTATATTCCGGTGCGCTGCACCTCCACCCCATGTAATGCATCAATTTTCTACAGACTTTACGGGGCGCTGCCCCTTCCTAAATAGTTACAAAACTTTTTCAATAAAAGTTCGTGGGCAAAGGTCCGAACGAAAGCCCGGTTTTTCATCCGGGTAAACACTTACACCATAAGCGGTAAAAAGCGCGAGGGGATTTTTCCGAACACCGGAAAAATCCCCTCGTCGAGCATTTATTTTAAAAGGCTCAGGGTTTCAGCCGCGCTTGCTTTTGTTGCTCCGCGCGTTTTTTGAAAATTTCCTCGCGGGTTTGGTAGGGCACGGCGTTGAGTTTTTCGATCAGTTGGTCGCGCACCAATTTGAACGCTTCGAGCAGCGGGCCTTCGATAGGTTTGGGTTGCGGCAGGTTGAGGCGCAGGTGATCGACCTGGCGGCCGTTTTTCCAAAAGCGGAAACACACGTGCGGGCCGGTTGCCAGCCCGGTAGAGCCGACATAGCCGATCGTTTGCCCTTGCGCCACACGGGAGCCGCGGCGAAGGCCTTTAGCAAAACCGCGCATATGCAGGTATTGCGTTTCGTAGCTGCCATCGTGGCGGATTTTAACGTAGTTGCCGTTGCCGCCGCGGTTGCCAACTTCCGTGACGACACCTTCGGCGACGGCGATGATCGGCGTGCCGTAGGGCGCTGCGTAGTCGGTGCCGAAGTGCGGCCGGCGGTATTTCAGAATGGGGTGGAGGCGGCTGGTGCTGTAGCGGCTGGAAATGCGGCTGAACTTCACCGGCGCTTTCAGAAAAGCCTTGCGCGCCGGCCGGCCGTCGAAGTCGAAATAGGTGGTTTTTTGCCCTTCTTTTTCAAAGTTAAAGGCAAAAAACTCCTGCTCGTCGCGCTGGTATACGGCGGCGATAATTTTTCCGGTACCGACGGGCTCGCCTTCCACGATGTGTTGTTCGTACACCACTTTGAAGCGGTCGCCCACTTTTTGGCGGTAAAAATCCACGGAGGACGACAGCACGTCGATCATGCCGTCGGCCAGTTCATCGCTCAGGCCGTTGTCGGTCAGCGCCTGCCAGAAGCTGGTTTCCAAAATGCCCGAGGAAGCGCAGACTTTCGTGACGACATCGCGCTTGATCCGCTCCACTTTGTAAGGCTCTTCCAGTTGGAACAGCACGTATTCGTACGCGGAGGGCTCGTAAACCATGTAGGCCGGCGGGGTGCCTTTTGTGTACGACAGGAAGTACAGTTTTTTGCCTTTCCGCATCGAGGTGATGTCAAAAATGCCCTTGGCGTTTTCCACCAGGCGGGCTACCACCGGGTAGCTCAAACCGACTTGGGTGAGTTTTCCGCCCAGGATATCGCCCGAGCGGAGCTCGTCTTCAAACAAATGGAATTCGTCTATGGCAAATCCCCAGCGCATATTGGCGGGTACGACAGGCAGGGCATCCAGTTCGGGTTTTGCAAAGACCAGGGCGGCAGCCTGTTGGGTTTCAGCGAGGTCGAGGGAGGCGGTGATGGCAGCGGCGCCTGCGGCTATTGTTCCGGCAAAAAACCAATTACGGTAGGGGGATTGCCAGAACCGCCGCAGCCACCGCTGCGGCTTTAGATCATCAATATTCACAGATAGAAAGAGTGTTTAGCAATGGATACACAGAAACGGGATGAAGGCAAAAATAGAACAGCAGCTGGATTTTAAAGGGTTTAGGTAAATAAATTAACTAAAATATACCAGAAGGTTGTGCACTCACCAGGTACCCTTTAGGTTCCAAACCTGGCCTTTAACAGCCTGCGCCTTGTTGTCGCCGAACAGCCGCAAGCCGGTAAAAGGCTGGTTGGGGAAAAAGATTTCGGTCATCACGCAGGCGCCCTCGTCGGCAAACAGTTCCACCGATGCTACATCGATCAGGGCGTGCAGGCGGATGGTGTTGCCTGTGGGGGCATAGGCCGCGTTGACGCGGGTGCCGAAGCCTTCCGCGAAGTCCAATTTGCCGCTTTTCGAGCGGTCGACGAACAACTGTTGGGCCGCCGGATCGTAGCCTACCCGAAGGCTTTCCCCTTTTTCATTGAACAGCTCGAGGCCGAAGGGGGCTGCGCCGGGGGTCCAGCTCAGGTCGACGGTCACTTCCCGGGTGGGGGAGGGGCTGGCGGTCAGTTTGCCGAGGTCGGGGTTGTCGGCCAGCGTTGGTGCGGCGGGAATGTCAGCGCCCTTGTCGCGCAGTGCCTGGAGTTCCAGCACCGGCTGGGCGTACAAGCGCAGGCCCTGCGCCGTTTTTTTCAGATGAAGCGTACGAGGCGCCGTCATGGCGCTGCGCCAGGTTTGGGTAGGTACCACCTGGGCGTAGGCCCAGTTGCTCATCCAGCCGAGAAACAGGCGGCGGCCATCAGAGGCGGGAATGCCCGACCAGGTGACGCCGGCGTAGTTGTCGCGACCGCCGTCGAGCCAAATGGCTTTTTCCGATTTGGGTTCGAGAAATCCGGGTTCGATCTGGAAGTTGGTGCCGTCGAAATTTCCGACAAAATATTGGGTAGCCGAGCCGCCGTTGGGGCCGCCGGGATTGATGCTGAGCAGGAGCACCCACTTGGATTCGGCTGTGCCGTCGATGGGTATGGGGAACAGGTCGGGGCATTCCCAAACGCCGGAGTGGGCGCCCAGGTCGCGGCCGAAGTCGCTGAGGTGTTTCCAGTTTTTCAGGTCGGGGGCGCCCCAAAACTCCACGTGGTCGTACACGGCGAGGGCCAGAATCCACTGTTTGGAGCCTTCGTGCCAGAACACCTTGGGGTCGCGGAAATCGCGTTTGCCCGGGTTGGGAATGGCGGGGTTGCCGGCGTATTTCGTCCAGCTGCGCCCCCGGTCGGTGCTGTAGGCGAGGCTTTGTACCTGATAGTTGTTGCGGCCGGCTTTTTCGCCGGCGGGGTCGTGGTGGGTAAAAATGGCTACGAGGGGCGGCTTGCCCGCGGCGCCGAAGCCGCTGGTGTTGTTTGGGTCGACGACGGCGCTACCCGAAAAAATATAGCCGAGCGTGTCGGGGTACAGTGCAATGGGCAGGTGTTGCCAATGCACGAGGTCGGTACTCACGGCGTGGCCCCAGTGCATCGGCCCCCAGACGGTGCTGTCGGGGTAGTACTGGTAAAACAGGTGGTACTCGCCGTCGTAGTACACCATGCCGTTGGGGTCGTTCATCCACATTTTTTCCGGAGAAAAGTGAAACTGCGGCCGGTGGGCTTCGGTGTAGTAATTGGCCGGTGTTTCGGTGGCCGGCGCCGGCGGGTTTTTCTGGGTGCAGGCAGCCAGGCACAGGCTGGCCAGGGCCGCCGGCAAAAGATATTTTCCAAGCATGGTGTTCAACGTTTTAAAAAATACGGATCAGGCGGTTTTAGCGGGTCGGGTAAGCCTTTCCTGCAGTTCTTCCAGCGAAATGCCCTTGGTTTCGGGCATCATGCGCCACACGAACAGCAGTTGCAGCACCATCATGCCGGCGAAAAAGGCGAAAATAGGGCCGCCGCCGAACATGCCTTCAAAATGCACGAAGTTGCCGGCGATCAGGGCGGCAAATACCCAGTGGGTGCCGCAGCCGAGCGAGTTGCCGTAGGCGCGTACGTCGTTGGGAAAAATTTCGGAAATAAACACCCAGATCACTGCGCCCTGCCCGATGGCGTGCGAGGCGATAAACACGAACAGCAGGATGGGCACCAGCATGCCCGGAAAAGTATTGGTGAAAAAGGCCCAGGACAACAGCGCCAGCGAAACGATGTAGCCGATGGAGCCGATGTACATCAAGAAGCGGCGCCCCATCCGGTCGATCAGCGCCATGCCCACCATGGTGAAGACCAGGTTGACCAGGCCGATACTGACCGATTGCAACAACGCCGATTCTTTGCCCATGCCGGTTAGTTCAAAAATGCGCGGCGCGAAATAGATCACGGCGTTGATGCCCGATAACTGGTTGAAAAAGGCAAACAGGAAGGCCAGCAGAATTGGGAAATTATACCTGCCGGAAAAAAATTCTTTCATGCCGGAACGGTGGTGCAGGTCGGTGGCCTGGATGGAGGCCATCTCCGCATCGACGGTGACCGGGTTGATGATTTCCAGGGTTTTGCGGGCTTCGGCCACGGCGCCCCGGCGCAAGATCAGCCAACGCGGGCTTTCGGGCACCAAAAGCACCATGATCCAAAACGCCAGGGCGGGCAAGCCTTCCACGCCGAGCATCCAGCGCCAGCCGTCATTTTCCGCTTCGCCGATGAGGTAGTTGGAGAAAAAGGCGATCAGGATGCCGAACACGATATTGAATTGAAACAAAGCCGTCAGGCGGCCGCGCCGGTCGGCGGGTGCAATTTCGGCAATATACATCGGCGCGACCACGGAAGAGGCGCCGACGCCCAGGCCGCCGATAAAGCGGAAAAACATGAGCGAGTAAATTTCAGGGGCTAAAGCCGAGCCAATTGCCGACACGAAATAAAGCGCGGCTACCCAAATGAGCGATTTTTTCCGGCCTATCCGGTCGGCCGGAATACCGCCGAACAATGCCCCGATGACCGTGCCGTACAGCGCCATGGCGACCATTTGGCCGAGCATGGCGTCGCTGAGGTTCCAAAGTTTTTGAATGGCTTGCTCACAACCGGAGATCACTGCCGTGTCGAAACCGAACAAAAAGCCGCCCAGGGCGACGGTGATCGACCAAAAGAAAAGTTTGTTATTGTTTTGCATGATACGTTGATTTCGAAGCATCTGCGCGCCTACCTGTTTTCGGCATTAATTTGTTCGAGCGCACTCTGGCCGGGGCATAAGTCGGTTTCGGTAAGGCTGTTCAGGGGCCGCGGGTCGGTGTCGAGGAGTTGGTGCAAATCCTGAGTTTTCGGATCGAGGTAGATGATGCCGGTCAGGATTTCGCCCTTTTCCCGCGCGGCATGGATGCGGGCGTAGGCGAGGGCCTGGTCGGTGGGATCCCAGCCGGGGGCGAGTTTGTGCAATTCGACGACCGACTCGTCGTGCAGCCGGATGGCTTTGGAGCTGCCTTCCTCGTATTGCACCGTTATTTCAGACTTCACGGGCACGTAATCCACAGCGGCGGTGGCTTCCAGGTGGTCGCGCACATAGTCGTAGGATTTGGTGGAGCCGGCATTGTTATTAAAGGTTACGCAAGGCGAAAGCACGTCGATGAAGGCGAAACCCTGGTGCGAGATGGCGGCTTTGATCATCGGGATGAGCTGCTCTTTGTCGCCGGAAAAACTGCGGCCCACGAAGGTGGCGCCCAGTTCAATAGCCAGGGCCGCCAGGTCGATGGTTTGAAACATATTGGCGGCGCCCGATTTGTTCACCGAGCCGACGTCGGCTGTTGCGGAATCCTGGCCTTTGGTCAGGCCGTAACAGCCGTTGTTCATCACGATATAGGTGATGTTGAGGTTGCGCCGCACGGCATGCACGAACTGGCCCATGCCGATGGAGGCGGTATCGCCGTCGCCCGAAACGCCGAGGTAAATCAGCTCGCGGTTGGCCAGGTTGGCGCCGGTAGCCACGGAGGGCATGCGGCCGTGCACGGAGTTGAAGCCGTGGGAGTTGCCTAAAAAATAGGTGGGCGTTTTGGACGAGCACCCGATGCCCGACAGCTTGGCCAGCCGGTGCGGCTCGATCGCCATTTCAAAACAAGCCTGAATGATGGCCCCGCTGATGGAGTCGTGCCCGCAGCCCGCGCAAAGCGTCGACAAGCGGCCCTCGTAATGCTGACGGGTGTAGCCGAGTTTGTTTTTCGGAAGTTCGGGGTGGCGAAAGTTGGGACGGAGGTAGGTCATGATTTGAAAATGGTTAGAAGGTTTCTGGTTGGAGGGTTTCTGGTTGGAGGGTTTCTGGTTAGAAGGTTTCTGGTTAGAAGGTTTCTGGTTGGAGGGTTTCTGGTTGGAGGGTTTCTGGTTGGAGGGTTTCTGGT
>CAZVZH010000134.1:0-12133 GCA_964630705.1 uncultured Saprospiraceae bacterium | reverse complement strand
AAAAATAGCCAATGTTCCGCACACTAAAAACAAACTACCCGCTCTACCTCATCGAGGCCTGGGCGCTGGGCATGTTCATGCTGTCGGCCACCTTTTTTGCCGGTTTGCTGGGCCTGCCCCGGGAGCCGGCCGGCGCGCCGCTGGTGGCCGACCCGCTCGTCCGCCCCTGCTGGATGGGCCTGGCGATGGGTTTGACGGCGGTAGGACTGATCTATTCAGGCTGGGGACGGCGTTCCGGGGCGCACATGAATCCGGCGCTGACCCTGGCCTTTTTGTTTTTGAAAAAAATCAGCCGCGCCGACGCCGCCTGGTACATCCTGGCGCAGTGCCTGGGCGGCGCGGCAGCTATGCTGTTGTTCAAAGCGGCTTTTCCGGATTTTGCCGGCGCGCCGCAGGTCAACTACGTGCAAACCTTGCCGGGACAGGCGGGTGTGGTTGCGGCGTTCGCGGCCGAAGTAGTCATTTCGTTCGCCTTGCTCCTGGCGGTGTTGTACTCCAGCAACGATGCGCGCACAGCCCCCTGGACGGGCGTTTTTGCCGGCAGCCTGCTCCTGCTCTACATCGTGTTCGAAGACCCCTTTTCTGGCGTTTCGATGAATCCGGCCCGAAGCCTGGCTTCGGCCGTGGCCGCCGGGAATTTTATGTATTTTTGGATTTACCTCTGCGCGCCGCTGCTGGGCATGTTGGGCGCGGCGGCCTGCTGGAAAATCTGGATTTGCAGCAACCCGAATTTCCGGTGCAGCCTGCACGGATAATTTTTCAAATGTTACCTGGGTAAACTTTTCCCGCCGGGAACACCCGCATTTTTGTACCGTAAAAAACAGATCAATGAAATCGATTATCGTCACCGGCGCTGCCGGAAACATGGGCCGGGCGGTCGTGCGCCGTTTTCTGGCCGACGGCCACACCGTGTATGCCGCACTGGGTTTGGGGGAAAATTCCCAACAATTTGCCGACACGGACCACTCCGACCGGCTGCACACCCAATTTCTCAACCTGACCGACGAAACGGTGTCGGAAGGGTATGTGAAAAACCTGGCAGCCCAGGACCCCGACCTCGATACCGCCATTTGCATCGTCGGCGGCTGGCAGCCGGGCAGCATGGCCGAAACGACCTTGCACGAGCTCAACAAAATGCTGCAGCTCAATTTTTTCACGGCTTACAATATTGCGCGGCCGCTGCTGGAATTATTTGAGCGCAAAGGCCGCGGCCAGTTCGTGTTCATCGGCGCCCGGCCGGCTTTCAACCCTGCCGAAGGCAAAAACCAGGTGGCCTACGCGCTGTCGAAGTCGCTGCTTTTCCGGCTGGCCGAAATCATCAACGATCAGGGTAAGTTTAAAAACATCCGCGCCAGCGTGGTCGTGCCGTCTCTGCTCGATACTCCCCAAAACCGCGCAGCCCTGCCCGACGCCGACGCCGGCGAATGGGTGACGCCTGAAACAGCCGCCGACACCATCGCCTTTTTGCTCGGCGAAACTGGCGAAAACATGCGCGAAACCGTCATCAAACTGTACCACAAAGCCTGAGCCGTGGACCTGCGCTACCTCCTCCTGCAACGCCTCTCCAATGGCATCGAACTACTCAGCGCCCTGGTGCTGATCGTGGGTTTTGCCAAAGGCATGTGGGGCTTTCTGTTGTACGAATGGCAGGAATGGCGGCGTACTGTACTGCCCGACCCCGAGCTGAAAACCCTGGCAGCCTTGCGGCCTTTGGTGGGCAATTACATTTTGCTCGGACTCGATTTTTACATCGTTTCCGACATCCTGGCTTCGATGCTGCACCCCGATTGGCAAGAACTCATCAGCCTGGCGATCATCGTCGGCCTGCGCACCGCCATCGGTTTTTTCCTGGGCAAGGAGCTCGAACAAAGACACTGACCCGCTATGGAAACAATTCGCTTCGCCGTTCATCTTTTTTACCTCTACCTGCTCGCCGGCGTGGTGTTCGCCGCTTTTTTCCTGTGGCGCGGCATCGACAAAATCGATGCCATGGCCCAGGGGCTTTCCTGGAAAACCCGCGCCTTGTTTTTCCCGGGCGCCGCGGCGTTTTGGCCGCTGTTGTGGCGAAAATGGCGGCGCGGGGAGGCGGAAGTACCGCCACGCCCCAACCCCAGAACCGCTCATCCCTACTGGTGGCTGGCCCTGGCTGTGTTGCTGCCGGCGGGTTGGTTGGCGGCCATTTGGGTTATACCCGGCCCGGTGTGGCAAGACCCCGCCGGCCCGGCCCAAGCCGAGGCCTTGCCGGTGTTGGTACGCAGCGGCCAAAGCGGCCCGCTGTTGTTCCGGCTGCGGCAAGATGGGCAGGGCGTCCGGGGGCAAGTGGAAGTGGTGCTGACCGAACCGCTCGACGCCGCCAACGCTACGCTGGTGGTCGAAGGGCCGCCCGAGCGTGCGCTGGGCTTGTTGGGCTCACGGGGCGTTTGGCGGTTTGCGCTCGACAGCCTGCCAGCCGAAGGCCGCCCCCTGAAGCTCCGCGTCGACGACCGGCTGCTGGGCCGCACGCGCTATCGCGTACGGCTGTAAAAAAGATAAACTGACCAAACCATGTCGCTGCGCTACGATCCCGTCCACTGGACCCCACATAAAAAACTATACGACCGTCTGATCCTGACGTTTGCGGGCGGCTATTTGCTGCTGTTTGCAGCGGCCAACCTGCTGTTGCACCCGCAGGTGACGGCCGAAACGCTCATTATCCGGGCCACAGGCACCCTGGCCTTTCTGATGCTGCACCTGATCCTGGCGATCGGGCCGATGTGCCGGCTGTGGCCGCAATTTTTACCGCTGCTGTACAACCGCCGGCACCTGGGCGTAAGCATGTTTCTGGTGGCTTTGGTGCACGGGGTTTTCAATCTGGTACAATTTCACAGCCTGGGCAACGTCGATCCTTTGGTGTCGCTGTTTGCCTCCAACACCCAGTTCGGCTCGCTGGCGCGATTCCCGTTTCAGGCGCTGGGTTTTTTCGCCTTGATTATCCTGTTTCTGATGGCGGCCACCAGCCACGATTTTTGGTTGAAAAACCTGAGTCCGCCGGTTTGGAAAGGCTTGCACATGAGCGTGTATGCCGCCTACAGCCTGTTGGTCATGCACGTGATGCTGGGGGTAATTCAGTTGGAAAAATCGCCGGTGTTGATCGGGCTTGTCGGCCTGGGTATGTTCGGCTTGCTGGGCCTGCACCTGGCGGCGGCCTGGAAACAGGCGAAAACGGACCGGGCCACCCGGCGGGTGGCCAGCCCGGCAGACGAGGGTTTTGTGTACGCCTGCGAGCTGGCTGATATCCCCGAATACCGGGCGAAAATGCTGATGATCGGCGACCAAAACATCGCCTTGTTCAAATACGACGGCAAACTGTCGGCCGTACACAATTTGTGCAAGCACCAGAACGGTCCGCTGGGCGAAGGCAAAATTATAGACGGCTGTATCACCTGCCCCTGGCACGGCTATCAGTACCTGCCGGAAAACGGCCAATCGCCGCCGCCCTTTACCGAAAAAGTATGCACCTACGACGTCCGGCTGGAGGGCAGCCGGGTGTGGGTGCATCCCCGGCCATACCCCGAAGGCACGCCGCGCCCTCCGGCATTGATCATGCACCTAAACACTTAAGCGGTTCGGGAACCCGAACTTTTCAAATTGGACTTCGGAGTGCTGGAAAACCATCAACAACCATGCAACCAAACAACGAATTCTACATCGGCTGGCAGGCCGAAGCGCCCCCGGGTTTTGTCCGGGCGATACGCCGCTACTTGTTGTGTTTGGCCTTTCTGATACCGGCGGTAGTGGCGCTGCTGGCTATTTTTCAGCGCGGCTTTTCCAACGCGGTGTTCGAATACGGCAAAACGACCACCCTCGAAGGCCGGCTGAACACCGCTCCGGCGCCCTTTCTAAGCCTGGAAAACGGCCGCGACGCGCAGGGGCGCCCCTTGCTGCAGAACATTTTGTTGGTAGCGCCGGGCAAATTCGGCTTTACCACCGCTACAACGACAGGCTTGCCGGCGCAGGCCCGCGATTTGCCGGTACGGGTATCCGGATTTTTGATTTACCACGATGGAAAAACTGCCCTGGAAGCGGAACGCATTCAGCCTATCGGCGCCGCAACAGTACCGGCAGTTACGACCGCCGATTTAGGCCGCGTGCAGCTGCGCGGCGAACTGACCGATCCCAAATGCCTGCTCGGCGTGATGCAGCCGGGCTTTGGAAAACCGCACCGCGACTGTGCTGCGCGCTGCATAGCCGGCGGCATCCCGCCGGTATTGCGGGTGCGCAATGCGGTGGGCGACAGCCAGTATTACCTGGTGGTTGGCCCCGACGGCGCGCCGCTCAACAGTCTTTTACAAAACTATGCCGCCGACGCCGTGGAACTCTGCGGCCGTTTGGAGCAGCGGGCCGACTGGCTGCTGTTGTACGCCGATCCCGCTTCGCTGCGCCGCATCGATCCTTTGCTCTTGCAGCCCGGCCCAATGTGTCAATAAGTTTTACAAAAATGAAAACGATCCACGTACACCTTCAGGCCCTGCCGCCCAACACCCCCCCGGGGGAGCCCTTATTCCTGGCCGGAAATTTCAACGGTTGGCAACCCGACGACCCCCGTTTTCAATTTCAGGCGAACGGCGACGGCTCGTTGGGCATTCGTTTTGAAACCGGGCTGGAACAGCTGGAGTTTAAAGTCACGCGGGGCCGCTGGCCGGCGGCTGAGGGCGACAGTGCCGGCCAGGAGCGGCCCAACCGCCTGTACAAAACCGGAGGCGCCAAAAACGATCTTTGGCTGCGCGTGGAATCGTGGGCCGACCTGCCGCCCAACGCTCAGGCCGGCAACATCCTGCTCCTGCACCCGGGGCTGTACATGCCCCAGCTGGGCCGCACGCGCCGCATTTGGGCTTGTTTACCGCCCGACTACTGGACGGGTAGCCGGCACTATCCGGTGGTATACATGCAAGACGGGCAAAACCTGTTCGACAACCCGGAGGCCCGTTTCGGTTCCTGGGGGATCGACCGGGCGCTCAACCGCTTGTTTCTGCGGCAACCCGGCGCCGACGAGCACATTCAACCCATCCTGATCGGCATTGAAAACGGGGGCGAGCGCCGCATCGACGAGTACGCGGCCTGGACGCATCCTGAGCATGGCGGCGGGCAAGCGGCGGCCTACCTCGATTTTATCGCCGACACGCTCAAGCCTTTGGTCGACCGCCATTTGCGCACCCTGCCCGGCCGCGCGCACACGGGAGTCATGGGCAGCAGCATGGGCGGTTTGTTTGCCTTGTACGCGGCGCTGACGCGGCCCGACCTGTTTGGTATGGCCGGCGTTTTTTCACCCTCCCTGTGGTTTTCGCCGGCGGTGTTCGAGCTGGCTGCGAAAAAATGGACGGCCGGGCCGCTGCGGATTTTGCTGATGGCTGGCCAGCAGGAAAGCGCCTCTATGGTCGGCGATTTGCTGGATTTGTATGAAACCTTGCTCGCGGCCGGCCATGCCGACGAAAACCTGCACTACGACTTGCATTCTGACGGCGCGCATTCCGAGTGGTTTTGGGCAAGAGAGTTCGAACACGCGCTGGGCTGGCTGTTTGGCGCCGACCCCGAGCACCACCATGGCGTGACGGGCGATTTTATCGACTTCCGCCTCGACGAGCCGGCGCGGGAACTGGTGGTGCGCGTCGACGCGCGCTTGCGCGAACCCTTGCTGGAGGTGCGCGATTATTGCCACTACCGTTCGCTTCACCACCCTTTGCAAGCCGCCGACAACCGCATCCCCTACGCCGACTGGGAAAACTGCCTGTACGCCATCCGGTTGTTGGCCGGCGGCGATCTGGTGTTTTCGCGGCGGGTGCACCTCAACCAACTGAAGCCCCTGGATGCCGGCATTTCACCAACTGCCGTTACCTTGCACCACCATTGACTATGGAAAAAGGAATCTGGTTTTTCGAAGAAGTAGACCTGTACGACATCCTTTGTCCGTACAAATACAACGACCACCTCAAGGCGCACCCGCTGAATTGCTACAACAAGCAGGATTTCCTGTTTATGGAGGGCGACCTGGTGCGCGAAATTTTCCTGGTGGCGGAAGGCCGGGTGAAAATTGGCTACTACGACCACGACGGCAACGAGCAAGTGATCGCTTTTTTGGGCCGGGGCGAAATTTTAGGCGAAAAAGCCCTCTTTGGCGAATCGCGGCACCGCGAGTTTGCACAGGTGATGGCCGACCACACCATGATTTGCAAACTCCGCCTAGAAAAAGCCCGGGAACTCGCCCGCGACTACGTGCCCTTTTCGCTCACCCTCACCAAACGGTTTGGCGAGCGTATGCAACGCCTGGAGCGGCGCCTTCAAATTTTGTTGTTCAAAGATACCCGCCAGCGATTGCTAGAATTGCTCAAAGACTTGTGCCGCGACGTCGGCACGCCTTATCGCACCGGGGTAAAAATCACCCTCGACATCAACCAAAGCGATATTGCTGCCCTGATCGGCGCCTCCCGCAAAACGGTTTCGCTGTTGTTTACCGACCTGGAAGAGGCCGGGGTGGTGCAGTTTTTTAGCCGGCGGGAGATTTACGTGCCGGATGTGCGGGGCCTGGAGTGACTAGGAAGCCCTCGCAAAAACACCTGCGGGTTTTAATTTCGATCGGTCGGGTTGCAACTTTTTCCCAATTTTGCTCCCGGCATGGAAAGAATCAGCGTTTTCGACATTTTCAAAGTGGGCATCGGCCCCTCCAGTTCGCACACCATGGGCCCCTGGCGGGCGGCGCAGCGTTTTTTGCGGGAAGTGGGTCGCGACGGCGCTTTCGACCACGTGGTATCCGTGCAGGTCGACCTCTACGGCTCGCTGGCCAAAACCGGCGCGGGCCACGGCACCGACCTGGCCGTTATCCTCGGCCTCAACGGCGACGACCCGGTGACCATCCCGGTCGAAGCCGTGCAGCCCACGCTGGAGCGCATCCGCCAAACGAAAACCCTGCAACTCGGCGGCGCCACCGCCATCGCTTTCGACCCGGCCCGGGACGTGCATTTTCTCTACCACGAAACCTTGCCCTACCACGCCAACGGCCTCACGTTCCGCGCATTTTTCCGCAACGGCGCCGGCCTCAGCCAAACGTACTACTCCGTGGGCGGCGGATTTGTGGAACAAGAAGGCGAGCAAAACCTGGCCGCTTCCGTTACCCTGCCCTTCCCCATTGACCGGGGCGCCGACCTGGCCCGCTGGTGCCAGCAGGAAGATAAAACCATTGCCGAAATTGTTTTTCAAAACGAGCGCACCTGGCGTTTCCCCGACGAGATCCGGCAGGGCCTGCTCGACATCTGGTTGGTCATGTTGCACTGCGTGTACAAAGGCAGCCACACCGACGGCGTGCTGCCCGGCGGGCTCGATGTGAGCCGGCGCGCGCATGCGCTGAACGTAAAATTGCTCGGCAACCAGCCGTACCAAAACCCGGAGGAATGGATGGCTCTGATCCGGCAGGGCGACTGGTCGTTCCAATTGATCCTCAAGTGGGTGAGCTGTTTTGCGCTGGCCGTCAACGAGGAAAACGCCGCTTTCGGCCGGGTGGTGACGGCGCCGACCAATGGCGCTGCCGGGGTCATTCCCGCTGTGCTGATGTACTACGCCTGTTTTTGCCCTGAGTTTACCGGCGAGCAGGGCATTCTCGATTTTTTGCTGACCGCCGGCGAACTCGGCAGTTTGTTTAAAAAAGGCGCCACGATTTCGGCGGCCATGGGCGGCTGCCAGGCGGAGATCGGCGTGTCGTCGGCCATGGCCGCGGGGGCGCTCACCGCCTGCCTGGGCGGCAGCTCGGCCCAGGTGATGATGGCGGCTGAAATCGCCATGGAACACCACTTGGGCATGACCTGCGACCCTATTGGCGGACTGGTGCAGGTGCCCTGTATCGAGCGCAACACCATGGGCGCCATCAAGGCCATCACGGCAGCGCAAATCGCGCTGGAAAGCGACCCGGCCAAAGCCAAAGTCAGCCTCGACGCGGTGATCAAAACCATGAAAGAAACCGCCGACGACATGAACCATAAGTACAAGGAAACTGCCGATGGCGGCCTGGCCGTGCAGGTGACGCTGGGTTTGGTGGAATGTTGAGTGGCTACTCGGCGCGCTCCAGGCGGCGGACAAGAAATGGTTGACCGACGTAGCGCACATTCGGCGACGGATGCCACTCCGGATAATCGCCGCTAACCAATACTTTCAGTCCGTCGACCTGAAAAGCGGCGCCCAGGTTTTGATCGCAGGGCAAGAGCCGTTTATTTCCTGCGGCGGGCACCAGGGTCCACCATTCTCCGATACGCTGTACCGTGCATGGAGCTTTTTCCATCGTTTCGATAATTTTGGAATCAAGGCAAACGTCGCTCACCGGGTTCCGGATGGAATTATCGCCAGGAGGTTTGGCATTGTAACAAGAGCCTGCCAGCAGGATCAGGATAAAAATCAGGTATTTCATACATTTCAATTTTAATAGTAAAAAAGAACGACGCAACTGGCCAAAACGATGCTACCTGAGAAGAAGCGGCCGGTGGCTGAAGTTTGCCGTTCGCGTAAAAGTTGTCAAATTTACCGCCATGGCAACACACGACGAAACCAGGCGGCTGGAATCGCAGCGCGGGCTGCGGCGGAAAATCCACACCATCATTTTTGAGGCCGACACAACGGCGGGCAAGGCTTTCGACCTGATTTTGCTGGCGGCGATATTGCTCAGCGTCGTGTTGGTTATGCTCGAAAGCGTGGGCAGCCTGAACGCGCGCTACGGCTACTGGTTTCGGCTGCTGGAATGGGTGCTGACGGTTTTGTTTACCATCGAATATGCGCTGCGGATTTACTCCGTTGGGCAGCCTTGGCACTACATCCGAAGTTATTACGGTATCATTGACCTGATTTCGATCCTGCCCTCGTACCTGAGCCTGTTCGTATCAGGCATGCACATGCTGCTGGTGGTGCGGGCGCTGCGTTTGTTGCGTATTTTCCGGATATTAAAGCTTGTTTATTTTTTGCGTGAAGCGCAGTTGCTGGCACGGGCGTTGTATGCCAGCCGGGGGAAAATTGCGGTATTTTTATTTTTTGTGGTCCTGCTGGTAATCATCATCGGATCGGTGATGTACCTGGTGGAAGGGCAGTCGAACCCGGGGTTCAGCAACATCCCGGTGAGCATTTACTGGGCGATCGTTACGCTGACTACCGTGGGCTTCGGCGACATTACCCCGCAAACCGAACTGGGGCAGTTTTTGTCGGCGCTGGTGATGATTCTGGGCTATGCCGTTTTGGCCGTGCCGACCGGGATCGTGACGATGGAGCTGGTGAAAAAACAACCTGCCAACACCAACGCCTGTCCCAACTGCAGCCGCGAAGGCCACGACGACGACGCCCGTTTTTGCAAATACTGCGGCCACCATCTGGGCTCGTGAAACTACCGGATTTCATCCCTCCTGAACTAACTTTGCCATCACTATGAAAACAACACTGACCTTTTTGACCCTCGCCCTGCTGGCCTTTTGGCTGGCCGACTGCAGCACTGCAACCAAGCCCGTCGCTTCCGCCACCCCACCCGTGCCCGACCCCATAGCCGCCGCCCGCGCCCGCCAATCAGGGCCACTGCGCGCCCAAATTGCCGGCCGGGAAAACAGCCGCGCCGATTCAGTGTTTCAGAATATCGAGCGCCTTAATGGGGTTACGGCCGGCCGTTTGCTCGATATTATGGACATTTGGGGCTCTGTGCTGGGCGTCGGCTGCGAACACTGCCACGTGCCCAACGAGTGGGCCTCAGAGGCAAAACCTGAAAAAGAGATCACCCGCCAGATGATGACGCTCACCTCCCAGATCAATGAAAACCTGAACAAAATTCAAGCCCTCGAAGGCGCGCAAGCCAGCGTCAGCTGCTATACCTGCCACCGCGGCAACAAGCGGCCCGCCACGCGCCCGAAGGAATAAACACAGCATTATTTCAGGAGCAATCCAAGTTATTATGAGAACCATCACGCTACTCTTTTCCCTGTTGGCCTGCGGCGCCTTGCCGGCTCAACAGCGTTTTGTACAGGAATTCCGCACCGACCGCGACGACGCCGGCCTGGCCGTCCAGCAGGTGGAAAACAAGGAATTTCTGATGCTCAACTACCGCTTCGGCCTGCCGGCCCCGCTGGGTCCGGGCGGCCTCAACCTCACCAAAATGAGCGACCTGGGCCGCCTGCGCTGGAGCCGCGACTACGACTTTGATTTCCCCGTCGTGGGCGGCGACCTGGCCTATTGGCCACAGCAAGGCAGCTACCTCGTCGGTACCGTTTCGGCAGTGGATACGGCGCGCGATAAGATCGTCGCCAAATTCAACACCCTGGGCGGCCTGGAATGGGCCCGCCGCCTGGGCAGCGCCTGCCCGCTCCAGTTTGAAAATGGCGGCCGGGCAAAAGTGCTGCCGGTGTCGGACAGCACGCTGGTGGTGGCTGCCGGCGCCGGACAGTTCACCAGTGCTGCTGGCGACAACGACATCCTGCTGGCCAAACTCGATGAAGACGGGCAGCTGCTCTGGTCGCGCCAGTTTTGTTTTTCCTGCCTCGGCAATTACGAAACGGTATTGGGCGACCTGCTGGCCACCTCCGACGGCGGCTTTCTCCTCAGCGGGAGCTTGTATTTCACGGGCTTGCAAGGCATTCAGCAGGAAGCCTTGCTGATCAAAACTGATAGTACCGGCCAAGTGCTCTGGGCGCAATCGTTGGCTGCCGCCGCTCCGAACGTGCTGCTGCCCCGCCTCACGGCCTGGAGCCTGGCGGAACCGAAAAAAGGGCTGTACGCCGTTTCGGGCACGCACAGCGACTTGTTGACCATGCGCGATGACGGCTTGTTCCTGACCGTCGATCAGGCTGGCGTGGTAACGTTTTCGACCCGCTGGAACCTGGCTAACGGCAAATTTGATATTTTTAATTTCGACCTGGCGTCCCGCGATACCAACACGGTGGTGCTGGCCGGCAGCACGGTAGAAGATACCTTCCCGAACGTAGCCCGGGAGTACAATTTCCTGGCAGCCATCACCATCGACAGTTTTAAAACAGTTTGGGCAAAAAATTACTTTGAGGAAATCGCCGTCGGCATCACCACGCCCTACCATGCGCTTACCCCCACCATCGACGGCGGCTACGCCTATCACATTTCGATCGATACGGTGTTTGTCAACTCGAATCCGGTATTGGTAAAAACCAATGACGAAGGCGTGACGGGTTGCGAGGCCGACCTCCTGCTCACCGCCGATTCGTTGGCTCTGGCCGGCACGGTCTGGATCATACCGGTCAACAACCTGAGCGATATCGACACCATCGAGCTGAAAGACGAAATGGCCTACAACGATATCATGCCTACCATGGAAGGCCTCGAGCTCACCGGCGGCGGCGGCCAACTCTGCGCCCCGGTCATGGAACTGCTCGACGCCACAGTGCAAGAGGCCGAAAAGTACCTGTGGAACACCGGGGCTACCACGCCAACCATCGTAGCCGACAAGGAAGGCTTGTTTACCGTTGAGGTCAGCTCCGAAGCGCTTTGTTTTTACCTGCCCGACACGACTTCGATCAACGTGTTGCCTCCGCCCATGGGCAGTGCCAGCGCCGACCCCGATTCGCTGTGCGAGGAGCGGAAAGCCCTGTTGTTTGCCAACGGCAGTCCGGTGTTTACCTACGCCTGGTCGACCGGGGAAGTCACCCCGGTCATTACGGTGCTGAACACGGGCACGTACACCGTCACCATGACCAACCCCTGCGGCAGTATTACCGCCACGGTTCAGGTGCCCCGGCTCGGCTGTATTTGCGACCTGCGTTTTCCGAATGCTTTCACGCCCGATGGCGACTCGGAAAACGACCGGTTTAAACCCGTGGAGGCATGCACCAACCTCACCGGTTTTCAACTGTTCGTGTACAACCGCTGGGGTGAAAACGTGTATGCCGGCACCTCGCAGTCGGACGGCTGGAACGGCGAGCACAACGGGCTGCAGGCGCCCTCCGATGTGTATGTGTGGTATGCCACGTTTACCACGCCGGAAGGGGAAAAAAAGACGATGCAGGGGGATGTGACTTTGTTGCGGTAGGATGTAGAGACGCGATGCATCGCGTCTCTACCGCAGGGTTTTGTCTGGCCGTGCACCCGTAGAGACGCGATGCATCGCGTCTCTACCACG
>CAZVZH010000133.1:0-12244 GCA_964630705.1 uncultured Saprospiraceae bacterium | reverse complement strand
TAACAGAAGCCGGTACAGAAGGCGGGCAGGTAAAATTGTCCGGTAACGGTTCCATTACATCCATCCATTTATTGCAGTTTGTACTCGTGTATACTTTTGTGGGAAGAATGTCGATATCGCATTGTTCAAATTTGATTTCGCCACCTAACCGGTTTTGGTGAAAGATGTTTTAAAAATACCGCAAAACGTTTAAACCAGGAAGAAGACCTGGCACATTTTCAGCCAAAAACAGCAAAGTGCCGGCACATACAAAACGTACATGCCGGCACTCCGAAAATGTCTGCCCTGGGAAAGTTCTAATTCCTCACCGGCAAAAACGCGTACGCCTTCCCATAGCGCAGCATCTGCTTGACAAAGTCGGTTTCCACTTCCACTTTCACGTCGGTGATCTTGCCGCCGGGGTCCATCACGGGCACCAGGCGGGGCTGCACAAAACCCGAATAGGGCTTGGTGGGCAGGCTGGCGTAGCGGCCGCGCACCTCGCGCACGAGCTCGGGGTCGACTTTCACGCCGTAGGTTTCCACCAGGTCGCGGCCGGCGGCGAAATCGCCTTCCGATTTGATGCGCTGGATTTCGGCGAGCAGCCGGCCGAACAGGGCGCGCAGTTTGTCGTAGTCTTTGATTTCGATGTAGGTTTTGCCGTTGCGTTTTTCCATGACCACTACCTTTTCAGCCGCGCCTTTTTCGAGCACCCAAGCCGCCACGAGCTGGCGGTTGCGCATGTGGTCTTCTTCCAGGTTGTCGCCGGGCTGGATGCGGCGGAGTTGTTGGAGCAGGCCGTTGCGGAGGTAAGCGTCGTACTCGGCTTTGTAGGCGTTGGCGTCGGGCAGCAGGCCCCACTCGACGATCTTGGGGTCGGGCATAAAGTAAAGCGCCACAAGGTCGGCGCGGCCTTCTTCGAGCGTGCTGGCGTAATGTTTGAGCGTGATGTTCGGCTCGGCTACGCCCGGGTTGAGCCGGCCGCTGGCATGGCCGATCACCTCGTGCAGGGCGGTGTGCATTTTGCCGCAGGCTTCGGCGTATTTCTGGGCAAGGGCTACCTCGTCAGGGTCGTTGGCAAACTCGGCCACGGCCGCCGCGCCGCCGGCTTTGTTGTAGGCGTTTTCGATGTTGTTGAGGCTGATCGACTTGGAGCCATAGTCGGCGCGGATCCAGTTGGAGTTGGGCAGGTTGATGCCGATGGGCGTGGCCGGCGCGGCGTCGCCGCCTTCCATGGCCACGTTGATCACCCGGTAGGATACCCCGGTCACCGTGTCTTTTTTGTGCGCGGCGGCGATGGTGCTGTTGTCTTCGAAATACTGGGCATTCCGACTGACGATGGCCATTTTCCGGGTGGCGTCGGGGTCGTTATACTGCACCACGGCTTCAAAATCGCCCTTGTAACCTTTGGGGTCGTGGTACACTTCGATGAAGCCGTTGATAAAATCGATGGTGCTGCTGGTGTCCTGCACCCAAGCGATGTTGTACTCGTCGAATTTGCGCAGATCGCCGGTTTTATAAAACTCAATGAGCAGGCGGATAGCCTTTTGTTGCTGGGCGTTTTCGGCAAAGGGCAGGGCTTTTTCCAGGTGGGCGACGATTTTGTCGATGGCCGCGCCGTACATGTTGCCGGCGCCGGCGCGCCACACGATTTCATAGGGCTGGCCGCCCTCGCCCTTGCCCATGAGCTTGCTGTTGAGGCCCAGCATAGGCGCTTTGGGGCCGGCAGCTTTGAGTTGTTGTTGGTAAAACTGGTCGACCTCATCGGCCGTGATATTTTCATAAAAATTGACAGCCGAAGATTGAATCACATCCACGCCTTCGTCTTTGTTGACCCGCTTGGCGGCCACGGTGGGGTCGAACAGCACGGGGGTCAGCTGAGCGATGAGCGATTCAGCATTATCGGCCGGGGAAAGCGGCAGGGCAGCCGGGTCGCTGTTTTTGACCAACTGGGCGAAGTAGGCTTCGGGAAATCCGGGCTCGAGTTTGGTTTCGCTGTAATGGTGATGGATGCCGCTGCTGAACCACACGCGTTTGGCGTACACCTCGAAGGCCTTCCAGTCGGCCGTCTTGCGGTCGCCCTTGTACGTGTTGAAAATAGCCTCGATGGTTTTGCGCACAGCCAGATTGTGCTTGCAGTGCTGGTCGTAGATGATATCGCGGCCGGCCAATGCGGCCTCGCTCAGGTAGTAGATGAAGGTTTTTTGGCGCAGGTCGAGCTGGTCCCAACCCGGCAACTCGTAGCGCAGGATTTGCAGGTCGGCAAAGGTATCGAGCACTACCTGGTCGGTGTTGGGCGGCGGGGTGCCCGAGCCGGAATCGGCGTTTTTACAGGAAAAAATGGAGAGTGCGGCTGCTGCGAGCAAGCCGGGCAGATGGATGTTTTTAAGCATTTCAAAAAAATTTATCGTTCGGGTTGCGGCAGGGTCAGTTTGCGCAGTTCTTCGTACAGGGCGCTGATTTTTTCATCGACGGGGTGGTCGCGGTCGCCCCAGGCGATGCGGTTGGTTTTGCCGTCGTCGGTGAATTCAATAAAGGTGTAAATGTTGGAGGGGTACATAAAATCCAGCGTCAACAACCCCAGCGACTCGGCTTTTTCGATGGCTTTTTTAGCCAAATGGGGTTTCACTCCGGGTAGCTCCAGCGTATCGCCGCCCTTGGATTTGTGCTTGAACAGCTGGCCGTTTTCCAGCAAGGTATACGTGGTTTCGATGCCGGCAAAGCCGCCGCCGTCGCCAAAGCGGAGGTATTCTTCCGGGAGTTCGGAGGGGCTGTACCGGGTAGGTTTGCATTGGTCGAACAAGGCCGCCGTGCAAAGCAAGACAAAAAACAGGGCGCGAGTTTTCATAGTAGAAAAAGGTAAGTTGAATGCGGAGTGCGGAATGCGGAATGCGGAATGCGGAATGCGGAATGCGGAAATTTGCAACATTCCGCAGACGGCAACTTATAAACGCCAATATCAACCATTATTCGATAACAAAAAATTCCGCATTCCGTATTCCGCATTCCGCATTCCGCATTCTTCAGGCTGGCGTCAGCGGTTTGGGCGCGGCGGCCAGAATTTCCGGCGCGGCCTCGTCGGCGAATTTTTCAAAGTTTTTGACAAACTCGTTGGCCAGCTGGTTGGCTTTGGCGTCGTAGGCATCCTTGTCGGCCCAGGTGTTGCGCGGGCTGAGGATGTCGGCCGGCACGTTGGGGCAGCTGGTCGGCATGGCCAGGCCGAACACACGGTGTTGGATGTAGTTCGCGTCGTCGAGTTCGCCGCGCAGGGCGGCGGTGATCATAGCGCGGGTGTAGGCCAGTTTGATGCGGCTGCCCACGCCGTACGAACCGCCGCTCCAGCCGGTATTGATCAGCCAGACGTTGGCTTGGCTCTGACGCAGTTTGGCGCCCAACAGGTCGGCGTATTTCGCCGGGTGTAAGGGCAGGAACGGTGCGCCGAAACAGGCGGAGAACGTCGTTTTTGGATCGGTGACGCCCACTTCCGTGCCGGCTACCTTGGCGGTGTAGCCGCTCACGAAATGGTACATGGCCTGCTCGGGCGTCAGCTTGCTGATGGGCGGCAGTACGCCAAATGCGTCGCAGGTGAGGAAGAAAATGTTTTTCGGATGGCCGGGGGCGTTGCTGGTAGCCACGGCATTGCTGATGAAATGGATGGGGTACGATACCCGGGTATTTTCCGTGATGCTGCGGTCGGCGTAGTTGACCGTGCGGGTACCTTCGAAAAAAGCGACATTTTCAAGGATGGCGCCGTGTTTGATAGCCCGGAAAATATCGGGTTCTTTTTCCTCGGTCAGGTCGATGGTTTTGGCGTAACAGCCGCCTTCGAAGTTGAACACTTCGTTGTCGCTCCAGGCATGCTCGTCGTCGCCAATAAGCGGGCGGTGGGGGTCGGCGCTGAGGGTAGTTTTCCCGGTGCCGGAGAGGCCGAAAAAGAGGGCAATGTCGCCGTTTTCACCCACGTTGGCCGAGCAGTGCATGGGCAGGGCTTTGGTTTTGGTGGGCAGGATGAAATTGATAACCGAGAAGATGCCTTTTTTGATTTCGCCGGTGTAGCCGGTACCGCCGATGAGCAGGCGTTTTTGGGCGACGTTGATGATGGCGAAATTGTGTTGGCGGGTGCCGTCGACAGCCGGGTCGGCTTTGAAGCCGGGGGCGCAGAGCACCGTCCAGTTGGGGTCGAAGTCGAGCAGATGGTCTTTGCCCGGGCGGCGAAACATGTTGTAGGCAAACTGGTTGCTCCAGGGGTATTCGGTGATCACGCGGATGCGCAGGTGGTAGAGCGGGTCGGCGCTGGCATTGGCCATGACGTCGCGCACGTACAATTCTTTATCGGCGAGGTAAGCGCAGGCTTTATTCCAGAGGCCGTCGAATTTGGCGGCGTCGAAGCCTTTGTTGACCTTGCCCCAGTGCACGAGCTCGTGGGTGCTGGCGTCGTCGACAATGAAGCGGTCTTCGGGCGAGCGGCCGGTGAATTCGCCCGTGGAGATGACGAGCGCGCCACTGTCGGACAGTTGGCCCATGCCTTTGCGGATGGAGTGCTCGACGAGTTCTTCAGGGCTGAGGTTCCAATAGGCGGTTTTATAGCCTTTCAGCCCGACGGCGTCGAGCGAAGCGGCAGGGTTACGAAGTCCAACTTCCTGCATGATCGATGTTTTAAATGGTTAGGAAATGTATCGCGTGGTGGTGTACAACGGGGGCAAAGATACGGCAGGCCGGGCGGTTTTTTGTTGAGGGGGTGGGGATTAAAAATGTGCGCCGCGCCGGTTCGCATTAGGCAACCGGTTGTTGCTCCGCTGCGTCTTCCCTCCAACTGCACCAGAATTTTTATCGGTGCAACCATGGATTTATGCCCCTCCGCTACACCCTCTCCGCCGCCCTCCTTTGTTGCTGCCTGCACCCTGCTGGTGCTCAATGGGCAGTTGGCGCCGGCGCCGGCGCTACGCTGAGTTTCCAAGCGGGCAAACCCGGCCTTTGGCATTTGGATATCTACCCGGATTGGAAACCTGCCTTCGGTTATCACCAGACTCTCCTGGTGCAGCGCCGCTTATCGGCCCGCTGGAGCCTGCGCGCCGAACTGGCTGCCCATAATCTTGCCGCCACCGCCCGAATAAAATTTTCGGACCGCGGCTTGGGTGAGCCGCCACTCGAAGGCCGCATCACCGAGTCGTACTACGGAGCCGGCGGCGCGCTGATGCTGACGTTTTCACCCTTCCGAACAGTGCCGCGATTTTTTTTGCTCGCCGGAACGGGCGCGCTGCTGTTGACCAATGGGGCGCGCCGTTTCAGCAAAAGCTTGTTTCCCGGTCAAACAAGCGGGTCTTTTGAAACTTTTGACCTCTACTGGGAAGGCATCCGCCGGTTCAATTGGCAGGCCGACCTGGGCGCCGGCTACACGCTTTTTTCAAAAAACGACCAGCGCCTTGACGCCGAACTGCGCTATCAGCCGATACTCAACAACCTGGATGCTCCGGAGCGGGGACGCCGCAATATCCGCGCTCAATCGCTCCTGCTCCAACTGATTTTCCAGCGGGTATTTTAGTAAAGTATACTCTGCTAAAAAATACAAAATCAACTCGTTAACCTTAAATTTTAAATTATGACCCTGCGCACTTTTTTCTCCGCAACCCTCCTGTTCTGCACCCTGCACGCCGCCCAAGCTCAATGGGCAACCGGACTCGCCGGCGGCGCCAACTACACATTTTGGACCTGGCATTTCATTTCCCTGAACGACGATCTCGGCCTCGAACCCGCTCCCGGCTGGCGCGCCGCACTTACAGCCGAACACCAACTCAGCCCGGCTCTCAGCCTGCGCGTCGAACTAGCCAACCAAGCCTTTCGGCATGGACTGGAAGTAGAGTATTCCGGCGGTCCTTACCCCAGCAACGTCGATCTCACACCGACCGTTCACGGCGTTTACAACACCTTCGGCGGCAGCCTGTTGGCACGTATTTCCCCCTTGCCCAAACAACGCAACTGGTACCTGCTGACCGGCCCTACGCTGGCCTACATCGTCGACGCTTGGTACCGCGCACCAGCTTGGACGGTAGAAGGCGGCTCCGGCTCCTCCGCCCGAAAACTGGAGATCGACCTGGATCAACAAAAAATCAACCGGGCGCAATGGCTGGCCGACTTTGGACTGGGCTACGCTTTTTCCCTAGGCGAAAAAAACCGGTTGCTGCTCGAAGGCCGCTACCAGTATGGGCTTACCCGGCTGGCCGATTCCGAGCAGGTCGATACCGGCTTCCGCTCGACGCTCCTCCAGATCGCTTATTTCCGAGTGTTTTAGAACGAATCCGTCAGTACGCATGCCAGCGCTGCCAGCGCACCGCCACCCAAAACAAAATCAGCGCCGCGCCGGCCAGGGCCACTGTGCTCAGGGGCAACAGGTCGGCGTCGGCGTTGCCGCGTTGTTTTAAAAAAATGCCAAACAAGGCCCAGGCTACTGCCAGCCCGTGAAACACATTGTTGTACTGCCGCACCACTGTGGTGGCGAGCAAGGTGCCGGTAAAAATCAATGCGATCGCCCAGGTGGCTTCCGATAGCCCGCCGCCGGTCCAACCCATCGACACCAGCAAGGCCGTCACATTAGCGATCAGTGCAATGGTGAGCCAGCCCTGGTAGATGCCGAAAGGCGCGTGGGCCAGCCATTTTTCCAAAGGGTCGGTCTTGAACAGTCCGACTTCAGCGGCTTGATTCATCTGCCACAACACCGTCAAAAGGCCCACCATGATCGCCAGCGATAAGGCCACCTGCTCCCAATGCCAGGCCAGCAGCCAGGCGATGTTGAGCGCGCAGCTGAGCGCAAAGCGATAACCCACTTTTTCCACACCCGGGCTCAGGCGCGCCGCCAGCCGAGGGTGAAACAAAGCCACCGCCTGCGCGCCGGCCCACAGCAGCAGCCACAGGTAAATCACCCCCCAGATAGCAAAAGTGAGTCCGGCAGGAACAAACAAGTTTGGGTATTGGTCCGACAGTTCGCCCGGCGTTTTGCCGTTCAGCGGCAAGGCGTTCGACAGGTAATTGACCGTCACCACAGCAATGAAAGCAAGCAAGTTTACAAGGGACAAGCGGCGCATAGAGCATTTGTTTTTACAGACCGAAAGGTAAAAAAATGCGCCGGGGAAGGCATAAAAAACAGGACCTACTTTAGCGGACGCTGACCTTCCAGGTTTTGAAAACCTGGAAGGTCTAGGCCTGAAATAAAAACTGCCCCTGTCGGAGCATGTAAAAAAATCTGTGCCACACCTAAATCCCGGAATTGAATATCAAGCGGTTAGGCGAGGTGTGGCACAGATTTTTGTATCCGCGGGCAATCGCTGCTGCTCCAACTGGTTTTCCAGTGCAGGTTATAACCCGGCTGACGGAAGCCGGGCAGGTCGAACTCGGGTGTCCATTCGATTTTTCGGAATGTTGCCTTGTTTCAGGTGTTCTAACCGGTAAATGCACGCGGTTTATTTTTTGCGGTACATCAGTATTTCCTTTGCCGGCGTGCAAAGTTTCAGTTGCGTGTCCGTCACGTCGAACGTGTTGGCATTCCGCAACAAGTTGGTGACGGCCGAGGCTTGATCCATGATGCCCGCGCCGCTGCAAAAAATCAGGGTGGAATTGATGCCGCCGAACTGAATCTTGCAATTGTTGCCCGGCGTGTAGGAACCAAAAATGGCATTGCAGCCGTCGGTGCCGTTAAACTGGTTGGTGTTGGTCAGGGTGAGCAAGATTTCCGGCTTGGCCGGCGGCGTTCCGGCAATAACTGTTTTCAGGGCGTTTTCGGGGCCGTATTTTTCCAGGACCCAGGTTTGGTACAATTTATTTTTGTCGCAATTGCAACTGGCGAACAGCAGCAGCAGCGCCGCCACCGGCACGAAAAATGCACAAAAAGAGGTCTGTTTCATTTTAATATTTTTACGGGTAAGAGGTGGTTGCAATCATGGGAAAGCCAAGGCTTACTGCGGTTTCGGGCCCGCCGGGCTGACGATCCGTGGCAGGGTTTTGATGCCGGCATTTTCCAAAATGGCGATATCCGTTGCAATCAGGCACTTCAGCCGGGTAGGCCGCACGATATAATGCACCGAGATGCAGATGTTTTTGGCTTCGTCGCAGCAAAGGACAGCTGGGTAGTAGGTCTTGCAGAACTTGTTGGCCAGATTTTGAAAGACGCAGAGGTAGGCCTCAAAATTGTCGAGGCAACAGTCCAGATCGCAGGGCGTAGGCGGGGGCGGCGGGGGCGGAATGACGATGTCGTCGGCCGGGGTCAAATCGATCACATGCGCGCGGGACGTAGCGGCGTTGACTAGGCGCAGGAAGGTGGCGGAATCTTGAACTACCAGGGTGGAAGTGTAGGTGTCTGCCTGGTTGGTTTTTTTGTTTTTGACCCGGATAGCGCCGAGCAGCAGGCCTTCGCGGAGTTTTTCGGCCGAAACCTGCAGGGTGTCGGTTTCGTTTTTGGCTTTCAGAATAGTCACCAGGGCATTTTCATCCTCGGAAACGTCGGTATTTGGCGCAAAAGCGGCGCCTTCTTTTTTGAGCAGCGCTGCCAGTTCGGTTTTTATCGTTTCGATTTCGGAAGAAGGAAGTGTTTGTTTCGGGTCGCAGGAGAGCAGAACAACTGCGAAAAACAGAACCATACAACAGGATAGCGCTTTCATTGGAACAGGTGTCGGTTTGGTTTACAAAAAATGCACTTATAACATGCAAATATGCTGGGGAAAATTGTCCTGTTTGGCCCGTTTACCGCTTTTTAAGCGGGCAATAATTAAAGATTAAGTAGGAGCGTACCTGCAACCCGCGCCGCCCTACCGTCCGCCGCTCGCCATACCGATCAGCTCAGCAAACACCCCGGCGGCCGTCACCTCCGCCCCCGCGCCCGGCCCGCGCACCACCAGCGGGCGCTCGCGGTAGCGCTCGGTGGTGAACACCACCATGTTGTCGCTGCCATTGAGAAAATAAAACGGGTGCTCGGGGCCGAACCGCTGAAGCCGGATAGCCGCCCGGCCATCGGCCAGCACGGCCACGTAGCGCAGCGCCTGGCCGGCCGCTTCCGCCTCCGCGCGCAAGCCGTCGAAATGCGCGTCGTGCTCCGCCAGCGCTCGGAAAAAACCGGGTACGTCGGGCGCGTCGAGGCAAGGTTGCGGCAGCAGTTGTTCGAGCGCGATGTCGGCGGCCTCCAGAGCCAGGCCGGTTTCGCGGGCGAGGATGAGCAGTTTGCGGCGCACGTCGGCGCCGGAAAGATCGTCGCGCGGGTCGGGCTCGGTAAGGCCGAGCTGTTGCGCGGTTTTGACCACTTCGGAAAAGCGCGTTCCGGCTTTGAAGTTGTTGAAAATGTACGACAAAGTGCCCGACAGCACGCCCTCGATGCGCAGGATGCGGTCGCCCGACTGGATGAGGTCGTTCAGCGTGCTGATGATGGGCAAGCCGGCGCCCACGTTGGTTTCGTAGCGCCACTGCACGCCGCGTTTTTCAGCCAGCTGTTGCAAGCGGCGGTAGTGCAGGTAAGGCGAGGAAGCGGCCAGTTTGTTGGGCGTGCTGATCGAAATACTGGCGTCGAGGATGTGCTCGTAAAAATGCGTGACGTCCTCCGAGGCGGTGTTGTCAAGAAAAATGGCGTTGGGTAAGTTCAGCGCTTTCATTTGCTCGACAAAGCGGGGCATCGAAAACGCCGCCTCCGACTGATCCAGCGCCGCTTTCCAGCCGTCGAGCGGCAAACCCCCGGGGTTGAACACCATGCGGCGGCTGTTGGCTAAGCCGACCACTTTGATTTCCAGCCCCCGTTTTTCGCGTAAATACTCCGCCTGCTGCTGCATCTGCTCGAGCAGGGTGCCGCCGATCAGGCCCACACCGACGACAAACAGGTGCACCGTTTTGGTTTCAGAAAGAAAAAATGCGTCGTGGATAGCGTTGAGCGCTTTGGTTTCATCGGCTGCCGGCACCACCACCGAAATATTGAGCTCGCTGGAGCCCTGGGCGATGGCCACCACGTTGACGCCGTTTTTTCCCAACGCCTGAAACAGGCGGCCGGAAATACCCGGCAAATAGCGCATGCCCTCGCCGACGATGGCCACCACGGCCAGGTCCTGCTCGATCTTCAGCGGCTCCACCATGCCCTCGCGCAACTCGTACGAAAATTCCTTTTCGGCCGATTTTTTTGCCAGCGCCGCCTGGGCCGGCGACACGGCGAAGGTGATGCTGCTCTCGCTCGAGCCCTGGGTGATGAGCACGATGTTGACCCCCGCCCGGGCCATGGCGCCGAACAGGCGCGCGGCGATGCCCGGCACGCCGAACAGGCCACTGCCTTGCAGGGTGAGCAGGCAAATCTGGTTGATGCTGGAAATGCCTTTCACCGCTCCGGCCAGGCCGCCGCCCTCGGGTGGGCTGCCCGCATCCGGGCCAATGAACGTGCCTGCAAACCCGGGGTTGAACGTGTTTTTGATCACCAGCGGAATACCCGCTTCCAGGGCCGGCCGGATGGTGGGCGGGTAAATGACTTTGGCGCCGAAATGGCTCATTTCCATAGCCTCGCGGTAGCTCATGGCGGGCAGGGTGAAGGCTTTTTTCACCCGGCGCGGGTCGGCAGTGAGCACGCCGTCGACGTCGGTCCAGATTTCGATGGCTTCGGCTTGCAGCGCGGCGCCGAAAATGGCGGCCGTGTAGTCGGAACCGCCGCGGCCCAGGGTGGTGGTCAGGCCGTCGTCGGTACTGCCGATAAACCCGGTGATGGCCTGCACCTTGGGGTGGGCGTCGAAATAGGCGCGAATCTGGCGGTTGGTGGCGTCGAAATCGACGCGGGCGCTGCCGAACTGATCGTCGGTGCGGATCAGGTTGCGGGCGTCCAGGAACTCGGCAGGAATGCCGGCCTGCTGCATGGCGGGCGCAATAATCAGCGCCGAGTTGCGCTCGCCGAAACTGACCACGAAATCGAGCGAGCGCGCCGACACTTCGTGCAGCAGGTAAATGCCCTGGAGCACATTGGCCAGCGCTTCGAAATTGGCCTCCAGCGCAGCGGCTACCGGCGGGCGGTTGGCAGGTTCGAGCAGTTTTTCCAGGGCATCGACATGCCGCTGCCG
This sequence comes from uncultured Saprospiraceae bacterium, assembly GCA_964630705.1. GTDB lineage: Bacteria > Bacteroidota > Bacteroidia > Chitinophagales > Saprospiraceae > M3007. The sequence goes on along the minus strand of CAZVZH010000133.1, from coordinate 1,202 downwards.
CAGTTTCGCCAGCAGTTCGAGGTAGTACCCGTCGCCTTTCCCGGCGCGGGTGGCCAGTTCGATCAGGCCGTCGGTGACTTTGGAAAACGCGGAAAATACCACGGCAAAACGTTCGCCGCGGCGGTAGTAGTCCTGCAAAATGTGCAGCAGGCCCTGGATGGTTTCGGGCGTGCCCACGGAGGTGCCGCCGAATTTGAGGATGCGCATTTTTTTAAAATTGAAGCGTTGGGTTTGGGGTAGAGGCGGGGCAAAAGTCGGGTTATTTTTTTGGAAAATGGGTGTTGGGTGGGATGTCGGTTTGAGTCCAAATCACGCCGACAATTGTACAACCCAACGGTTTCACCAAATCCGTTGAATTGGGTAAGCGCCGAAAAATGGGTCGTTGCTGACTACAGCCATTTGTTCAAAAATAGCCTGACTGATGATGAGGCGATCGAAAGGGTCGGGGTGGTAGGCGAGCCTTGCGTGTTCGAGGATGTGTTCGCGGGAAATGTGCAAGGTGAAAATCCTGTGCTCTTCCACCAGGCGCATAAAGGTTTTCAAGGCCATACCTGCCATGTCCAACTTACCCAAACTTATTTTGATAGACATTTCCCAAAAGGCCGCCATGCTCACGAAGCATTCATTTTCTTCTTTTTCAATGGCTTCGAGGGCGGCTTGGCTCAGCCGGGCATTCCCCTGGGCAAACCAAATAAGCGACTGCCTGTCGAGGAGCAAGCGCATCACATGTATTCTTTGAAATCCTCTACGGGCGCGTTAAAGTCTTCCGTCATAACAATCGGGGTTTTGACAAAACCCGACTTGCGCGGCTGCTTCGGTTTGGATTTGCCCGTTGCCGCTTTGGGTTGAAGTATAATGACTACATCATAGTTGCCCTCTGGCACATTGGGCAAGAGGATAACCGGATTCTTTTTTGAAATGTAGGCTTCTGTGGATACCGTGATCATGAGCGCTGTATTTTGACTTCAAAGTTACGGGAAAAAATTGCCCTATTCTAATGCGCTTTTTCGCCCTGTTAACGTCCTCGCTACAATTTTGTGAAAAGCCTCGGAGAGGCTAATCGTTTGTAGAAGAAGACGGATAGACGATTTTGGAGCGAGAAGAGCCGCTCAGACATCGAGCGGCTCTTCTCGCTCCAGGCCAAGGTTATTCATGAATAGGCTACAATCGTTTAGCCGCTCCGAGGCTTTTAACAAAATTGT
>CAZVZH010000132.1:0-12495 GCA_964630705.1 uncultured Saprospiraceae bacterium | reverse complement strand
GGCCAGTGCGAGAAGCGCGGCGCCCAGGAAAAAGATGGTGTACACGCGGTGCATAAGGTGGCAAAGGTAGGGCCTGGAAAGCGCTGGAACGAAAGATTTTCGTCATCGTAGCGCCCGGGAAAAGTCAGTGGGAAAAATTCAATCCAGCTCGTAGGCCCGTTCCAGCCATTCGAACATATGCGCGTCGGGCAGTTCGCCCGGCCCTAAGTGGAAGCGGTGGGTGATCCGGTCGCCTTTTTGCAGCCCGCCGGTATCGACGAGGCGATCCGACCAGGCGCCGCTATGGCCTTTCAGGGCCAGGCCGAGCTCGAGGCGGGTGCGGGTAGCGGGTTTGAGTTGGGCGAACACGTGCTCGCGGTAGAGCGGCACGATGGTGGTGCAGGGGCAAATTTTAAGTTCGGGCAACTGCGCGCGCGCCCAATCCAGTATCTGGTCGAAGGCGGGCCGCAAGTTTTCTTTTCCCCGAAACATCTTTTCAATATAAGCCGGCGCAGCGGCCAGGTAAGCGTCGCCGTCGGCGTTTTCCATGCCGCTGCCGTCGGCGCATTCGACAATGGTAGCGGCGGTCAAGCCGCCCAGTTTAAAATTGGTTTTCAGCCAGTCGCGGCGGGCTTTGGCGTCGACCGGACCCTCCATTTCGAGTAAACCGATCCAGGCTTCGAGATCGCGTCCGGTATTGGTTTTCAGGTTACGGACGATGGCTTGCAGGTGCCGGACAGCCGGGTGGATGTGGTACATGGCGCGGCTCAGGATTCGGCGGTGAGCACGTCGATCACCGTTTTCAGGGCGATAAAAATAGGCTCGCGGCCCTCTTTGGTAACCAGGGCGTCGGGCTCGTCTTCGTCTTCGAGCACGGCTTCTTCGGCGAAAGCCAGGAGGTCTTCCTGGGGAGTGTTTTCAAAAAACGGATCGAGCCGCTCGCGGAAATTGCGGGCCGTACTGGCTTCCAGAATTTCGTAGTTGGCTTCTTCCGCCTCACCGATGGCCTCCTCGCCGACCGGCGGCACCGGGCCGTTGGTTTCCTGTACCGCCTGCCAGGCGATCAGGGAGAGGTAGTGCAGGTAGCCTTTCTCCTCGTCGTTGAGCAGGTGAAAATTTTCGTCGTTGAACAAATAAGCCACGAGCACGGGCTGTTCTGCGGCGAATTTTTCCATGAGGCGCTCGTACTGCTCGTCGCTCAGGTCGTCGAGCCGGTCGATCACGGCGTCGATGGTTGTTTCCGGTACAAATTTCATGTTTCGGCGTTTGGAATGGGTTCTTAAATTTTTCAAGTGCAAAAGTAGGCACTCGATGCGGAATAAACGCGGCCGGTTGCCGACCTTTGTTTTCCCGTCCCGATTTCCCCTCCCCCGATCCAACAATCCGAATTTGGCATGCTTTTGTCAGCGCAGGAGCAACCCTGTGACGGCAAGCGCTGTTTCACGTAAAAAATCGGCTCCTGAAGGCGGAAATCCCTCTGTGCGGTTCGAAGCCAACGGCCCTTTACAAACACCGACTTACTGCCTATGCTTCGCGCTGCTTTGCTGGATATGTATAATGGGGAATCGAACCGCGGCATCCCCATGCTGCGATCGATGCTGGCCCGTTACGCTAACCTCCTGCGTTTCGACCATTTCGACGTCCGCGCTAAAAACGAGGTGCCCGACCTCTCCTACGATATTTATATTTTTTCCGGCGGCCCGGGCGACCCTTTGTGCAACGACGGCGCCTGGTTTGACCGCTATTTCGAGCTGATTGGACAACTGTGGTCGTGGAACCGCCGCCACCCCGATAGCGAAGCCAAGAAACACTGTTTTTTTATCTGCCATTCTTTTCAGATGGCTTGCTGGCATTTCGGCTTAGGCGCGGTGAGCCAGCGCGACAAAATGTCGTTTGGCACTTACCCGGTGCACAAAACCCACTGGGGGAAGGAAGAGCCGTTTTTCGAAGGTTTGCCCGACCCGTTTTACATCGCCGATTTCCGGCGCTACCAGGTGTTGCAGCCCAACCTTGAGCGGTTTGATGACCTGGGCGCGCATATTTTGTGTTTGGAAAAATTGCGGCCGCATGTGCAGCTCGAGCGCGCCTTGATGGCCGTACGCTTCAGCCCGGAAATGATCGGCACGCAGTTTCATCCGGAAGCCGACCCGGCGGGTTTGCTCGAGTATTTTATGGAGCCCGAACGCAAAAAAGCGGTGGTCGACGAACACGGAGAGGCGCGGTACGACCGTATGATCCGCGACCTGGCCCATCCGCAAAAAATTCAGCGGACCTTCGACACGGTCATTCCCAACTTTTTGGAAAACGCCATCGAGCGTTTGAGTTTGGTGCCGGCTTGATGCGGGATGGGAGCCCAGATGACGCGGATTTTTGCGGATAACCGCAGATTTAATTTTTGATGGGGGCCGCACGAGCGGTTTTAGGTTAAAAAAATCTGCGGGCATCCGCAAAAATCCGCGTCATCAGCGTTCCCATCCAATCTCGGCATTCTCATCCCGCTAAAATCTATTGTTTTTTCCGGATCAGCACTTGCCGGCCTTCCACCGCAAATTGCAGGCCGAGCGGTTCGCACACCATGCCCAGCGCGCGGGGCAGGTTGTGGTGTACGAACAGGCCGCTGAAACGCTGGCCCTCGATGCCAGAAGCGCTGATGGAGATATTGTACTGGCGTTCGAGTTCGGCAAAAACTTCGTACACCGGGGCGTCGCCAAACCGGCTTTCGCCCTGCATCCAGGAGGGCCAGGGGTCGGTGAGGGTAGTCAGGGGCAGCCAGCGGTCTTGCAGCGCCGACACTTTTTGGCCGGCGCGCAGGGCTTGTTTGAAGCCCCCGGGGGTGCAACCTGTCACGAATCCGTCGTAGCAAGCGAGGTCGAAGCTGCCGCCGCGGTAGCGCACGGAAAAGCTGGTGCCCAGCACAGCGACGCTGCCCGCATCCGTTTCGACGACAAAGGGCGTCATCCCTTTTTTTATTTGAAAAAATGCCTCGCCCAGCAGGCGGACGCGGCGCTCGGCGCTCCAGTTTTTTTGTAAAATTTCGACGGAAGACACGGCGTTGAGCCGCACGGTGGAGCCATCGGGCAGGGTGACGGTTTTTTGCTCGCCGGTGGCGGTGGCGGCGATGCTGGGCAGTTCGGGCGCCGGCTGGAGCAAGGTCCAGATGAGTAAAGCCAGGGTGCAGGCGACGGCTAAGCCAATGAGGCGCCAAGGCCAGCGATAGGCTGGTGGCCGGGTATGCCGGTTGTTGCGGCCGAGGAGGAAGCGTGTCAGGAGTTTTCGGGTGTCTTGTTCCGACAGTTGTTGTTGCCGGGCATTTTCAACCAAGTGGTGCAAGGCCGGAAAATCGGGCAGCCGCTCCAGTTGTTGCCGTTCTGTATCGGAAAGGTCGTCGCGCACCCAGCGGTCGAACAAGGTATGGTCGGGAAAAGCCTGTTCCATATTCGGCTTTCTTAACGCTTTATTAGCAATAAAATTTTACTTTAGCGGACGGCTACCAACCGTTGCCGCGTTCTGCATCCCGTATCAAATTTTCCCAGCTTATGAGTCACCTTGACCGACGTTCTTTTCTCCAACTTTTCCGCCGCCCCCTTCGCCCTTCCAGCCTGATTACCGACCAAATGCTGCCCGAATTACCGGCAGCCGTGGAAGCCCAGCGGGCTGCGCGGGCCGCCAGCCCGCCGACGTCCGGCCTGGCGCCGTACACCGGCCCCTGGACCCGCGCCGAAGTGCTCCACCTCCTGCGCCGGACCACTTTCGGGCCCACCGCCGCCGACGTGCAGTATTTTTTAGGTAAAACGATGCCTGTTGCCGTAGGCGAGCTGCTCAACCCCGCCTACACTCCGCCTGCTCCGCCGGTAAACGACTACAACAACCCCAACTTTACCGACCCTGCCGTGCCATTTGGCGAAAGTTTTCTGAACGCCAGTTTTGAGCCTACAGCCGAATTCTATCGCGCTGAAAGCGTACGCGCCTGGTGGGTGCGCCAGATGCTCGGCAGCCACCGCAATATTCGTGAAAAAATGACCCTGTTTTGGCACAACCATGTGCCGGTGCAATTTACCGAAGCCCTGTTCGGCAGCATGTTGTACCGGCACAACAGCTTGTACCGCCAGCACGCCCTGGGCAATTTCAAATCCATGATCCGGGCGATCACTCTCGACCCGGCCATGCTCATATACCTCAACGGGTACCTCAACTCGCGTTTCGCGCCCGATGAAAACTACGCCCGCGAAATCCAGGAACTCTTCGTGATCGGCAAAGACCTGCCCGACCATTTCACCGAAGACGACGTGAAAGCCGCCGCCCGGCTGCTCACAGGCTGGCGAACCGACGGCTTCAGCACGTTTTATTTCGCTAATGAACACGACACCGGAAATAAGCAGTTTTCGGCTTTTTACGGCAACCGCCTCATCCAGGGGCGCAGCGGCCCCGGCTCCGGCGACGCCGAGCTCGACGACTTTCTCGACATGCTGTTCGACCACTCCGAAGCCGCCCGTTTTGTTTGCCGGAAACTCTACCGTTTTTTCGTGTACCACGACATCGACGCGGCTACCGAGCAAAATATCATCGAACCGCTGGCGCAAATTTTCCGCAGCAACAACTACGACATATTGCCCGTGCTCGATACCTTGTTCAAAAGCGAACATTTTTTCGATGCGCTCAACCGCGGGGCGGTCATCAAAAGCCCGGTCGACTTCACGGTGGGCCTTTTCCGGTATTTCGATATCAAGTTGCCAGGCTCGGCCGACTTGCTCGACAACCTGCTGATCAGCTACCAGCTCAACGTGCGCATGGCCGATATGCTGCAAGTGGCCGGCGACCCGCCCAATGTGGCCGGCTGGCAGGCCTACTACCAAAAACCGTTGTTGGATAAATTATGGATCAACACGGCCACCTTGCCCGAACGCGGGCGCTTCACTGACACCATGGTGTTCGCTGGTTTGTTCGGGTTTAACAACCGGGCCTACATCAATCCGCTGCCCTGGGCCGCTACCTTAGCCGACCCTTCGGATATCAACGCACTGATCGACGAATCGCTGGAAATGTTGTTTGGCCTGCCCGTTTCGCAAACGGTGAAAGATTCGCTCAAGCCTATCCTGTTGTCGGGTTTGCCCAATGATGCTTACTGGACGATTGCCTGGGAATTGTACGAAGCCAACCCGAACGACCAAATGCTGGCCGGCGCCATTCAGGTGCGTTTGCAGTCGTATTTGTACCGGGTGTTGCAAATGGAGGAAATCCACTTGATGTAAGCGCCGGGCTTCGAAGCGCATTTTTCACGATCCATTTTTTCAAAAAGAACGTTCAACATGAAACGCCGCAATTTTTTAAAAAATATCACTGCCGGGGTGGCTATTCCTTCCCTGGTAAACGGCTTCGGCGTACGCGCCTTCGCCACCAACCCTTACGCCAGCCTGCTGGGCGATTTGAGCGTCGATACCGACCACGTGCTCGTCGTCATCCAGCTGGAAGGCGGCAACGACGGCCTCAATACGGTGGTGCCGCTCGACCAGTACGACAACTTGTTCAAAGGCCGCTCTAACGTAATCGTGGCTGAAAACGACCTGCTTCCCCTCACCAATGCCACTACGCTGGGCATGCACCCGGCTTTTAGCGGTGTGCAGCAATTGTACAATGCCGGGCAGGTGCGTATCGTGCAGAATGTGGGCTATCCCAACCCCAGCCTCAGCCACTTCCGCGCCACGGATATCTGGATGTCGGGGTCCGATGCCGACGAGTTTTTCCCCAATGGCTGGGCCGGCCGGTATCTGGCCTACGAATATCCCAATTACCCGACGGGCTATCCGAACACCGATATGCCACACCCGCTGGCGGTGGAAATCGGCAGCTCGATGTCGCTGGCGTTTATGGGGCCGCAAACGGGCATGGGTTTCGTTATCCCCAACACCGGCGATTTTTACAACCTGCTGGCAGGCGTGCAAGACCCCGCGCCGAACACCCCGGCGGGCGAACAATTGGCTTATGTACGCCAGATTGCCCAGCAATCGCGGCTGTACGCCCAGTCGATCGTCGATGCCTCGAACGCTGTACCGAACCAAAAAACTTACCCCGACACGCCGCTGGCGGCCAAGCTGAAAGTGATTTCCCGCCTGATTGCCGGCGGTTTGAAAACACGACTGTACATGGTCAGCATCGGCGGTTTCGACACCCACGACCAACAGGTCGACCCCAACAATCACAGCCTGGGAATCCACGCCAACCTCTTGCGCGAACTCGGCGACGCCATCAAATCTTTCACCGACGACCTGGCCTTTCTGGGCACAGCCGACCGGGTGGTGGGCATGACCTTTTCGGAATTCGGCCGCCGCATCACCAGCAACTTCAGCATGGGCACCGACCACGGCGAAGCGGCGCCTTTGTTCCTGTTTGGAAAACCGGTAGCCGGCGGCGTAACGGGCGCCAACCCGGCCATTCCGCCAAACCCCTCGGTACTCGACAACCTGAACATGGAGTTCGACTTTCGCTCGGTGTACGCTTCGGTACTGCGCGACTGGTTCTGTGTGCCGCAGGAAGATGTGGGCGACATCCTGCTCCACGATTTCCCTTTCCTCAACCTCTTCCAGGCCGGCGTGCCTTGCCTGTCGACGGCGGTGCACGACGCCCACCAGGCGGCCGGGCGCTCTCTGCTGCGCCTGTGGCCCAACCCCGTGCGCGGGCAGGTGACCTTCGAATACGACACCGCCGGCGGCATGACCCAATTGCAAGTGCTCGACCAAAACGGCCGTATTGTGGCTACACCGGTGAGCAGCTGGCAGCCCAAAGGGCAGTACCAGGAAAGTTGGGACGCTTCCGGCCTGGCCTCCGGCACGTACTATTGCCGCTTGGTCAACGAGCGGCAAATGCAGTCGAAAATGTTGGTGAAGGTGGAATAGCGCTGCTTTCGCGATAAAAAATCAGCCGCAGGAGGGGAGTGCCCTTCCTGCGGCTTTTGTTTGGTTGGCCCCAGGTTTTTACCGGGACTGCCGGACTCTTTTTAGAAATTCAATAACCAGCTTTATTTCTGTCCCTGGCTCAAATTCATCGCCATCAATTCCTTCAGCGTTTTTTGCATGCCATCGACCGAGCCGTCAAGGAAAATCACATTGCCCTGGCCATGCTCCGTGAAGTTTTTCACCGCTTCCGTCCACATGGAAAACAAAATAAATGAGGCGTCGAGGTGGGCGTCGCGCATTTCCTTGGCAGCCTGGCCCACACCTTTGGCTACTTCCTCGCGGAACAGCGCTACGGCCTGGCCGCGCATGCGGGCGGCTTCGCGCTCGGCCTCGGCTGAAATTTTAATGGCGTTGCCTTCCGCCTCGGCGGCCTTGGTTTTGGTGATGAGCAAGGCCTGGCCTTCGTTTTCGGCGGCGGCTTTGAGGTTGTTTGAAGCCACTACTTTCGACATGGAGCGCATTACTTCCTCGTCGAACACAATGTCGTTGATCTGCAAGTCGATCAGGTGAAAGCCCCATTCCTCCAGCATGTGATCGATGTTGATTTTCACCGCCTCGGTAATCTCCCGGCGCAGGCCCAGGATTTCGGCCTGGCGTTTGGTGGCCACATAGGCGCGGATGCTGCCTTCCACGGTGCGGGAAAGCGTGGCCATAAAATCGCGCTCGCTGACAAACTTGAACGCTACGTTTTTAATCGTTTCCACCCGGTCGTCGAGCACGGAAAACAACAGCAGCGAAGTGAAATGCACATTGGCCTGGTCAACCGTTACGGCCTGGAAATTGAGCTCGACCGCGCGGTTTTGAATAGAAATACGCTTAAATATCCGCTCGATAAACGGGATGCGCACGTTCAAGCCCGGCCGAAGGGTACGCTGGTAGCGGCCGAAAATGGTGGTAACAGCCACCGTGCCCTGGCTGACCGTAACGACGCTGAGCAGGATGAGCAGAATGATAATGATAGGCAGAATTAGTTCCATAAATATGTTGGTTGGGTGATGGTGGCCGCGTAGGGGCGACCCTGGCGGTCGCCCAAAAATTATTAATATCCCAAACCGGATGCCTTCTTCCGAAAACCTGCTCCCGGGCTAGGTTATTCCGCTGGCAAAGTCCGAAATTTCCAGCATGAAACGCTACGGCTACCTCCTGTTTTTATTCGCCCTGGTTCTGCCCAGCCAATTATCCGGCCAAACCCTCACCGGCGTGGTGCGCGATGCCGCCAGCGGCGCGCCCTTGCCCGGCGTCAGTATCAGCCTGGGCCGCACGCCCGACGCCGACCAACTCGCGCTGACCACCGGCGCCGACGGCAGCTTCCAAACGGATGCTTTGAAGCCTGGCGTCTATTTTTGTTTTTTCCAACACGAGGGCTATGAACCCGTGCTGTTGCCCGAGCTGCGCCTCAGCTCCGGCAAGGAAACCTTATTAAATATCGCCCTGCAGCCTACCAACACCACCTTGCCAGATGTGACGGTAAAAGCCGCTGCCTCCAACCGGCGTCCGCTGCAAGCCTTGTCGGAAATTCCGCTCACCCGCGAGCAAACCCAGCGCTTCCCAGCCACCTTTTTCGACCCCGCCCGCCTGGCCCTGGCCTATGCCGGCGTAGCCAATACCGACGACCAGGCCAACGGCCTGAGCATCCGGGGGAACAGCCCCGCCAACCTGCTTTGGCGGCTCGAAGGGCTCGACATCGTCAACCCCAACCACCTGCCCAATGCCGGCACGCTCGCCGACCGGCCCGCGCTCGCCAGCGGCGGGGTGCTGCTGTTTTCCGCTCAATTGCTCGACAATTCCGCTCTGCTCACCGGCGCTTTCCCGGCTGGCTATGGCAACGCCCTGGGCGGCGTGATGGACATCGGGTTGCGCCCGGGCAACAACCATCGCCCCGAATTTACCGCCCAGGCCGGCTTGCTCGGTCTCGACCTGGCCGCCGAAGGGCCGTTGACAAAAAATAAAAAAGCCAGTTACCTGGCCAACTACCGCTACTCCACCGTCGGGCTGCTCGGGCAAATGGGCATTTCCTTCGGCGGCGAAACCATCCACTTTCAGGATCTTTCCTTTAAACTCGATTTTTTCGGAAAAAACGGCGGCCAGTGGTCGGTGTTCGGCTTGGGCGGGCTCAGTGAAAACCGATTTATGCCCCCTGCTGATAGTTTGGACATCCAGGTGTTCAAAGACCTTTTCCGCATCGATTTTACCTCCAAAACGGCCATTTTAGGCGCAACCCACCAGGGCGTATTGGGCGAAAAAACAGGGTACAGCATTGCCGCAGCCGTTTCGGGGCAGGAGAACGAGCGCCGCTCAACGTTTGCATCCGATCAGTCGCTGTTCGACCTCGATCGCTCCGACGAGCAAAAATGGTCGGCCCGTTTGCAGATCAGCCGCCCGTTCGGCACTCGCCACCGGCTTTTAGCCGGGCTACAGGCCAACCGCCAACAATTCCAAGTCGAAGCCCGCCACAAGGGTGAACAACCGGCGCTGCCCGACCATGATTTTTGGATTGCTCAGCCCTGGGTCGCTTACCACTGGCACAGCAACAGCGGCCACACCCAGGTGCAAGCCGGCTTGCACAGCCTGATTTTTCCGCAGGAAAACCGCGCTACGGCCGAGCCGCGCCTGCTCATCAGTCAGCAGCTGAGCGCCCGGCACCGGCTGAGTCTTTTTTCCGGCAAAGTGAGCCAACTCGCTTCCTTGTGGATACGCGACAGGCTCGATGTCACCGAATCCTGGCAGCTCGGCCTGCGGCACAGTTGGCAGGTACAGGAGCGCTGGGTGTTGCGCAGCGAGCTGTTTTGGCAACACATCCGAAACGCGGCGGTTGACCCCAATGCGCCAACCGCATTTTCTGTGCTCAACGGCAGCGAAGGGCCGCTCGCAACGGGCGGCTTTGCCTACGCCGGCCGGGGTGAAAACCGGGGGCTGGAAGTCACTGCTGAGCGCTACCTCAGCGAAGGCTGGTTTGTGCTGGCTAACGCCACCGTTTTTGAGTCCCGCTACCAGGGCAGCGACGGCCGCTGGCGCGCCGGCCGCTGGGCGCTGGGGCATATCGCCAACCTCACCGCCGGCAAAGAGTGGCAGCGCGACGACTGGCCGGCGCGCAGCCGCAGTTTCGGCTTTAATGGGCGCATCAGCTGGGCGGGCGGGCAACGCGCGGCGCCGGTCGATACGGTGGCCTCGGCGGCAGCCCAACGCACCGTGTACGATTTTTCCCAGGGTTACCCGGAAAAACTGCCTGGGTTCGTGCGGCTCGACCTGCGCGTGTACTGGCGGCGGAACATCGGCCAGCGACGCAACAGCCTGTTTGCCATGGATTTTCAAAATGCCACCATCCGGAAAAATACCGCCTACCGCTACTTCGACCCCTACACCGGCCGGGTGGAGACAAAGGCGCAACTCGGCTTGGTGCCGAACCTGAGTTGGCGGCTGGAGTGGTGACGGTGTTTGCGCCTACTTTTTCGCACTGTAATTGGTTAAAAAGACCATCAGCTGAGTGGCTGAATTCAGCACAGGCCCGGCCATCGGGTCGCGGAAAAACACGTCCATCGGCCCCTGCCCGAAAAACAACTGCCCGGAAACCAGAAAACTCAGGCGCACGGTGCCGGTTGATGGCGGGGCGAGCCTGCCTTTGTCCCAGGGACCGATTTGATTGACCACGTTGATGCTGTGCTGCCAGAGGTCCTGGATCATGGCATTCGACTGTTCGGTCGGCGTTTCCCAAACGATGGCATGACCCGCGTAATTGAGGTAGCGCGCAGTGCCGTCGGCGAAGGCGGCCAAGGTATCGAGGCCTTCCTCCATGCCTACCTCGATCACCACGCCGTGGAGGGCCGGTTGGGGCCGGAGGGCGCTCCCGGCTTCGAGGAGCCGGAAACTGGCCAGGTTGCGGACGCGGCTTTCCGCCTCCGGGTCGTTGGCGATGGCCAGCAAGCCTTGCTCGTCCGGGCTTTTGGAAAAAAGCGTTGCCCAGGGCTGTTGGTCCGGTTGTTGGTTGGCGGCTTCAAAAAAAGCGGGGTTGTCGCAAAAAAGCAGCTCGTACAAGGTGTTGAGCTGTTCATTGGCATAGGGCGAAAATGGCGTTTTCATGGTACAGGAAGGTTGATTTTTTTTAAGCACTGGTCTTGGTTTTTGACACAGTGGCTCTTGATCAGGCGCAAAGTTGTGCCGTTGGCTTGCAAGGCCAAAATTTTTCAACAGTAAGGCGCTGAAATCGCGGTTGAAAGGTAGGAGACGGCAAAAGAAGTGTTCCGGACAGGCAGTCCGGTTCAGGACTGGCGACGCTCCATCAGCACTGCTTCCACGGCCTCCAGGTTCGAGCCCCGCGCCTGCAGCAGTAGCAGCAAGTGGTACAACAGGTCGGCAGCCTCGTTTTGCAGGTGTTCCAGGCTGCCGGAACGGGCTTCGAGAATGGTTTCTACGGCCTCTTCGCCTACTTTTTGAGCTATTTTTTGCAGCCCCGAGCGGTACAAGCGCTGGGTGTACGAGGATTCGTTGGCCGTATCGGCAATACGGTCGGCGATGGTTTGTTCGAGGGCATACAGAAAGCCCCGGGCGGTTTGCTCCTGAAAACACGACCTGGCGCCGGTGTGGCAAGTTGGGCCCAGCGGCCGGGCCTTCACCAGCAAGGCGTCGGCGTCGCAGTCGAGGCGGATATCTGCCAGTTGCAGGAAATGACCAGAGCGCTCGCCCTTGGTCCACAGGCGGTTTTTGCTGCGGCTGAAAAAGGTTACCCTGCCCAGTTGCCGGGTAGTTTCCAGCGCTTCGGCGTTCATGTAGCCTACCATCAGCACTTGCAGCGTATCGGCGTGTTGAATAACGGCGGGCAAGAGGCCGTCGGCATTTTTGTTAAAATCAGGCGTCATCGTATAGGTAGTTGCCGGTTTTTTAAAAAAGACTTGAGTTCGGGGATCGGTATTTCGCCAAAGTGAAAAATGCTGGCGGCCAGGGCGGCGCTGGCGGGTGTTTGTTCAAACAAATCGGCGAAATGCGCGCAGGCGCCGCCGCCGCCGGAAGCGATCACCGGAATGCCCACTGCCTGGCAAACCGCCCGGGTGAGCTCGAGCGCGAAGCCGGATTTTGCGCCGTCGTGGTCCATCGAGGTGAGCAGGATTTCACCGGCGCCCAGCGCTTCCGCCTCGGCGGCCCAGGCAAGCGCGCGCCGGCCGCTGGCCTCCCGGCCCCCGCTCCGGTACACGTACCAGTCGGCCGCCTCCCACTTGGCGTCGATGGCCAGCACGGCGCACTGGCTCCCGAAATGACCGGCAATTTCAGCGATCAATGCCGGGCGCCGCACCGCTGCGGAATTGACGCTCACCTTGTCGGCGCCGGCCTCGATAACCGCGCGGGCATCTGCCAGGCTGTCGATGCCGCCGCCTACGGTAAAGGGGATGTCGATCTCCCGGGCGATTCGCTCAACCAATCCAACCAGTGTTTTGCGCTTTTCCTGAGTGGCGGTGATGTCGAGAAAAACCAGTTCGTCGGCGCCGGCACGGGCATAGCGACGGGCAAGTTCAACGGGGTCGCCGGCGTCGCGCAGACCGGTGAAATATACTCCTTTGACGGTGCGGCCGTCGCG
>CAZVZH010000131.1:0-12606 GCA_964630705.1 uncultured Saprospiraceae bacterium | reverse complement strand
CGAGTTTGCCAATTTGACGCTGGAAGCCGTGCGCGCCCCAAAAGAACCCAAGGTTGTCGATGTGTTATTGCTGATATCAGTGCTGACGTCGACGCCCTCGATGAACAACGTCCAAGCAGACGGGCCGGCGCCAAAGGCCTGTAAAAAGTCCAGCGATTGCAGGGCCGCAGCCCCCAGGAAAGTATCTCGTAAAAATTGTCGGCGCGATTTCATAGCGATTGCGATTTGTGGTTGGCGGGAAAAAAGCCGGTTTGCCCGGCGGCGTACAGCGTTTTGGAAGGGATGTTAATGTCGAAGCGGGCAAAGATAATTGTATTACCTTCGTAACCTGAAAAATTGGCAACCCGGCCGTTTTTCCAAATTATACTGCTCATGATATGCCTCCGCCGAATTGTTTTGCCGCTGGCTGTTTGGTACGCCTCCGGTAATTTGTCTGCGCAAAATGATATCCAAGTCCTGGGAGATGCTGTTTTCACACCGGCCGAGCTGGCCGAGGGCGCTGTAGCCACCTATTTTATCCGTTTTCAAAACACCGGAACCGACACCGCCTATCAGGTCATCGTGCGGGATACGCTCGACCCGCGTTTTGAGCTGACCAGTTTCAGCATGATCGGCGCCAGCCACGACTACGAGCTGGTGCGCGACAACAGCAATATCGTCCGCTGGTATTTCGACGACATTCAACTGCCCGACAGCGCCTCCGGCGGCCCCGAATCGGTGGGTTTTGTCTTGTTTACCATCCGGCCCAAGGCTTTTCTGGCGCCGGGCCAAACCATCGTCAACCGCAGCTGCGCCACCTTCAACCAAACGCTCACCAACTGCACCAACGAGGCCCTGATCTGGATTGATACCAACGCCGACATCGACGAGCCCGACAAATCCTACAGCTACCAGATCGTGCCCAACCCCAACTACGGCAACTTCGAGGTGCGCTCCACGGCCTCCACGCCGCACCAGCCCGACAGCCCGCCCGCCGAATGGTGGATCACCGACATTCGCGGCCAGGTGGTGTACGACGGCCATGCCCAAGACCTGGCCACAGCCAGCACGCAGGTTTGGCTCGAGCGTCCGGCGCCGGGCCTGTACTTGCTTTGGGTAAAAGACCAGAAACGCTTGCAGGTGCAGGAAATCGCAGTGATCCGCTAGTCCGCTTCTTCCACATCAATTTTAAAGGGGTGGCGTTGTTGCCATACTTCCACCGGCTTGAGGTAGTCGAGCAAGGTGCCGGCAAATTTGTTCATCACCGGATTGCGGTGGCGGATGTAGCAGTACAGGTCCTCCGGCATGGCCCCTACCGAGCTTTTGATTTCCAAAGCCGTACGCGCAAACACAATGCGGTGGCAGCCCGATTCGATGCCAATGCGCACGATATCGTACAAAATGTTGAGGTAGAGCTGCAGGTCGTGGTTGAGCGCTTTGTCGTAGCCCAGGAAATGAGCCTCTAGTTCGTCGCCGTTGCGGATGGTGGTGAAAAAGGCCAGCAACTGCCCTTCGCGGTAATAGCCGAACATCCGGAAGTGCTCGGAGAAATCCCGTTTCAAAGCCGGCAAATAATGTTCGTTCAGGTCGACCATGTTAAAACCCGCGTTGTTGGCGATATCGCGGTACAAAGCGTAAATCCGGGGGAGTTCCTGGTAAATGTCCGGGAGGCTCAACTCGCGCTTTTCCAGCCCCTGGGCTTTTTTAAAGGCCCGCTTGGCGCGGGTGCGGTATTTGGTCGACATGGCCGCGAGGTAGGCCTCGAAATGTTCAAAGGGCAGGGGCAGCACCATGTTGGGCTGGATTTCAAACTCGGCAAATCCTTTTTGGTTAAAAAAACGGCCCTGGTCGCGGTGTGCCGGCGCCAGGTCTTTGATGAGGATCACCGGCATGCGTTCGGCCGACTGGTCGGCGGTGCGCAACACCAGCTGCAGGGCTTCCTCCAGCAAGGCGGCGGCCTGATCGCTGCGAATCCGGTCGGGTTGAAACCAGTAGCCGTGTTCGCCGGTCAGCAGCATGTTGCCGCAAATAAGGATATCGGCGCTGAGCTTGCCGGCCACCCAGCGTTTCATCCACTTGCTCAGGCTGCCAAAAAAGCAGGGGTCTTTGCTTTGGTGCTCCTCTTCGCTGATATTGTCGTCGCCTTTGAAGTTTTTTATCTGACAAAGCGCCACGCCGATCGGCTGCTCGCCCTGGTAAAAAACCAGGTAGCCGAAACGCATGCCCAGGGGCGGGTGGCTTTCCAAAATGGCGAGGTAACTGCGCTGGAGAAAAACATTGTCGGGCGGGGCGGCAGCATCCCAGTCGGCGCCGGCCGCCTCGATCGAGCGAAAATAGCTGTACCGGTAACTGGCTCCGGAAAGCGAGGCCGCCACTTTCTGCAGGGCTGCGGGTGAATTTGTTGTCATAGGTCAGTCGCGTAGTGTTTCCAACAACTTTGAAAAACAGCCTTCCGCTGAAATAGTTGGCAGGCGCAAAGGTTTTTAACCGCCTGCTATTCAAAGGTATTACAATTCCTCCAAGGCTTGGTTTAAATCTTCCCACAGCCAGTCCGGGTCTTCCAGGCCGACATAAAACCGGCAGAACGTCCAGGGCAGCGCCGGCGGGGTTTTCCCGGGAATGTCGTAAAAACCAATGGTCGGCAGGAAGAGCGACTCGTGTCCACCCCAGGAAACGGCCATCAAAAACCGGCGGACGCAGTGCACAAACCGTTCCATTTTCTCCCGGGAGTCGGTGCGGAACTGTACGGAAAACAGCCCGCCGCAACCCCGCATTTGCCGTTTGGCCAGGGCCAACTGCGGGTTGGCGGCATGAAAGGGGTACCAGATGCGCTCCACCTTGGGGTGCTGGTCGAGCCGCCCGATCAGGTTCTGCGCGCTGGTATCGCTGCGCTGCACGCGCAGGGGCAGGGTGCGCAAGCCGCGCAACACCAGCGCGGCGTCGTGCGGCCCCAGGATGCCGCCCAGGGTCATCAGTTCGGACTCGAATATTTTTCGCACCATGGCCTTGCTGGCGCAGAGCACGCCGACCACCACGTCGGAGTGGCCGTTGAGGTATTTGGTGCCCGAGTGCAGCACGATGTCGATGCCGAAGGCGGCCGGGTTTTGAAAGATGGGCGAGCTGTACGAATTGTCGATCATGGTCACCAGGCCGTGCTCGCGGGCCAGGGCGGCGCAGGCAGCCAGGTCCTGGCATTCGAACGTAAGCGTGTTTGGGCTTTCCAGGTACAGCACCCGGGTGTTGGGGCGCAACGCGGCGCGGATGTTGTCGAGGCTGGTCCCATCCACAAAAGTATGCTCCACGCCAAAGCGGGGCAGGAATTTGCGCAGCAGGGCCGTCGTCCAGGAATACGGGTTTTGTTGGCAAACGACGTGGTCGCCGGCCTGCACATTTCCGATCACGGCGGCCGCTACCGCGCCGGCGCCGCTGGCGAACACCAGGCAGTCTTCCGTGCCTTCGAGCGCGGCGAGTTTCTGGCGAAGGATAGCCACGGTGGGATTGTTGCCGCGGGTGTACACATGCTGTTCGAGCTCGTCGGAAAAGGCCCGGCGGAAGGCGGCCAGGTCGGGGAAAACAAAATTGCTGGACTGGATTACCGGCGGTGAAACGGCCTGGAAATACTGTTCCCGGTGTTCGCCGAGGTGGGTGAGAATATCGCTGAGAGACATGGGCTGGAGGGATTGTCGGAATTAACGTTTGACCAGTTTCATTTCCCGGATGAGGTGCCCGGCGCCGGCGTATTTATCGATGATGAACAGCACGTAGCGGATATCCACCATGATGTTGCGGCAAATGGCGGGGTCGTAGTTCAGGTCGCTCATCGTGCCTTCCCACACCCGGTCGAAATTCAGGCCGACGAGGTTGCCGCGGGCGTCGAGCGCGGGGCTGCCCGAGTTGCCGCCGGTGGTGTGGTTGGTGCCGAGAAAAGCCACCGGGAGCCGGCCGTCTTTGGCGGCATAAGCGCCATAGTCTTTGTTTTTCCAGAGTTGAATGAGTTTGGCCGGCACGTCGAACTCGTAGTCGCCGGGCACGTATTTTTCCATCACGCCGTCGAGGGTGGTTTGGTATTCGTAGCTGACGGCGTCGCGCGGGCGGTAGCCCTGTACTTTTCCGTAGGTGAGGCGCAGCGTGCCGTTGGCGTCGGGGAAAAAGCGCTTTTCGCGGTACACCTCCATTTGGGCAGCCATGTACTGGCGTTGCAACAGGTTGATGGTCGACTGGAGTTCCTGCAAACGCGGCGCAACGTTTTCCTGGTAGGGCTGGGTAACGCCTCGCCAGAACAGCACCGCCGGGTCGTTTTTCAGCGCCTCGCCGAGGGCGGCGGCATCGCCGGCAGCCAGGGATTCCCATTTTTGGGCGTTGGCCAGAACGGAGTTTTCAAACAGGTAGGTAGCCAGCTGGGCGTAGCCGCCTTTTTCCGCTGCGGCTTTTTGCACCGCAGCGGCGCCGTAATCGGCCGGTACGTTTTGGGCGTATTTTTCCACCAGGGCCGTGAAAACAGCCTGGTCGACGACGGGGCGGTAGTCTTTGAAAAATTCGGCCAGGCGTTCTTTCCGGGCGGGCAGCGCGTTGGCAAACGCCTGGGTTTTCCCGTCCTGGTATTGTTGAATCCAGCCGTTGATGCCGGCGACCAATCCCATCAATTGGATGTTGCGGAGGAAGGTTTCCAGGTAGTTGTCGCGGGCATGGGCGAAGGGTTGGATATCGGCGTACAACTGGTTGAGGCGGGGCAGCAAGTTGGCGTACTGGATTTTCCAGCCGGGGTTTTGGCGCACGCGGCGGGCGAACTCCGCTTCGTAGGCCTGCTTGCGGTCGAGCGCCTTGTAGGCTTGCAGGCCCTGCATTTCACCCAGCCATTTTTTCCAGGCATTGGCGATGCTGGCATACCGGGCGATGTAGGCGATTTTGACATCGGGGTTTTGGCGCATAAAGCCGTCCATAATTTTGAGCGCCTGGTCGCGGATGGATACTTTGGCCGGGTCGAGCACGCCGGCAATCTGGGCGATGGCGGCGGCGGGCAGGTATTCGTCGGTGCGGCCGGGAAAACCGTAGACCATGGTGAAGTCGCCGGGCTGCACGCCGGAAACCGACACCGGCAAAAAGTGCCGGGGCTGGAGCGGGCGGTTGTCGGGGCTATACGGCGCCGGGCGGTTGTCGGGTCCGGCATACACGCGAAACAGGGAGAAGTCGCCGGTGTGCCGGGGCCAGACCCAGTTGTCGGTATCGGCGCCAAACTTGCCGATGCTGCTCGGCGGGGCGCCTACGAGGCGGATGTCGGTGTAGGTGACGGTAACGAAGAGGAAGTACTGGTTGCCTTCGTAAAACGGCCGGATGAGGATCTCTTCCCAGGCTTCTTTTTTTGTACCGACTTTGATCTGCGCCAGGTTTTTGTCAATCTGGGCCTGGCGGTCGCGCTCGTCCATGCTGCCCGTCACGTTTTGCAGGGCCAGGGCGGTGATGTCTTCCATGCGGGTGACGAACATGGCCGTTTCACCCGGGCAAGGCAGTTCCTGTTCGCGCGACATGGCCCAGTAGCCCTCCTCGACGTAGTTGTGCTCGAGGCTGGAATGGCTCTGGATGGCGCCGAAGCCGCAGTGGTGGTTGGTGAGCAACAAGCCTTCCGGCGAAATTAGCTCGCCGGTGCAGCCGCCGCTAAACTGGCAGATGGCGTCTTTTATACTCGGCCGGTTGGGAGCGTACAAAGCGTCGGCGTCGAGCTTGCAGCCCATGGCTTTCATTTCTTTTTCGTTCTGTTTTTCCAGGTGCAGGGGCAGCCACATGCCGCCCTGCGCCGTCAACAGGATGGGGAGCAGGCAAAGCAGGAATAAGAGTCGTTTCATGTTTTAAAGTTTGCCGCGAATGTAAAAAAATAAGCCCGGCCCAGCGACTTCAACCTACCAACGCGGCGGAGGAAGCCGGTTTCGGAAAATTTTTGGCGTTTTTGGGAAAAAGGGTAACGGGTTTATCTAATGTAATTAGTTTTACGCCGACGAAGACCTGCCACTTGAAAACCCAACTCCAAGGAACTGCTCGCTTAACTTTACCAGAACGTTTTAATACATGAGCAAGGCATTCCTGCGGTTTCCAGCCCTCCTTTTTTTAGTATTCCTGTACACCCCCTCCCTGCTTACCGCCCAAAATTATCCGGCTAATCCGGAGCCCGGCGCCTGTTACATCCGCTGTCCAATCGAAGAAATCCGGGAGCTGGAAAAAGTAGTCACCACGCCTTCCTACATGGAATACAAAGTGGTGCCGGCAGTGCACCGCACAGTGGAGGAGCAAGTGCTCGTCCGCGAGGCCAGCAAACGCTTCGAATACGTGCCGGCGGTGTACCGCGAGGTATACGATACCTTGCTGGTCGACGATCCGTACAGCACCTACACCTTTGAAACGGTACAACTGATCGACACCTTCGAAACGATCGTGCTGGAGCCGGCTTACGCAGCTTTTGAAACCCGCCCGGCTTTGGACGGCTGCAAATCGCCGATTCCGGGCGACTGCGACGTGATTTGCTATGTCCAGCACGATGCCGTGACCAAACAAATTCCGGTAAAAAGAATCGTGCGCAGACCCAGTTTTGCGCAGCATTCCCCGCCGAACGGCCGCATCCGGGTGGTGAAGCGCCAGGTGATTGAAACGCCGGCTACGGTGCGCGAAATCGAGATCCCTGCCGAGTATATTACCGTCACCAAACGCGTGCTGGAGCGCGACGCTTATGTGGATTCCACCCTGGTGGCCCCCATCGTGCGCGAAGAAGTATTTCTGGTGCGCGACCGCAGCGCCAACACGCCCGAGAGTTATGAGTGGCGTAAAATTGAGTGCGCCCTGCTGGACTTCAATATTCTACCAATTTATTACGACCTGAACAGCGATATCCTGACTGCTGAGGCAAAAGCCGTTATCGACGAAAAACTGCTGAAACTCATGCTGAAACGCCCCGAACTCCGGGTGGAAGTCAACTCGCACACGGATTCGCGATCTTCAGACGCCTTCAACCTCGACTTGTCAAAACGCCGGGCGCAAGGCGTGGTCGACTATCTGGTGTCGCGCGGGATCAAGCGCACCCGACTGGAATTCCACGGCTATGGCGAAACGCAACTCGTCAACCACTGCGGCAACGGGGTTGATTGCACGGAAGAGCTGCATGCGCAAAACCGGCGCACGGAGTTCCGGGTGCTGCCGCGGTAAGGTAGAATTCGAATAGCAACGTGTCGGAAATAACTTTCCAGTTTGGGGAGCAGGTTTTGAGTGCCGGCAAGGCGTCAAAACAGGCGTGTAGTGTGCTACATAACTGTTTTGGCAACGCAGCAGGCGCTCAAAATATGCCGCCAAGCTGG
The DNA here is from genome assembly GCA_964630705.1 of uncultured Saprospiraceae bacterium. Taxonomy (GTDB): domain Bacteria; phylum Bacteroidota; class Bacteroidia; order Chitinophagales; family Saprospiraceae; genus M3007. The sequence goes on along the minus strand of CAZVZH010000131.1, from coordinate 5,290 downwards.
AAAGTTATTTCCGACACGTTGCTTAGCCCTAGTCTGCAAGATCAAGCAGGCACCTCCAGCACCACCTTCCCCTGCGTTTTCCCGCTTTGAAAAAGCAAAATCGCCTCGCGCAATTTCTCAAACGGAAAGGTATGGCCCACATGCGGCGGGGCCAGTTGCATGGCGAGCAGGTCTGCGAGCATAGGCGGCATGAGCTCAACGCGTTCGTAGAGGTAGATGAGGTTAAAGCCAAAGAGGCCTTTGTTCTGGTTGGGCAGGTTTTGCGGGTCGATCTTGGGCCGGGTGAGGAAATGCTTGAGCATGTGCAGGATGTTGGGCCGGTTGCCCACGCTGGCGTAGCGGGATGACCCAACTACAATCAAACGGCCCATGGCGGTCAACATGCGCCAGGGTATGGTGAAATAACGACCGCCCACAGTGTCGATCACCAGGTGTAGTGGCCTGTCGCCCAAGGCATTTTGTAAATCCTGTTTGAAGTTATTACCCCGAACCAGTACTTGGTCGCAGCCGTTGGCGCGGGCCAGTTCGATTTTGTTTGCGTTGCCGACCGTGCCTACAACAAAGCAGTTTTTTGCCTTACAAATTTTCAAGGCCTGTAAACCCACGCCGCCGGCTGCGCTGTGGATCAGCACCGATTGCCCCGATTCCAGGGCGCCTAAGTTGAACAGGGCATAATAGGCCGTGAGCGACTGCACCAGGAAGGCCGCGCCAGTGGCATAAGACCAGTCGGGCGGAATCGGCACGACATAGCGTGCGTCGATGTTCAGCCCAGTGGTGTAGCCGCCGAAACGGGTGACGCCCATCACCCGGTCGCCGGGTTTGAATTGGGTTACGCCTTTGCCTGCCGCCACAATTTCGCCGGCGTATTCCAGGCCGGGCGTGAAGGTTTCCTTTGGCGCGGCTTCGTAAAAACCCCAAATGCAAAATACGTCGGCGAAGTTGAGTCCTACGGCTTTTACGGCCACCTGTACTTCGCCCACAGCGGGCGGCGGCAGCGTGTCGCCGATCAGTTGAAGGTTTTTGAGGCTGCCGGGCTGAACGGTGTAGCGTTGGATGTGCATAGTGTGGTCAATGTTACCGGTAAGCATTGAATCAGGGCGGTAAATAGCGGGAGGCGTGGTTCATACTTTTGATCACTCCCAGCTCGGGGAAAGCGCATCATCTCCCCCGTTTCCGCAGCACGGCTTCAATTTCGTTTAATGAAAGGCTCAGTAGTGCCGCCATTTTTTCTGTATCGACACCGGATTCGCGTAGTGCAATTATGGCGTTTTCCAGTTGCTGCTGCTGATTTACAATGGTTTTTTCTTTCTCCTTGATAGTTTTTTCTTTCTCTTCGATAGTTTTTTCTTTCTCTTCGATAGTTTTTTCTTTCTCCTCGATAGTTTTTTCTTGCTCCGCTATAGCCCGTTCTTTTGCCGCAATAATTCCCTCCTTAGCGGAAATTAACCGCTGATAGTCTATAAATTCTTCGATCAGGTCATCTTCCGCTTCCATAGTTTCCCGCACTAGGGGGTCGGCTATAGCTTTTTGAAGCCGGCGCAGCAAAGGGCGGTATCGTTCTGGAAGGTCGGTTTCGTCAATAGTGAGAAAATGCGGGTCATCTGTCGTGCCGGATTGGTCAAAGAGTGCGAGTAGTTGTTCCAACTCCGTTCGCCGCCGGCCTTTTAGGTAGGGAATTTGAATGATGATGCTGTCGTGAGTAAGGCTTTCGATAAACTCTTCCCGTTCCCGGATTTCTTCGCCGGTGGCGGCGTCGAGGTACTTGCGGTTCACCCGTACCACCGGGGCTTTTACATGGTCGAGCGTATGCCCCAGAAAATAAATACTCAGGATGGGCAAGGCTTTCCGGTAAGGGTATTCTGGCTTGGGCTCGCGAACCACATTTTCCTTTTTGGCGTACTGTTCGCCCAAATAGCGCCGAAAGCGCAAAATATCGGAGGCCAGCTTGGCTTTCTGGAGTTCCAGAATGATGAGTTCCTGATTGCCGTGCTCATCCATAATGCGGGCGCTAAAATCCATGCGGAGCACCATCAGCATTTCTCCGACGGGAAAATGATGCTCAGTAGGGCGGAATTCCAGCGATACGACCTCTTTACCAATAATGGCGGAAAGCAAAAGCTTCGCAACTTTCTCGTCGTTCATCAGGTATTTGAAAACGACATCGTAGATCGGATTGGCGATTTGTACCATAGGGGCAGGTTTTGGAGTGCCGAAGATAAAAGTTTTGTTGCAAACGACCATTGTTTAAAAACAAAAAGTTTTTAAAGATGGTCGTTTCTGTGGGCAGTATGCCTGCCTCATCACTTGTGCGGACTTTCCGGAATTTCAGCGCCGACAAACTGGAAGCGGGAAATCTCGCGGCCTTCGTATTCTACCGTTTCCACAAACATGGCTTTCGGCCGGACAAACCACTGCGGCTCGCCATACAGCGGTTGGTACACGATCAGGATTTCGCCCGTTTCCGAGTGTCGGGCTTCGCCCAGCACCAGGTAGTAGCGGCCTTTGAAATGGCGGTACACGCCGGCAGGTAGTTTCATCCCGTAAGTGCTTAGCCTTTTTCCGCCAGTGCATGCAGCACAGATTTGAGCAGCGCGTAAAATTTTTCCACAGCCGGAATGTGCACCCGCTCGTCGGGCGAGTGCGCGCCAGTGATGGTCGGGCCGAAGGAGATCATGTCGAGCGCTGGGTACTTGCCGCCCAGGATACCGCATTCCAATCCGGCGTGGATGGCCTTGATCTCCGGCGCTTTGCCGTACTGTTTGCGCGCAACCTCCTGGCAAACGTTCAGCAATTTCGATTGCAAGTTGGGTTGCCAGCCGGGGTAGCCGTCGCTCTGCACCACCCGGGCGCCGGCCAGGCGAAACGTCGCCGACACAGTGCCGGCGATAGCGCGTTTGGCGCTTTCCACCGAGCTGCGCTGGTTGGTGCCGATGGTAATGGTGTGGTCGTCGCTGACGACGGTAGCCAGGTTGGTGGAGGTTTCGACCAGGTCGTCGATGTCGGCGCTCATTTGTTGCACGCCGTGGGGCAGGGCCAGCAGGGTGTTGAGCAGTTTTTGCGCCTGCGTTTTGGCATACACAAACATGGGCATCGACGCGGGTTCAAGCGCGAGTTGCACCCCCGGGTCGGTCGTTTTGAACTCGTTTTGAAAATCGCGCGCGCAGGCTTCCACCAGGGCCGCCGCTTTGTCGGCCTTGGCCTCGGGCAGCACCAGAGTCAGCTCGGCTTCGCGCGGAATAGCGTTGCGCTTGCTGCCGCCCTGCACACTGGTGACGAGGGGCGACAAGGGCTGCAAGGCCTGCCAGCAGCGGGCGAGCAGGCGGATAGCGTTGGCGCGGCCGAGGTGGATATCGCCACCCGAGTGGCCGCCTTTCAAGCCCGACACCCGCAGGGAAAAAGCGCGGTAGGCGCCAGCCGGCACGGGGGTATGCCGTACGCGGAAAATACCGGCAGTATCGATACCGCCGGCGCAGCCGATGTAAAATACGCCGTCTTCCTCGGAGTCGAGGTTGAGCAGGTATTTGCCGGTCAGCATTTTAGCGGAAATCTGGTTGGCGCCGGTGAGGCCGGTTTCTTCGTCAACGGTAATCAGGATTTCCAGCGGGCCGTGAACGGCCTCCGGATCGCTCAGAATGGCCAGGGCAGCCGCCACGCCGATGCCGTTGTCGGCGCCGAGCGTGGTACCTTGGGCGCCAATCCAGTCGCCGTCGCGGACGAGCTGTATGGGGTCGCGGTCAAAATCGTGCTCGGTGCCGCGGTTTTTCTCGCACACCATATCCGAATGGCCCTGCAAGACCACTGTCGGCGCTTTTTCAAAACCTTTGCTGGCGGGCACGTGGGCGACGAGGTTGCCCACTTTGTCTTTGGTGTAGGCGATGCCCAGGCCGGTAAACAGCTGTTCGAAATGGGCAGTGATGCGCGCCTCTTTTTTCGAGGGGCGGGGAATTTGGCTGATTTCATAAAACCGCTGCCAGACCAGCGCGGGGGCGATATTTTTTAAAACATTGGGAGAACTCATGGGCGAAACGGGTGTTTTTTTTCGGAAACAAAGGTAGGGCGATTGCGGCGGATAGCGGTTATCTCAGATCGGCTGACACAGGAAGACCGGTTTGTATTCCCGCAAACTTGCCTCATATTTGCCCGGCAAACCGGACAATCGGCAAATTCCGATATTTGCCCGGGTTTTTACAATTTCTACCAACGAATATGGCGTACGAATACAAACTGCCCGCGCTGGGCGACGGGGTGACGGGAAAGATCACCGAAATTTTGGTTCAAAAAGGCGACACGGTTAGCAAAGAACAGATCGTGGTGATTGTCGGTACCGACAAGGTGGATGCGGAAATGCCCGTCGACCAGGCCGGCACCGTGGAGGAAATTCTGGTAAAAGTGGGCGACGATGTGTCGGAAGGCACGCCCATCCTGCGGCTTTCCGTGGCCGACGGCGCGGCTGCCAGCGCTCCGGCGCCTGCCCAGGCCGCAGCCCCCAGCGCGCCGCCGCCGGCTGAAAAACCTGCCGCTGAGCCGGCGCCCGTAGCTGCTCCGGTAGCGGAAAAAGCACCTTCCGCCAACGGCAAAGGCCCCCGTACCAGTCCGCTGGCGCGAAAACGGGCCAAAGAATTCGGTATTAACCTCGGCGACGTGCGCCCGCAGGAAGGCGCCAACCGCATTTCATACAAAGACGTGGTCGACTTCGTCAAACGCCGCATCGATACCGGCGGCGGTTCGGCCCTGCCCGGCGGCGTGCCCGCCCATAAGCCCCTGCCCAATTTTGAAAAATTTGGCACCGTCGACCGGCAGCCGCAGAGCCGCATCGGCATCGTTACGGCCGACAACATGGTGTACGCGTTCAACGCCATTCCGCATGCCTGGATATCTGAAAAAGCGGACATTACCCGACTGGAAGAACTGCGCCAGCAGTACAAGGATCAAGTGAAAGCGGCCGGCGGCAGCCTTACCACGACGGCAATTTTGACCAAAGCAGTGGTGTCGGTGCTGCGCCGCATGCCGCAGTTCAACGCCAGCTACGACGCGGAAAACCGCGAAGTGGTTTATAAAAATTACTACAACATCGGCATCGCCGTCGACACCCCGCGCGGCCTGCTCGTGCCGGTGATCCGCGATGTCGACAAAAAAAGCCTGACCGAGATTTCTGTCGAACTCAGCGCCCTCAGCACCCGCACCCGCGACGGGAAAAACAAACTGGAAGACCTGGAAGGCGGCACCATTAGTATTTCCAACATCGGCGGCATCGGCGGCACCAACATGATATCCATCGTCAACTGGCCGG
>CAZVZH010000130.1:9395-12613 GCA_964630705.1 uncultured Saprospiraceae bacterium | reverse complement strand
TTTTACATTCGGCGACAGGAGCCAGTGCAAGGCCAGGCCCATAGCGGAAAAGGCGCCCAGGCTGCCGGTGGAATCGGCAACAAAAATACCTACGGACAGCCGGTGGTCATTCGCCTCGGAAGGCGCTTCGAGTACTACGGGTACGAACTGCAGCGGACTCGGTTTAGGTCCGTCGAGGCCGGGGTAAGCGCCGTGGGTTTTTCCGTAGTTCAGGTCGATGGCTTCGAAATCGAGCAGGTCGATCGCGCCGTTGCCGTCGGCGTCGGCGTGTTTGATGTTGACGCCATTGGGCAGTTGGCCGTTCCAGGGCAGGGCGGGGTGGCCCTGGAAACTGATGTCCTGGGCGTCGCGGGCCGGGCCGTTGAAGCCGAACACCAGGCTGAGCAGCGCCCAGTCGCGGTAATCGACGATGCCGTCGGCATTCACGTCGCCGGGCCACACGCAGTCGGCCAGCAGCAGGGTAAAGGTTTTGGCAGCGGTGCTGCCGCAGTGGTCGGTAATTTTCAGGCTGAACAGGCCGCCTTTGTCGGCGAGCAAGTCCGGCGCCGTGGAAACGAGCTGCCCGGCGGCGTTGCGCCATTCGTACGCGGCCATTCCCGGGGGGGCTGCCACGCGGGCGGTTTGGTCGCAATCGGCCCGAACGGCCGGCAGTTGGGATAGATCAGCTGCGGGATGCACGTCGATCACCTGTGTGGCCGCCGTGGCGCAACCCTGTGCGTTGCGGGCCAGCAAGGTAAGGATGTGCTGGCCGGGCTGGTCGAAGCTGCGCGTCAGGTTTTTGGTAGTGGCGATGATTTGGCCGTCGAGGGTCCACTCGTACGCGCTGGCGCCCTGTGTGCGGTTGACAAAGGTAGCCGGCCGGCCGGCGCAGAGCGAAGGCGTTTCGAAGTCGATTTCGATGACGTCGGAAGAGGGTCGGATGATGCCCACGCCGTTCCAGGTGGCGACGGAGACGGTGCCGTCGGCGCTGAAGGCAATGCCGGTCACGTTGTTGTCGGGCAGGCCGTCGCAGGTGGTGTAGAGCTCGTAGGTGTCGGTGTCGGGGTCGTACCGGACCAGGCCTTTGCTGGAAAAACCCAGCCAGAGCTTGCCGGTTTCGTCGATGTCCATGCAGGTGACGCTGACATCAAAGTCTTTGTGAAGTTTGTCGATGGATTGGACATTACCCGCCGAGTCCTGGTAGTAAACGTAGTACGCATAGCTGGGGCAACAACTGAGTACCACTCGGTCAAACCACATCCCGCCGTTTTTATCTACGGTAAAATCGTAGCCGCCATAGCCAGTTGAAGCCCAGGCCTGGTGGTAGCGCAGCGACAGGTCGGGGCGGAGTTCGAGCAAGGTATCGCCTACCCGCTTGGCCCACAGGCTTTCGGAATTGCCCAGGCCGAAGCTCCAATAACCCGGAATCACGGGGATAATTTGGGTTGTTTGCGCCCCGGGGTCGTAGAGGATAAATTGGTCGTTGGCGCGGAAAACGACGTATTTGCCCCAGGTTTTCACGTCGGCGAGTGTGGGCAAAACTGGCAGGCCGGGCAGGGAAGTCAACATGCCGCAGCCGCCGGACAAGGTAATTTTACCAATTCTATTGGTGTTCCAGACATTCCAGATAGTACCAGAAGAATCGATGTCGAAATTGGCGGCGGAGGCGGAGCAACCGGGTGCGATTGGCTGCGCCGTCCCGTCGGTGGTTTCAAAAAAATTGGAATATTGCGATACTACGGTGCGGTTCCCTCCCGGCATTGCATGGATATCGGAAATTTGGGTTCTTGTTCCAGTGGTTATTTTAAAACCATTGGTGGAAAGATCGATCAGAGTACCATTATTATTGGCGTATTTTCCTAATCCAGACTGGGTGCCTATCCAAAGGGTCTTCCCGGAATCCAGAAAAATCAGGTGGTGGCTCCAGGCATTGAGAAAGGCCGGAACATCAATCATGGTAAAATCGCCGGCGCCATCGTAATGATAAGGTTTTCTATTGTAATACATCCAGGCGCCGCCTTCCCGATCGTCAATAATTTGATCGAAACTAATTCCGGTGCTCGGAAGGTTCGAATTGGTGGAGTTGTAGATTATTGAGCCGCCGGTTTCCAAATCCACTTCGGTGAACGTATAGGTATTCAAATGCCAAAGCCAAAGTTTTTTCCCATTCGAACCCATTGTTCTGAAATAGGTGTTTTGAAGGATAGCCGGTTCGGTAACGTCTTCGATGATACCCACACCGTTTTCCAGCCTGGCTTTTTTGATATAGTTTGTCCCCTGAGAGCTGCATAACCACAATTCATCGCCAACGACAGCCCAGGCATTAACTGCATAATAGAATGCAGGAAAATAAAACACCTGGCCGGTAGCGGTAATTTTTACCAACTGGCGAAAATTATCCGGTTTGGTCAGCAGCCAGGTATTGCCGGCACTATCCGTTTCCATTTTTTCTATAAGGTTTCCGGGTAGCCAGTTGAAATTACTGATCCGCTCCCAGGAAGCATCCGCTGGATCGTACACCCCAATCCCGCAAGCTTCCGACCCAAACCACACCTTGCCGTCGTTCCGCACCGTCACCGAAGTGAGCGGCAGGCTGAGCAGGCCACCAGTGTTTTCAGGTTTGAACATGCGCGTCGCCTGGCTGGTCTTGTCCAGTTCCATGCCGCAACCCGGCATGGCGAGGTACAGTTTGTTCCCGCGTTCGGCGATGCCTACGATGTTGTTCGTATGGGTCACTTGCTGGAATGTCGTTTGGTTCCCCACACACACCACCCCCGCGCTCACCGTCACTTCCACCGCTGCTGCGGCCACGCCGCCCGGGCAGTCTTGCTGCAGCACCACCAGCCGCAACGAGTCGGTCCCGGGGGCTAAGTCATGGAGGGTGAGGGCCGGCGCATTGCCGCCCACTTTTTGCCCGCCGTACAGCCAAATGTAGGTATCGGCGCCCGGGTAGTGGGCATTGGCTACCAGCGTGGAGCCGTGTGTTTCGTAGGAAAAAGCCGGGGTGAGCGGTTGTCGCACCCGCACTGTCCGGGCGAAGGTGTCGCGGCAACCGGCGGCGGTTTCGGCGATCAACTCGATGGTGTTGTCGCCCGGGATGTTCATCGCAGGGATTTCGAGCAGGGAATCGGCTGCCGGGAAATCCGTGCCGTTCCAGCGCCATTGAAAATCGGCGGTTTTGTCCGGCGAATCGTTGGCGGCGAGAAACGGCTGTCCGAAACAAACCGTCGAAACGGCGG
>CAZVZH010000130.1:0-9295 GCA_964630705.1 uncultured Saprospiraceae bacterium | reverse complement strand
ACGGCACACCAGGCTTGCGCCACCGAATTTTCAGTGCCGGGGTACAGCTGCGCCGCGGCTTCGATGGTCGCTTCGCGCATTTCGGCAAAGCCATCGGTGGGCAACAGGTAACCGCCGGTCACCACCTCAAACAGGATTTCCGCGGCTTTTTTCAGGCCGATGGGCGCCACGTCGTAGGCTGTGCCGAACTCGTTCCAGCCCGTTTCGCCGGTAGCCAGCAGGTAAAAAAAGCGGCCCAGCACCGTGCAGTTGGTGTGGATGCCGCACTGGTCGTTGTTGACATTCGGCGCGCAACCCGCGGTATTCGCCCAGTATTTTCCGCCAAAAGCGGCGGGGGCGTTGGTGGCGTTGGGCAGGTCGAGGCGGCGGATGCCGTTCGACGGATTGAGGTAGGCGATTTTTTCGCCCATCATCCAGTTCCAGGGGCCGGGGTCGGGGAAGGCGTAGGCTTCGACCAGGCTGCCGAAGATGTCGCAAATGCCTTCATTGAGTGCGCCCGGCTCGCCGACGTAGAGCAGGCCGCAGGCGTTTTGCACCAGTCCGTGCGTGCATTCGTGCGCCACTACATCGAGCGAAACGAAGGGGCCGTAGCGCAGGCCGTCGCCGTCGCCGAAGTTGACCCAGCTGCCGTTCCAAAAGGCATTGTTCAGCTGGTGATCGAGGTGCACCCAGCCGTACAGGGCGCTGCTGTCGTTGGCAAAGCCGCGCCAGTTGTGTTCCTCGAGCAAGTAATCGAACCAGGTAGCCATGCCCCAGTGGGCCGCTACGGGCGTGCGGTGCTGCGCTTGGTCCCACAGGGTCGAGTGGTGTACCACGTCGACATCGGGGTTGGACTGTAGGGAAAGGGCGTCGCGCAGCCAGATGTTGCGCGGCAGGTCGCGCAGGCGGTACAGGGTGTCGCCGGCGCCGTTGACGAAGCGTTCGGTGTTGATGTCGACCAGGCTCGTCTGGTAGCGGGCGGCGCCTTGGGCCGGGGTGTTGGTGTGTTGCAGCAGGGGCAGGTCTTCGAGGACGGCGCCGGTTTGGGCATCGATAAATATCAGGCTGCGGGCCAGGGTGGGTTCCACGGCGAACAGGTCGAACTGCCAGGCCAGCCGGGCCGGGCCAGTTTCAGGGCCGGTGAGCTGGTCGGGCAACCACACCAGTTTGCCTGCGGGAGCGAAGCTGGCTGCCCGGTTGGCCCTTGCCGCTTGCAGTTGTTGCTCGTAAGCAGGAAGTTGCCAGGCGTATTTGTCGGCGGGGAAAAACTCGAGGGCGCGGTCGCGGGCTTGTTGCTCGGTCAGCCCCGGGGCCGCGGGTTCCTGAAAATCCGTGCAAAACCGGCCCCGCGCCGCCTGCAATTGACCGTTGGTTTCGCGCAACACAGCTTCGCTAGCGAACACCGGAATGCCGCCGTGCAGCTGCCGCAGGCGGAAATGGCGGTTGCCCAAGCGGTCGGCGCCGGCGCGCAGCAGCTCGAGCTGGTCGGTAGCGCCCAGTGCGAACCGGACGGCTGTGTTGCCGCTTCGAAACTGCTCGAAGCTGGGCGCCTGGGCGGGGTCGAAACGCAGCCGTTGCAGGGCGGGCTGCGCCGGCAACATTCCGGTAAAACAGTTGAGCAGTAGCAGTAAATAAACCGGTAGTTTCATAGCGATGACCAGTTTTATAATGGAATGAAAATTTTCGATGGCTCAAAAATGCACGCCAACGGCGCAGTTTCCTATGGTAAAACACAGGCCTAAAGTAAAAAAACGACCCCTGGAAAGGTACTTAAATCCTTGGTTTTCATGGACTTTTTTGTTTTTCAAGACCAGGCCGCACCGTACCTTTACCGGACACTTTCACGAGATTTTTTTCATGGAAGACTTCAAACTTTACCAAGCCTTGCGCGCCCTCTCCGCCGAGGAGTACGAAGCCTTTGCCCGGTTTGCCGATTCGCCGTATTTCAACAGCGACAAACGGATTGCGCAGCTGCTGCGCCTCCTGCAGCCGGCCCATCCGGATTTCCGGGAGTCGCCGGCCACGGCCATCAACCGGCTGGCTAAAGCCCTGGGATTCAACTCAGAAGAAGGTGTGCGGCAGTTGCGCACGCGCGCGCTGAAACTCTTGCCGGCATTTTACGCCCAGCAAGAACTGGCCCGGCAGCCCAATACCGCCCGCCTGCTCTTGCTTGACGCCTTGCAACACCGCCGGCTCGAAAAACCGCTGCGCGACGAAATCGACGCTTTCGAAACGCAGATTGACCCCGACGACCGGCCGTTTCACACCCGGCTCCGGCTCGACAACCTCCGGCTCGACGAATTGCTCCGGAACCAATCCAGTTTTTTTGTTTTCGAACAGTACATCGACAGCTGCAACCGCTATTTTTTATTGGAAAAACTTAAGCAGGGTTGCCAGTTGCTGCTTTTTCAGCAGGTGTACAAAAAAACGGACCCGCACGCGCTGTTCGACGAACTCGACATGCTCCTGCCGGTGCAGGAGCCGCTTATTCGGGAAAGCGCCGCTTTGTCGGCTTGGGCGCTCCTGTTTGGCTTGCTGAAAAACCCGCAAGGGCAAAACGGTTTTTTACCGCTACAACACTACCTGGCCCAGCACGGCGCCGATATCCCAAAAAAGGAGCGCAAAGACCTGTTTCGCACCGCCGCCAATTTGCTCACGGGCAAGCTGACCAAGGGCCATTTTAACACCCTGGAAGAATTGAACTGGTTTTACCGCACGCAGTTTGAGCAATTCCAACTGGCGGAAAGCGAGGGTTGGTTGATCGAAGACAATGGTTTTATGCTGCCCGGCCGGTTTAAAAATGTGGTCGCGGCGGCCTGCAATTGCGGACAGACGGCCTGGGCCAAAAACTTCCTGCGCCACAACCAACCATTTCTGCCGCCGGAACAACGCAGCGATTTGCTCGACCTCTGCCTGGGCTCCGTCGCTTTTTATGAAGGCGATTACCAGCAGGCGGCCGAGCACCTCGCCCGGGTGCCCACCCGCGACAACGAGTTTTATTTTTTCGATACCGAATCGGTGCGCATGCGCATTTTTTATTTGGAAAACGACTACGACCTCTTCGAAAGCCGCCACGAGGCTGTGCGCCGGAAACTCAAAGTCTCCGAATTGGCGCAAGTGCACCGCGACAATTACGGCAACTATTTCCGCTTCCTCCGGGAGATGTTTTTGCTGAAAATCAATCCCGAAACTACGGCCGCGCACTGGTCTGCGTTTCGGCAAAAAGTGGAGGCGGCGCACCCGGTCAACCAAAAGAAATGGTTGTTGGAGCGCTTGCCCGAATGAGCGGGTCGGGAGTCGGTTTAAATAAAAAACCGCAGCCGAAATGCAACGGCTGCGGTCAGAACCATGTAAATTTTCCAAGGTCAGGTTTTAATCACTTTAAAGGTTTGTCCAACGCCGTCGACCGTCAGGCGAAGCACATACATGCCGGCCGATAGCTGGTTTGCCGGCAGGGAAAAACGCTCAGCCGGCGGCAAGGAAGCCTGGATCAGAAGTTGGCCGTGCAGGTCGAACACTTGTGCCCGGACGGGACTTGCAGCCCCTGGGGCCAGAAGCACTGTGAGCTGGTCGTGAAAAGGGGAAATGACGGTAGCCAGCGACAGTTTGGGGTTGGCGGTATCCGTATCGGTGGTGGAGCCGCCCAGATCGTTCGAGCCGCCGGCAGCGTAAAACTTGATGCCGTACACCTGCGACTGGCCCAGCGGCAGCAGCGAACTGAAGCAAACTTCCAGCTGCCCGGTCTCTTTGAAACTCAGGTGTACATCGTACAAATCTTTTGGGCCGGCCGACTCCATTTCCTTGATTCGAATGGTAGTGCCGCCGCAAAAAGGCGCCTGGTGCCATTCAGCATTGAGGTAGGCGTATGGACGGGTTTTGAAGAGTTCGGTCCAGGATTCCTCCTCCTGATTGGGTTCGCCGGTGTTGTTGGGTACGCCCCAAATCCGCAAATCGGGGCCGCAGGTAGCGCCTTGCGTGTTGCTGGAAATTTCATAGCGGTTGAAATTGGCAGGATTGCCTTTGTACACATCGAACCAGTAGCTTTCAGCGCCGGACCAGGGTACATCGAAGCAGCTCTCGGTAGTCAACTCGCTGATATTCGGGTTGGTTTGTTGCCGGTCGGCGATCAGGTCGACGATTATGACGCCGATGAAATGCAACCAGGATACGTTTCGGCTTGGCGCGCAGTTTTCGGCGATGCCGCCCACGGAAATATCCACTTTCATGCCCGACGCCAGGGGCAGCGAGGCCTGGGTGGTTGTGACGGTGGTGAAAGCGACGAGGTTTTGCGTGCCCGATTCGAAGGCTTTTACTTCATAGGCTTGTGCGCGAGGCACCGCTTGCCAGCTCAGGCTTACGGAGGAAGGTCCTAGGTTGACCACCCTGAATTGTCCGGGTGCGGGCAGGTCGCAATTGTCGCCGGCGGGGGCAGCGCGTTGGTCAGGACAGTTGGCGAGTGGGCAGGCATCGGAGGCAGCAAGGCTTTGGGAGATACAGGCCAGGGTCAGGGTTAGCAGTGCAGTGAAAATCATTTTCATAACAGACCTAATTTTAAAAATTGGATTAAGAACTGGGGCAAAGCTGGCGAAGCTCAAGTCGAATTCCTGTAACACTTTTTTACCTTCGTTCCGAAACGCTATTGTCGAATATATGGAGCGCACTGCTATTGTCGAATTGATCCGCACGCTTCAGCCGGAGGAATGTGCCGATTTTGACCTGTTTTTAAGTGGCTCCTGGTTGAATCCGGACAAACCCACCGAAGAAATCCGCAGGCTGTTCCACTGCATCCTGGAAGCGTTGAACCGGGCTGCGCCCCAGGCTTTGCAGAAAGAACAGATGTACCCGGCTTTATTTCCGGGCAAACCTGAAATAAAAGGCAAGTTGGAAAAATTGATGGCTGAAACGCACAAGCAGCTGCGCACCTTTTTGCAAATCCGCCAGTACCTGGAGCCGAAAAACGCTTTCCAGCGGCAGCTCGACCTCGCGGCGTATTACCAAAGCCGGGGCCTGCCCGACCGGTATTTGCAAACGCTGGGCCGGCTGAACGCCGAACAGGATCAGGAGCCCTGGAAAAATACCGAATACTTTTTCCGCCAATTTCAGCTGGAGTTTTCCCTGCATGAACACCAGAGCGTGGGCAATCAGAAAAAAGGCGACCTGAACATTCCTTCCGTTCTGCGGAATCTGGACATATATTACCACCTCCACCGGCTGGACCTGCTCAACTATTTTTTGCTGCAAAGCAGAGCAACCAACCTGGAAATCAGTGAGGAAATCCGCTTTGCGCTCCAGGAAAATGCTTTGCCGGAACGCTATTTGCAAGAGTCGGGGCTGTTGCTCATCAGCTACCGGATTTTCAATCTCCTGCAGGTGGAAGAGCCACAACCAACTGACTTTCAGGAAATCGCGCACTTGATTCAGCAGTACGAAACGCAATTGGCGCCGCCCAAACTGGAACAGTGCTACGCCTATCTGCGCAACCTCTGCGTCATTTTGATCCACAACGGCCGCGAAGATTTCTGGCCCTCGTTGCATCAGCTCCAGCGCGACAACCTGCAACGGGGTTTTCTCTACCACGCCGAGCATGAGGGCAAACTCACGCCCAGCGCTGTGCTCAACCTGGTGTCTGTGGCGCTGCATGTGGGCCAGGTCAATTGGGTAGGGGCGTTTTTGGAAAGCCACCGCGACCGGATCATCGGCGACAACGAAACAGCCGATTTTTATCGCCTCAACCGGGCCTGCCACCGTTTCGCGCTCGGCCAACTGGATGCAGCGCTCGACGATATTCCGCCCAGCTCGCCCTACCTCGACTACCACCTGATGGCGCGCCGGCTGGAAATAAAAATTTATTACGAACAACAATCCGACCTGCTGCCATACAAAGTGGACGCGTTTAAAATGTTGATCAGCCGCATGTCTAAAAAATACTTGTCGGCCAGTTTGCGGGAGCGCAATGCTAATTTTATCAACCTGGTTTTTCAATTGCAGCAAACGGCGCCTCAGGATAAAAAACGCGCCGGGAAAATCATGGCGCGCCTGCAATCCAAGCAAGGCATGGCCGAGCGGCAATGGCTGGAGGAAAAAGTGAAAGCGATCCTTTGAAAAATTTGGCACGGGAAAAATCCTGAAAAGGTGTTATAGTTTCTCCACAACCCGTCCCACACCTTTGTTCCGGAAGTCGATAGTACGTTTCCGTATTCGCGAGCAGTTTGTATAAAATCGAACGCGCTGCTTCGATAGCAGCCTGTATCGTTTTTCTATTCAGACACAGACCTGTGGGGCTGTAACGGTGCGAATGCGTGCTGTTGCAGCCTTTTTCTTCCCCTATAAAAAATCTATGTCAGCAACAGCATGTGCGCACATGCCCTGGCATCGCCATGCCCCGTTTGGCCGCCTGCGATCGCACCGGAAATATCCCTGCTGTAAAACCGATTTTTTTTCACAAAAACGATGCTTTAGTCATGAAAAAACATGCCTTTCAACTGCTGCATGCCCGCACTTTGCTGCTCTTCTTTATGTGCAGCCAGACGCTTCAAAGCCAAACCGATTTGCCCTGCCAAACCTTTAACGACGGCGCCACCGGCGGCTGGCAAACGATATTGAGCAGCCTGAATGTTCAGGCGCCCGGGCCATCCGGGTTGCCTGGCGACTCTTATATCCATTCCACCGACAGCGAGGGCGCTTCCTACATTTTCAACAACACCAACTGGAATCTCGATTATACCCGTTTTTTCAACTCCTGCCTGTGTTTCGACTTCCAGCTGGAATTTGACGGCGGTCTGGGCAGCGCTATCCACCCCACCATCGACATTATTGCCGGCCCGCCCGGGCAACCGACCTTGGCGGCGCGGTTTGTCGCTACGGTTTCGATTACGGCTGAAGACGGTTGGGTGCATGTCTGCGCGCCTATCGAACCCTGCGATGCCCAAGGCAACCTGCCTTCTAACAGCGAGGGGGAGTGGCAGTGGCTGGTAGGTAGCAGCTGTCAGGACTGGATCAACCTGCTGAGCAGTCCGAATAACGGCCTGCGGTTCCTGATCGACCTGACCAGCAGCCCCACAGAACAGTATGGCTATGATAATATCTGCTTCGAGCCCTGCGAAGCGCCCTGCCTCACCGCTGCCGTATCCAACATCACGTGCATTAATGGCGGTACGGCCGACCCTTCCGACGACCATTGGACCTTCGACCTGCTCGTCAATGGCGGCCAGCCGGGCAGCTACTGGTACACCTCCACGCCCCCGGGTGAAGCCGGCGCCTTCAACGTGCTGAAAACCATTTGGATGGGCCCTATTGCCAATTATCCGCCCGGAAGCACCGTGACGTTCCAGGTGTTCGATTCGCAGGATCCTAATTGCTCCGCCACGGTGGAGGTGCCTGTGCCGCGTTCCTGTTCGGCGCCTTGCGATCTGGAAATCAGCTATGCCTTTACAAAATGCGTGTACAAAAATGGGCAATGGTACTATTCCGTCGTACTCACCGTCAGCGGCAGCAACGGCGAATGTTGGATGGCCAAGCAAAAACTGCCTGACGGCACAGAAGTCGTGTTGTACACCGGTAGCGGCGACACCCAGGTGACCCTGGGGCCTTTCCCGGCCGGGCAGGACTGGACGTTGTGGGTTTTCCTTTGCGAACAAATGGACTGTATCGTGGATGCCTACATCGATGCGCCAGACTGCCGCAAATATCCCACGGAGCGCAGACCTGCCCATGGCGATCATCCGGAAACCACCGATGAATTTTTCTGTCCTGTTGAAGGCTCGTCCGATCCGGAGCCGGCGACTGGCGGAACCCGCAGCGAAGGCGGCGACAATTGTTTTGGCAACGACCTGAGTTGCACCTGGCGTTCGCCCAAAACGCTTAAGCTGCTTTTTCACGTCATTCGAGATGAAGACGGACTGCACAATTTTGATCCGGCCTATGAACAGATTTTGGTCGACATCGTCAACACCGCAAATGCCAAACTGGCCAACAACCAGCCCGCCAGCAACCCCGGCAACCCGGCTACCCCGCTCATGGACATCAACATCCAGTACGAACTGGCCGATGTGCTCTACTACGACCAGGAACACTGGGCCTACCCAGACATTACCTATCCGCCGGCAAACCCGAACTTCCTGAATGTCTATTTCAATGAAAACGCCGGCGAGTGGTTCGGTACCGGTTGCAACGACCCGAATTACTGCACCGGTCAATTTTGCTGTGCTGGCGGTTGGGCGCCTGTGGGGGTTGTCAATGGACGGGTAGTTATTAACCGCGCTTTTTTCCGGTATGTGTACGAGACGATCTTACCCGGCTGCGTAAATGCGCACCCGAATTTTGATGCTGCCTTTTCCAGCCATTACGCCGACGTGTTGATCCACGAGATCGGCCATATCCTGGGCTTGGTGCACCTCAACCAAAACGACGGTTGCAACGATACGCCGCTTATGTCCGATGTGTGCGCTACGAACAATTTCATGTCAGGTTGCGCTTGCACCAAAGGCAATTTTACCTGCTGCCAAATTGAAAAAATGCACAACAAACTGGAAGCCACCACGCCGGCTTACCTCGAACAAGGGGGCTATTGCGAATCCAGTTTTCAAATCCTGACCCAGGGCTGTACGTATTATTTTTTCAACAACAGCACCTCCAGCGACGGCGGCGAGTGCGAAACAGCCCAATGGTGTATCAAAAACCTGGGCCGGCAAACAATCTCCAAATACGAAGGGCACAACCTGATCTTCAACCCGCCTTGCAACGGCGACTTCGAGGTGTGCTTATACATCGAGGATTCGAACGGCTGCCAGGATATCAGCTGCCAAACCTTCACGGTCACCTGCGCGCATTGTAGCTGCGCTCAGCCGCCCTGCCTGGAGCCTACCGACCGGAACGACAGCGCTGCTGCCAGCCAATTGCAGCCCGACCGCTTCCGCGTGTTCCCCAACCCGGCTGCCGAACAACTGGCTATCGAACAACTCGAGGCGCCGCTGAGCGAGCAGGCGCGTCTGATCGTAGTCTACGATATGCTCGGACAGGTGGTGTATCGCCAAGCTTTACAGGCGGACTGGTCGCGCCTCTCAGTTGATGTTCGGCAATTGCCCGTCGGCGTGTATGTGTTGAAATTGTATTCCGATCAGGCGGAACTGTACAACAGCACGGTGCTGATTGCCCGGTAGGCGGTGTTGCATGAATGGAGCCAATTTTACCACAACCACTAAATATGGCTCATGCGAATCAAGGGCAAAATCGCCTAACAACTTAAATCGGCGGCAATCCGCTAAATCCGCGTCCTCCGCGCTCCTATCCCACTTGAACGTCGTAGAAGGATAAGAGC
>CAZVZH010000129.1:0-12657 GCA_964630705.1 uncultured Saprospiraceae bacterium | reverse complement strand
CCCGGAAGCGCAGTTGGAACTGAATGGGCTCCGTGGCGTCGGGCGACTCTACGGCGGTGGTCAGCATGTTTTGGTCGGCAAACACCGCGAAGTTTTCGGCTTTCATGCCCGTTCCCGGCAGGATGTCTATGAGTTCGAGGCCCGGATAGTTCAGGCTGAACTGATAGGCGGCGACGGTTTCGGCAGCCGTAAAGGTGGCGGTGAACCGTTCGCCGGGTTTAACCCAGCGCTCGTCGAGGTCGAACAACAGGGTGCCGGCGCTGCGGTCGTCGCTGAAGACCATGTTGTTGGGGATGTTGTTGCTGTTCACGTCGCCCACTTTAACCGCCACGAAGTCGTCGTCCATACGGTCGCTTTGCACGTTCCAGATCGACTTGGTTTCCGGGAACACCTCCTGGAAGGGGTCGTTCGGGTTGGGGAACACATAGGCTTTGTCGACAAAGCGCCAGCTGGTGTTGTTGGGCAGTTCGGTGTACACCCCGAGGATCAGTTTGCGCAGTTCGACCAGGTCGTAGGTGGAGATCGAGCGGCTGTTGTTGGCGTCGGCGGCAATCATTTTGAAGGGCGAAGCCAGGGGCTGGATACCCAGGATGTGCTTGTTGATCAACACCAGGTCGTAGGTGCTCACCCCGTTGAGCGGGTCGTTGTCTTTGAGCGGCGTCACGGTGTAGTTGCACTGGATCGGGATGGCGTCGTTGAACTTGTATTGGCCGTGCTCGTCGGTCAGTTTGAACAGGCTCACCGGCGGTTGGCCCGTGGGGGCGGTGCACACCACTTGCACGTTGGCTTCCTCCAGGCCGAGGCCCGTTTGAGTAGACAGCAAGCCTGCGACGGTGGCGTTGGTGCTGGTGCACACGCCGGCATTGTCCTGCACGTGTACGAAGGTTTCACAGAAACCGGCGTTGCCGTGCGCATCCATGGCCCATACTTCCACGAGTTGGAAGCCGAGTTCGGTGCAGTTGAACGTCACCGTGGTTTGCGGCGTGCCGTCGGGGTTTTTCGGGAAACCCGTGCCGGTACCCGATTTGCGGATGGCGTATTTCAGCAGGTTTTTGGGCGTGCAGTTGTCGTAGGCGTCCTGGACAAAAAACTGGAGGCCCAGGCTCACCATGCCGGTTGGCATCATGTTGGTCGACAAGCCGTTGAAACAAACGACATTGGGCGCTTTGCAATCTTTCACCACGAAGGTGTACTCGCAGACCTGTTGGTTGCCGCAGCCGTCTTCCACAATCCACTTGATCTTGTGCGTGCCGTAGGGCAGCTCCGGAATCGTGTAGTTGTCGGGTTGGGCCAGGGTGTTCCAGCGCACGCAGGCGGTTTTGAATTTGCCGGTAGTGCTGGTTTGGAGGGCAAAACGGTATTTCTGGTTCAGCTGCACGGCCCGCTCGTCGAAGGCGCGCACGGTGCCGCCGGTGTAATTGGGCGTGTTGGCGTTGTTGTAGTTAATAGTGTTGGGGTCGCCGGGGTTGCTGCTGCTGACCACCGTTTCCATGGAGCCGTTGTTGTCGAGGTCGAGGAACAACAGGTAGCGGAAGTTGAGGTTGGCGCCCGAGCAGGCGTCGGTAGCGGTGATGCACAGGTCGGTGGGCGCTTCGCAGAGGTCGTGCTGCTGGGTTTTGTCGTCGTACCAGTAGGTCTCGTTCCAGAGTTGCCCGTTGTTGTCGGTCAGGTCGCAGATTTCCACAGGGCTGGCCGGGCAGTCGATCGTGGGGGCATTGCCATCCACGATTTTAATAATTTGCTTGTACTGGTAGCAGTTGGCATTGGCCGACCAGAACTGGCTGAAGTTGGTTGTCGCTTGGTCGGTCGGACTGATTTTGGTGACCGTGGGCGCCCAGGGCGCCGGGGTGCCGAAGGGCGACACGGTAGGCCCGACGAGGTTGGAGGGGTGGTTGGCCGTAGCGTTCGGGTTGGGGTTGGGCACGAAGGTGCAGCCTTTGTTGGCGTCGTAGGTGCACCAGTTGATGATCGTCCAGGTGCGTTCGATTTTATAGCAGGCATCGGGTACTACGGTGAACACCTGGTCTTGGTAAGAAACGCCGAGCAGTTCGCAGTCTTCTCCATAAAATGCGGGCTCGCCGTAGGAGCCGGAGCCGTCGCACACCGTCACGATCACGTCGTTGGGGAAGCGGATCGAGTAATTTTGGTCGTAGGTGACCGTGATGCGCTGGGTGCATTGGTTCGACAGGCCGTGGCAGTCGAACACGCGGAACGAGCGCACGATCGTGCCTTTGCTGCAAGCGGTGTCGAAGAGGTTGTAATTGTCCGATACGGTAATCGTGTCGACGCAGCAGTTATCGGCGGCCGTCGGAGCGCCGTAGGCCCAGAGGCTGGGGTCGAAATTTTCGCAGCTGACCGTCACGTTGGCCGGCGGCACGCACACGGGTTTCAGTTTGTCGTCGATGACCACTTTTACCTGGCACTCGTTGGAATTGGCTTCGCCGAAAGCGAGGTTGACTTCGCCGGGCGGCACCGGAATGTCGTACACGCGGAGGATGACGGTCACGGTGTCGCCTACGTCTTCGCAGCAAAATTTCACCTGATCGTAAAATTTCGTGTTGGACTGGCAGCCGTTGCTGTCTTTGCGGCGCACCTTGAAGACCACCTGGCCGCAGTTGTCGTACGAGCCGTCGTCGAAGGTAGTGGCGTTGACGAAGATCATGCCGTCGATGCCCAGCGATACCTGAGTGGTTTCGTCGCAGGCGGCTACCGGCGGCACGAGGTCGCGCACCGTCAATTTAAAGGAGCAGGAGGAGGAGGCCCCGCAGGCGTCTTCCGAGAAATAGTACACGATGTGCTCGCCCACCGGCAGGCAGGGTGTCGTGCCGAAGGCCGCCAGGGTATCCGGGTCGTTGGTGTTGTTGCCCGGGAAATTCGTCAGTGTAGCGTCGATGTAAATTTGGTCGAGCGTGTCGCCAGTGAACGGGCTTAGCACCAGGATCAGGGCAGAAGCGTCGGACACCCGGCCGCAGGCATCCTTCATGATCACATCCGGCAGGTCGACCGTGGCGCAGCACGCCAGCGGATCGGTGCTCACGGTGAGGTTGGCCGGGCAGGTAAAGGCAGGGCCCTGGTTGTCGACCACGTTGATGATCTGGATGTGGGTCAGCGGGTTGGGCGGGTTGGTCGAGGAGGGCGAACAGAGGTCGAAAATCGTCCAGGTGCGGATGATCGAGTAGGTGCCGTCGCAAAAAGGCGCCAGTTGATCGGTCGGGGTAGCGTTGATTTCGCAGAAGGAGTTGGTGCCGTTGAGGTAAAACGTTTGTCCGTTAAAGGTGTACGACGGGCCGCCGGTCACCGCCGGGTCGGTCATGTTCATAAAACAGTTCACCGTTACGTCGGTGGGCAGGTTCAGGCTGTAAATGCTGACCCTTTCGAAGTAGATATACTGGGTGCAAGTGGCTTTGTTGCCGCTGGCGTCGGTGGCGGTCCAAACGCGTTTGACGTAGCCGCTCAGGTTGTTCAATCCGTTAAACGAGCCGCCGCAGGGAATGTCGACCCAGGTATCCTGACGCGTCAGGGCTACCGGCGAGCAGTTGTCGGAAACAGAGGGGTAAGCGGCTGCGATACCCAGGGTGTTTTTCAGGTAATCGGGTGTATAATTGTTGACTACGCAGGGCAGGGTGATATTTTCACAGGAGGCGAATATGGGCGGAATCACATCCTTGACCATGGCGTCGGTGATGCAAAAATTGCCCGAGCAGATGTTCGTCACTTTTATTTTTAATGGGATGCCGACGTATTGGCCGGTGATGGTATTGCCGAGGTTTTGCCCTTGCAGGGTAAAAATTTCCACTTTAAAAAGGGAGTCCAACACGTCGCCTTCCAGCGCCATGTCCGGATAAACCGTCACGGAACAATCGTCGTCCATGGCAATTTCAACCAGATCGTTGCAAACCATGGCGTCGGGGTTGCCGTAGGTGAGTACCAGGGCATCGGCAACAGCCGGGCAGGGGCCTGCCGGGTCGTTGGTAGTCAGCGTCAGGGTGATGTTGCCCACGTAGTTGGCCGGCGGGTGGTACACCGCGTTGAGCATCGAAGGGTTGGGCGTAAAGTTGCCGCCGCCCACCGAAGCCGTCCAGGTGCCGCTGGTAGCGCTGCCGCCGATGGCGCCGTTCAATTGGTGGGTGGAGCCTTTGCACAGAATTTTATCGGGCCCGGCATTGGCGGTCGCCGGATTGAACACCACCACGGTCACGCTGGCCGAGCCGGTCATGCCGGTACCATCGGTGACCGTCACGCCGTAACTGCCGGCTTGTGCGGGGGTAATGCTCGGACGGGAAGGGTTCTGTGAAGGCGAATTGAAGCCGTCCGGGCCGCTCCAACTAAAGGTAAATGGCGCCGAACCACTGGTCACAATGGCCGTCAGAAAAAGCGTGGAGCCGCCGCAAAGCGGACTGTTGGAGCCCGCATTGACCGTAACGGCCAACGGTGCGGGCGCAGCAGGGGTAGTGGGGAAGGGCGTCGGGGTGTCGGGGACAGGCCCCGAAAAAGCCTGCGCGAAGAGCAGGAGAAATACAGGAACCACCAGCCAGAAAAGGCGGTGCGTGGCTTGCGAAAAGAGGGAATCGAGCGTTCGCATAACATTACAGATTTAAATGTGATGGATTAGAGATGAGTAGTATAAAGTTGTTTTATTTACTTGACTATCAATTTTTTAAACCTCACGCCTGTCTGGCGCCAGCGCCAGCGCAGGCTGTTTTCCGATCCCGGGTATTGGGCTTGCCCGGGAAAAAGGGAAAGGGGGTGGATTAGGCGTTCGGTCAACCGGGAACCCCGGGTTGTGGCGGCCGGCCGGGCGTTTGGGAAAATCGCCAGCCGGGGCGCAGCGGGGCCGCTGGTGGGGGGTCGGGGTAAGCAGGCGCTTCATAGGCGAAAACTATCCCTCCCCCCCTTCGCGAACACTCGGTAAATGACGCCCGCCTCCTTTGGCGGGCACACTTGTATGTTTTGCTGTGGATTAAGCTGGGCAGCCTGCTTCGGCCGGGGTGCTCCCGGCCAGCGGCTCGGGCTGCGCTAGAACTCCACGATCAGCCGGCTGGCGGTTTCATACACCGGATAAATGCCGGGCCGGATCGTGCGTTGCTCCAGTTTCAGCTTTCCCATTAAGCTGTACGGAACGGTACAGGTTTCAAAAACCTGGAAGAGCATCCATCGGAAATGCCGGCGCAGGTAGCGGCCTTCCATGGCGCTTTTTTCAAACTCAAAGCGCAACTTCCCTTCAGCGGTCAGGCTGATCCAGGCCGGTACGACCGGGCACTTGATCTGCAAGCCCTCGCCCTGGGCCATCACGCGGCAGATGCCGACCCCGCTGCAGTTGGCGCTGGGCGATCCCAGCACTACATCCGAGCGAACCTTCTGGCCGGAATACGCCTGTTGTTTTTGTTGTACGGTTGTGTTTTGAAGCGTTCTCATAGGTGCGGTATTGACTTGCATGTTTCGATTTGTGTTTGTCCTCTTTTGTGTTGTTCGATGGTACAAATGTAGAGGGCCCCTCTGCCCTCGTCCGGACAGCAGGAGCCCTGCTCATTTTTTTAATAACTGCAAAAAATTTGCGCTAAAAATTCATAAAATACTGTAAACCAAAAATTTAAAAAACCTTCTTTTTCCTACAAACCATACGTTTCAAGCGCAGCAAAACCGCTCAATTTTTAAGAAAAAAAACCAAAAAAATTGGGTGTGGCGCCGGAATAAAGCGGGCATACCGCTGGCGCCCAAACGGAAAAGAAGGCGCCGCCGGCGTTCGAAAACGCGGCAGCGGGCAGTAATTCTACCGGGGCTTGAACTGCCTGCTGGTCAGCCCTTGCGCAAGCGGGGCTTGTAGTGGGTGTTGTCGAGGGAATCGAGCGCCATTTGCCAGAGCGCTTCATAGGGAATGATCTCGATATCGTGGGCCTGGTTGGCGAAATCGAGCGGCACCTTGGAGAGGTTTTTCACGTGTTTTTCCGCGTGGCGGATCACGGCGGTGCGGTGAAAGCCCTGGTCGGGCATAATCAGCAGCATTTTGATCAGGCAGTTGCTGCGGTAGTTGTCGTCTTTTTTCAGATATCGGGTGCTGTATTTCTGGATGCGCTCCATACGGTCGATCACCTCGTCGTAGCGCTTGGTGAGGACGAGGTACAGAATATGAAATACCAGAACCGGAATATTCATACCGCGCCGGTCGCGGGAAAAAATCGGCACGTCGTTGAGAAAGCGCATGATCCGGATGCGGCTGATAACCGTTTCGGGCTGTTCAGGCCGGATGCGCTCCACCTGGATCAGGTAGAACAGGTAGGCCTCGAAAATTTTCCAGATCTGTTTGATCCCGTCGGGCAAGCCGTTGAAACGGCGGTGTTTGACCGTGGATTTATAAATTTGATACGCCTCCTGGTATTCGCCGGAGTGCAGGGAGAGCAGCAGCAACAGTTCCTGGTATTTGAACCAGTTGAACGAGCCGTATTCGAGCAGTTTGAAGCCCCTGTCGGCGGCTTTGCGGCCGCGCGCATAGTCGCGCAGTTGCACATAGCACACCATTTCTTGGTAAAGGAAAGCCTGGAGCGGCACGTTGGCCACGTAATTCTTGGCGTCGAAAAAGCGGATGGCTTTGTCGCAGATGGCAATGGTCGATTTGTAGTCGTTGACGCTGGTGTAAATGATAATCTCGATCAGCCGGCCGGTGAGGTGCAGGCGGTACGAATCGTACTTGTCGAGGGCTTTTTCCAGTTGGGAGAAGTACTTGCGGGCAACGGCGGGCACCTCGCGTTTGGTGCTTTTGTCGTTGACGAAGCGGATAACCAGATCGGTGTACAGGTCCTCGGCCAGGTTTTCGTAGTGAAACATTCCGTCCAGCACCTCCAGTTGCTTGCCGTATTGCTGGTACTTTTTCACGTTGCCCTCGATGGAGCCGTAGTAGAGCCGGAGGGTGCGCACCATGTCGAGGGCCAGGTCGGTAAAATCGTAGCGCGTAGCGATGCGCAGCAGGTCGGTGGCCAGGATCAGGGTGGTGCGGTGGGCGTTTTTGCCAAGCAGGATTTTGACGGCGCCCCAGCGTTTGTAACAATCAAAATAGGCTTTTTGGCGCGGGTTGTAGTGGGGCAACTGCAGATCGATCACCAGCAACATCTGAATCAGGTAGTTGACCAGCGACTTTTTAATGCGCTGGTACGACACCGTTTTGGACTTGCTGGCATACAGCGCCCGCATCGCATCTTCGTCGGAATCCACCTTGCCTTCCGCCACCAGATCATACAGCCGCATCGACAGCGGACCCGGCTGAAGGGCTTTTACCGTGAGCAGCGAAGCTGCCCGGAGCTTTTGTTTGGTGACAATGGAGACGAGTTCGCGCAGTTCATCCATATCGGACGCCGGTACAGGAGGTTGGGTGGTGTGCTGTTGGGTTCTGAAACGACAAAGCTACAATGTTTCCTACGATATTCCGTAACCAGGAAAGGGTAGCCGCCAAATTAGAACAAACAGTTTGCCAACTTCTTGCGCCGGCGCAAACTGCCGCGCCCCGCTTTAATAACCGCTTGGCCTAAACGCCGGAAATATCGATGATGATAACCGTGTCGTGGTTGGAAAATGCGTTCGGGGTGGAAGAGGTGTTGCGCGTATTGAATGGATTTGCCATGATGACTTCGTGTTTTGTTTACGAAGTCAAAAGTCCGGGCATAGGCGCGCAGAACTACGGACAGTACAACGCGGTCGTTCGCGTATGTTTTTTTGTTAAAATTTGAGGTTAAATTTTACAAAAAACTGGTTTTAAGATATTTATAAAAACCATAAGCGTTTGAAAAAATTAATTTCAAACAGCATTTAAATGCCTGACCTTTAAACCAAACTTTTAAATCTGAAAGGGGGGTAAAACCGGGCCCGTGTTTCCATTTAGCCGGGCATTCGAAAAGCAGGATGGTGCCGAGTGCGGCTGTTTCTACCACTAGAGGCACTAAAAAGCACTAAAAAACACGAAGGCTTCACCCTACATCAGTACGGAAAGCCTTCGTGTTTTTTAGTGCTTTTTAGTGCCTTTAGTGGTAAAACAATGATTGCCGGAGGCAATAAAAACATCAGGCGCCAGCCGGCTTGCCGGGCAGCATTTCCAGCGCCATTTCCCACAAATCTTCGTAGGGAATAATTTCGATCTCATGCGTCTGGTTGGCCAGTTCGATCGGTTTTTCGCCGAGCCGCGAGCGGAAACGCTGGGCCCGCTCGTTGGCTGCTTCGCGTTGGAACGCGGCTTGCGGCACCTGAAGCAGCATGTTCAGGAAGCAATTGCTGCGGAAATGTTCGTCGCGGCGGATATAGCGCGAGGTATATTTTGCTACGGCATCGGCGCGGTCGATGCTGGCGTCGTAGCGGCGCTCGAGCAAGTCGAACAACAGTTGAGCGACCAGAATCGGGATGTTCATGCCCCGTTTGTCTTTGGAAAACACCGGGATTTCGTTCAGGAATTTCGCCAGCCGGAAGGGTTGCTCGGGCCGGCGGTCGACGCGTCGGAGGCGCACCAGCAGGTGTACATAGGCCTCGAAAATTTTCCACATTTCCTGGATTTGCGCGGGCTGCCGCTCCAGCTGCGGGTCGTCGAGTACGGCCATGCAGCAGTCGTAAGCGTCGTCGTAGTGTTGGGTGTGCAGGGCCAGGAGGAAGTACAACTCCTGCACTTTGAACCAATTGAACGAGCCGGGCTGGTACACATCGGCGTGCTGGCGGATGATGGCCTGGCCCCGCCCAAAGTCGCGCAGCTGCACGCAACACAGCACCAGCTGGTAGTAAAATACTTGCAGGGGCAGGTTGCTGGAATACGGTTTGGCCTGAAAAAAACGCAAGGCTGATGCGCACTGGTCGGCCATGGCGCGGTAGTCGTTCCGGGCGTTGTACGCCATCATTTGCAGAAGCCGGCCACAGAGGTGCAGGCGGAAGGAGTCGGATTGTTGAAGGTAAGGCTCGATGCGGAGGAAGTGTTTTTCGGCAGTGCGGGCCAGGTTTTGTTGCGGCGCGCGGCTGTCTACCAGGCTGTTGACCAGTTCGGTGTAGCACTCCTCCGCCTCATTTTCCATCAGCCAAAGTTCCTGCGTTTGCCGGTACAGGTCGCGGTAAAGGGCATATTTGATCGGATCGCCGGCTTGTGTGCCGTAATAATTGCGCAAGTATTGCAGCGCGTTCATGCTGAGTTCGGTAAACTCGAAGTGGCGGGCGTCGGCGAGCAGTTGTTCCAGTTGTTCGACGCCGGTGCGGGTAATTTTTTTGGACAACAGGACCATCGCCGTTGCCCAACGTTTGTTGCAATCGAAATGAGCTTGCTGCCGGTCGGTTTGCGCAGGGTCGTGCAGGTCGAGTAAAAAAAACACCTCCAGCAAGCGCTCCTGCAGTTTGTTTTTCAAACTCCGCAAGGGCGTTAATGCCCCAGCCGAGCCGTAGAGCTCCGCCGCCGCCGCAGCCTCGGTACACTGCCGTTGTTCGAGCAGCAGGTCGAACAGCCGGGCCATTTTCGACCCGGAAGGCAAAATCGCATCCCACCAAGTACTGGAGCGCAGCCTGGCCCAGGGGAGCTGATGGATGAGCGCAGATAACTTCTCCATAACCAATTGATTTTCTTGTGAACAAGCAGGAAAACACTCCAGGGGGAAGCTTGAAAGGCGCGGCAAGTATAGTGTTGCCAGGCCGGAGCAAGTCGAGCCAAGTCTGTCGTTCAGGCGCCCCGTGGGGCTATCAATCTGTCAGGAGCAGGAAAAGGAGAGGAAAACGGGGACAACACCCCGGAGCGTGGCGTAGGAGACTTTTCATAGGCGGTACGATTTGTTGTATAGCAGGATTATGATACGAAGAATACGGATTAAAAAAATCAGAGCGGTGGGCAAATGTACCAAATCTTTCGAAGCGCCGATACTTATAGCCATTTTTTGTCATGTAAAATTCTGGCTCAAAGTGTCCGGAATGCACCAAACCATCATTTCTGAAACCGGTATGCGACCGAAGCGCTACTTTTGCCCAAAGGCCGCCGGACGCTGTACTGCCGGCGTTTCGCGCCAGGCAACCATCTGAATAGCCCATTCGAGTACTTATCTGTCGTTTACAAAATGAGACACCTGCTTTCCACCCTGGCCTTGCTGGCCGCCGTTTTTCACCCTGTTTTTTCGCAAAACAACACCGCCCGCATCACCGGCAACCTTCAGAGCAACGGCAACTTTTTCATCACCGATGAA
Source organism: uncultured Saprospiraceae bacterium (assembly GCA_964630705.1). GTDB lineage: Bacteria > Bacteroidota > Bacteroidia > Chitinophagales > Saprospiraceae > M3007. The sequence goes on along the minus strand of CAZVZH010000129.1, from coordinate 2,473 downwards.
AAGATCGGCGCCAGCGGCACCCCGCAATACGACTACCAAAAATTCGGCGCAGAGAACTGGCTGGCCCTCAGCTACTCCAACTGGGGTTTCGATATGGGCCTGCGCTTCGACCTGTTCAACAACTCCAACCTGCTCAACCCCACTGGCTCCTTCACCGACGAAGGCATCGGCCGCTGGTATGTTCACAAAGAAATTTACGGCTTCGACCTTTCGGGCGGCTACCTGTACGACCAGATCGGCTCGGGCATTATTTTCAGGGCCTATGAGGAGCGCTCCCTTATGATCGACAACGCCCTGTTCGGCGTAAAAGTCGGCTATAAAATCAGCGACAACTGGAAGATCAAAGCCTTCACCGGCCGGCAAAAACGCCAGTTCGGCACCTACGGCTCGGTGATTCGCGGCGGCGCGCTCGACGGTTTTATCAAACCCGATTCCACTAAAAACTTCTCCCTGGCTCCGGGCATCGGCGTAGTGGGCCGCACCTTCAACGACGAAACCGTCAACCGCATCGTCAACGAAATCGCCACCTACACCCCGCAAGACAGCACCGGCGCCCAGTACAACAGCTACGCCATGACGGCCTACAATACCCTTATCCTGGGCAATTTTTCCTGGTACCTCGAGGGCGCGTACAAAACCAAGGACGTCCTGTTCAACGAATTTGAGGAAAAAGCCACCGGCGGCCGGGGCAAACTCGTCAACACCGACGGCTACACCGGCTACACCAGCCTGGCCTACGCCGCCGAAGGGCTGGGCATCACCCTCGAAGGCAAATACACCAAAAACTTCCGCTTCCGTACCGACCCCTTCCAGATTGGCGTGCAGGGCCAGATCAACTTCCTGCCGCCCATGGCCCGCCAAAACACGTTCCGCCTGCCCGCCCGCTTCTCGCCCAACACCCAGGAACTGGGCGAAAAAGGCTTCCAGCTCGACGCCCGCTACTCTATCAGCAAAGCCTGGTCGGTCGGGCTCAACTACTCCGATATCTACCGGCTTGACAACCTCAGCCTGTACCGCGAAATCGCCCCGGAAGTTACCTTCAAGTACCAACGCAAATGGCAAATCCTGGCCGGCCTGCAAATCCTAAAATACAACATCCAGGTGTACCAGGGCAAAGACAGCTACGTCGACGCCGTCACGCCCTATGCCGAGTGGCTGTACAAATTCACCCCCCGCAAATCGCTGCGCGTTGAAGCGCAGTACCTCAGCACCGACGACGAGTTCGGCTCCTGGGCCTTTACCCTGGTGGAATTCGGCTGGGCGCCGCACTGGCTTATTTACGTGTCGGATATGTACAAAATTACCCACTCGAACAAATCCGAACTGCCGGTGGAAAAAACCAAATTTGACGGCCTGCACTACCCCACCGTCGGCCTGGTGTACACCCACCGCGCCAACCGCTTTTCGCTGGCTTATGTCAAACAAGTGGAAGGCATCAACTGCGCCGGCGGCATTTGCCGCTACGAGCCGACATTTCACGGGGTTCGCCTGCAGCTGAGCTCCTCCTTTTAACCGAAAAGCGCGTATTTTTACACAAATGCCGCCCCCGGCCGGATAATTTTTTTAAAAATGAAAAAACATTCAATCCTCGTCCTGACCCTGCTGAGCGCCCTGCTCTTCACCACCTGCTCGGAAAAACCTATCCTCATTCCCGAACTCAGCGTCGGCAAGCGCCGGGTGCTGGTGGAAGAACTCACCGGCGTCAAATGCCAGAATTGCCCCGACGGCGCCGCACTGCTCAGCAACCTCAGCAGCCAGTTCGGCGGCAACCTCATCGTGGTCAGCATCCACGCCGCAGGCTTCTATTCAGTGCCCTACGCCGACAACAAACATGATTTCCGCACGCCCGAAGGCACCGAACTGGCCAACTATCTGGGCACGGCTATCGGTTTTCCGGCAGCCGCCATCAACCGCAGGCTCGTGCCGCCCGAAACCGAGCTCTACCTGCCGCCGACGATCTGGACCGGCATTATCGCCGAAGAACTCCAGGATGCTCCAACCATCGGCGTTTTTGTCGAAACCGCCTTCGACCCGGTCAGCCGCCGCCTCGACGTCGACGTCAACCTGGCTCCCGAAGCCGAACTCAGCGGCGAACACCGTTTGACGGTTTTGATCACACAAGACAGCATCCAGGACCTCCAGCTCGTCGGCACGACCAAGGTGTACGACTACACCCACCGCCATGTGCTGCGCACCACCCTGTCGCAACCCACCGGAAATGTGATCGCCGACCCGTTGCGTCCCAGCACTGTGGTGAAAAAAGAATTTTCCATGGTGTTGCCCGCCGATTGGGAGGAAAAACACTGTAGCGTCGTCGCCTTTGTGCACCACGGCGCCGGCGCCGACCGCGTCGTGCTCCAGGCCGCTGAAGAGCATGTGCTGAAATAGGCCGGGGCGCAGGATAGGAGCGCGGACGACGCGGATTTTGGCGGATTGCTGCGGATTTTAAAAAAAGTTGATCCCAGGCAATCCG
>CAZVZH010000128.1:0-12851 GCA_964630705.1 uncultured Saprospiraceae bacterium | reverse complement strand
TCGGGGCTGTTTCGCGCAGCTCGACGCCCTGGTGCTTGCGGGCTTCCAGGTACTGCCCGACGGCCCGGATATCGGCCGTCGAATCGGCAGAAAGCGCCAGGTGCGCGTATTCGCCGAAGGCGTAGCAGTCGGCGCCGGGTTGAAATTCGCGCAGCTCGCGGATCAGGCGGTACATATCGTCGGACCGCACGGCAAACAAGGGGCGGCCGTAGCCGGCGACGATGCCGCCGGGACGATCGATGGCCAGCAAAGCGCCTTTTTGAATCAGCGCGACCCGGTCGCAAAGGGCCGCTTCGTCCATGTACGGCGTGCTGACGAGGATAGTAATGCCCGTTTGGCGCAGGCGGCCCAGCATGTCCCAGAACTCTTTGCGCGACACCGGGTCGACACCCGTGCCCGGCTCGTCGAGGAAGAGCGCCCGGGGCCGGTGGATCAGGGCGCAACAGAGGGCCAGTTTTTGCTTCATGCCGCCCGACAAGGCGCCCGCCCGGCGGTTTTTGAAGGGTTCGAGCTGCACGTAAATGTCGCGAATCAGGGCATAGTTTGCCTGAATGGTCGTGCCGAAAACATTAGCGAAAAACTGGAGGTTTTCCTCCACCGTCAAATCCTGATACAACGAAAACCGACCGGGCATGTAGCCGATGCGCTGGCGCAAGGTTTTGTAATGCTCCACCACATCGAGGCCGTCAACCAGCGCCCGGCCGCTGTCGGGCAAAAGCAGGGTGGTCAGGATGCGGAACAGGGTGGTTTTGCCGGCGCCGTCCGGGCCGATCAGGCCGAAAACTTCGCCAGGGTGAACCTGGAAGGAGATATCGGTCAGGGCTTGGATGGCGCCGTACGACTTGTGTATGGACTCGATTTGTATCGACATGATTTGGTGGATAGACAGACAGGATTTACAGGATTTGCAGGATTTTTATTCTGGGGAAGAGAATGGATGATTGACTTTTACTTTTCAGTTGGGGATCAGGGGTTTAGTTGGGCTTTTGAAGAAATAAAATTTAAAAAAATATATCGATGTTGATTTTTGGGCTTGGATAAGTGCCGGCGTAGTTTGGAATTTGTAGAAAAAACTGGTTATGGATGCTTTGACAGAAAAAATTATAGGCGCGGCTTTTACAGTTTACAATCAATTGGGGTTCGGGTTTTTGGAAAAAATCTATGAAAATGCATTGGTTATTGAATTGCGAAAGAAGGGATTATCGGTGCAGCAACAATTGCCGCTTACTGTATTCTATGCTGGCTATGAAGTAGGCCACTATTATGCCGACATCATAGTCAACGATTGTATTATCATAGAATTGAAATCCGTTTCACGGACCATAACCGAACACGAGGTCAAACTGGTGCACTATCTGAACGCTGCTCAAAAAGACATCGGACTGCTCCTGAATTTTGGCGAAAAAAGCGTCGAAGTCAAAAGAAAATACAGGCGCTACACCCCACAATAGATTCCAACATCCCCCAAAAAAATCCTGTCATCCTGTCTATCCTGTCCATCCTGTCTCCCCGCTCAATCCCGTAAATCCCGTCTATTCAAAAAGAGCTCGCCAGGCATCCCAATCTTCAGCGCTCCATCCCCATTGTCCACCTCCACTTTTACGGCATACACCAGATTGACCCGCTCGCTCTTGGTTTGAATAATTTTCGGGGTGAACTCTGCTTTGGCGGAAATCCAGGTAATGGTACCCGGAAACTCCCGCAGCGCTCCCTCTGCCGCATCGATGGCCACCCGCACCTGTTGTCCCAGGCGAATGCTGCCCAGCAAGTCGCCGGGCACGTAGGCCCGCAGGACCATCCTTCGCAGGTCGGCGCTTTTGTACAGCGGTTTGCCGAAGGTGGCCAGTTCGCCGGCGGCGGCGTAGGTGGAAAGCACTGTGCCCGGCGTCGGACTGGCGATGCGGCATTTTGCCAGCTGATCGTCGAGCTGCTCAATTTGCTTTTGCAAGGGCAAAATTTCGGCCAGCAAACCGCTTTTTTGCGTGCCGAGCGAGGCCCCGGTAGCGCTGCGCTGCTCCAGTACGACAGCGTTCTGGCGCTCGGCAAGGGCGATCTGGTCGTTGATCTCGTCGAGTTGTTTGGGGGTTGCCGCATCGCTTTTCAGCAGGTTTTCCAGCCGTTGTTTTTCGCGGCGCAGGTTGCCGAGCAGCGCGCGGTTGGCGTCGAGTTGTTTTTCAAAAACGGCCAATTGGGCAGCAATAGCCGGGCTTTTCGCCGCCACCGCCCGGATGCTGGCCAGGAGCTGTTCTTTTTTCAATAGGAGTTGCAGCGTATCGATCTGACCGAGCGCTTGCCCAGCCACTACCGTCTGGCCTTCCTCCGCTGTGAACGACAGGATGCGGCCATTGGCTTCCGCGCTCACGATAATTTCATCGGCTTCAAAGTTGCCGTAGGCGTCGGCCACAGGGCCGTTTCCCTGGCAAGCCGCCAAGGCAAAAAGGATGGGAAAAATCAGGTATTTCATCCGTTTGTTTTTTTGTATCAGTATAGACGGTTTTGTTTTGGATAGAGAAAAAATAGAAAATTATTGGCCCAACTCCAGTTTGGCGCGCAGCAGCTCCGCCGCTTGCAAGTATTGAATTTCGTGGGTTTTGCGGCTGATCCGGGCTTGAGCAAGCAGCTGCACCTGGCTGAGGTAGTCGGTGGTGGTCATCACGCCGTTTTGCACCTGGGCCTCGGCGCGGTTTACAATATCCTGCTGGAGGGCGATGATGGCGTCGTCTTGCGCCAATAAGGCTTGCGCTTTTTCAGCGTCGGCCCGGTCTTTGGCCGTGCTGGCTGCCAGCTGGCGGTCGAAAGCCTGGCGGCGTACGTTGACCATGTCGGCCTGAACTGCCAGCGCTTGCCGTTCGCGGCCGCGATTGCCCCAGTCGACAGGGGCCCACACGGCGCGCAGGCCCACCAAGCCGAACGGTTCGAACCCGGTTTCAAAAAAATTAAACGGATTGGGGCGCCCCAGCCCGGCTTGGACAAAAAGCTCCACCCGGGGTTGTGCCTGCAGCCGGAGCATATCCTGCCCCAACTGCAGGTGCTGCTGTTGCAGGTCGAACAAGCGGTACTCCGGCCGCGAAGGGGCGGCTCCTGCCGCAAGGAGGCCGGCCGGCACAGTAGCCGGCATGCGCAGTACAAAATCGGCATCTGCCCGGCCGGTCCAAATTGCCAGAATTGCTCTCAAACTTTCCCCATCGGCGCGCAGGGCGCTGCGTTGCTGCTCAATTTGCAACAACTGAATCTGCACCTGATCGGCCTGCGTGCGCAAGGCTACGCCGCCGCTCACCGCCGCCTGAGTCTGCCGGAGCCGCGCTTGCAAGGTTGCTTGTGTAGCTGCCAGAATGGCGTCGTTTTCCTGCAACAGGAGGGTTTTAAAAAACAGCTCTGTGACGAGCTCGCGCAGTTGAAACACATCTACGTCGGTTTGCGCGGCCACGCGATCCCGCTCCAGTTCGAGTTGGCGATGCAGGTAGCGGTCGGCACCGCCGTCGTAGAGCCGTTCGCTGACATCGAGGCTCAGGCGGTACTGGTCTTTGGGCACCTGCGGAACCGGAAAAACCGGGTTGTCGACCGGAAAGCCAAACACATCGCTCTGGTAGCTAGCCTGGGCGCCCAGCTGGACGCGCGGCAGGTGGTTGCTTCGGAGGTTGCGCTGGCGGAGCGCGGCCTGGGTTTCTGCGAGAACTTTTTGCTGTTGAAGCGGACTGCTTTGGAGCGCCAGCTGGCGCAGTTGTTCCACCGTGAGCGTATCCGTAGCGGAAAGCGGCAGGGCAAATAACCCAACGGCAAGAAAAAGGAGAAAGGGTATTTTCATGGCGGTGTTGCGAAAAATAGACTATGGAAATCCGGATCGGCGCTAGGCCTGTATCGCCTGGAAAACAAACTTTTTTACCTCCTCTTTCCGCTCCGACAAAAACTGTTTGGCTTCCTGGGCGTCCAGGCCGAGCATAATGCTCATCATCGGTTTGGCAACAATGGGGAAAACGCACATCGAAACGATGTTCACCAGCAGGTGCTTGGGCCGAACCGGCTGCAGCCGGCCCGCAGCCACAGCCTCCTCTACCTGGCGGATAAACACCTGCGGCTTGGGCAACTCTTTCGGCAAAATCGTTTCGAAAAACCGGTCGGGGTGCTTGTTCAGCTCGTTGATCACAAACAGCGGAACGAATGGGTTGCGGCTGATCAGATCGATATAAAAATCTATAAACCGCGCTATTTTTTCCTCCAGCGGGTCCTCCGACTCAATCATGTTGCGCACGGCCGGCAAGGCCCGGCTCAGCACTGCCTTGGCTACCTGCTCGTACAGTTTTTCCTTCGAGCGGTAATAGTAGTGCAGCAAGGCTTTGTTGATGCCCGCCCGGTCGGCAATTTCCTGCATTTTGGCGCCGTCGAGGCCTTTTTGGACAAACAGTTCGTGCGCCGCGTGAAAAATGCGCTGCTCCGTGCCGTCGCCTTCCGGGAAAATGTTTTCGGGTACCGGGAAACTATCCATTGGGTTTAACTATCTGGTTAAAGTTGGGCAAAGGTAGCTGGGGCGCTCGGGTTTTACCAAATTTTTAATCAATTTTTTTAACCAAAAAGTTAAACCAAAAAAATAACGCTGAACAGCGCCCGGGAACACGCTGCCTTCCAGGTTTGCAACCTTTCGGCCGGGCGCCCGGTCCTACAGCCGCTTGAAAAATTTCCGGTACGAAAACCTGCGTAGGTCGATTACGCGTATGTGCGGAACGCGCAGCGCTAAACGCCGCCTAATTTTGCATCAAAACTAATGTTCACTTTTCAACCCATTTTTACACATGAAGGCAACAACCCTGTCTGTTCGCTTATGCACCCTTTTCACTTTTAGCGGCTTGCTCCTGGCCGGCGCCTGCAAAGACGACAAATCCGGCACCTTTCTCGGAGAAACCGTCACGTACCAGGGCAGCACCCTGAGCACTTACGTCACCACCGACGAAGACGGCCATCCCACGGAGATCGGCTTCACGATTCCGGATGCGGCGTATAATTCCTTCGACGCCCTGTCGGGCGATGTCGAGTGGAGCCTCGACCTGCCGACAACCAACAACCAGACGCCGTTCCTGCACGTCTTCGCCGGCTACGCTCCCCACGGGCACGAGCCGATGGGCATCTACGACAAGCCGCACTTCGACGTCCATTTCTACGAAACCAGCGAAGCCGAGCGCATCGCCATCGGTCCCGCCGACACCACAGCCGCCAACAAACCCCTGCCCGCTGCCGAAATTCCGGCCACCTACATCAACACCGGCCTGGTGCCCACCATGGGCGCCCACTGGATCGACGTGACTGCCCCCGAGCTCAACGGCCAGCCGTTTACCGAAACCTTCATCTTCGGGTCGTTCGACGGCAAAATGACCTTCTACGAGCCCATGATCACCAAGGCATTTATCGACAGTGAACACAACTTTGAAAAGGCTATCCCGACGGTGACCGCCCACCGTTTCCCCGGGAAATACTACCCGACGAAATTCGGCTTCCGGCACGACGATGGCGCCAAAGCCCACCATATTTACCTCAGCGGCTTTGTAAAACGCTAAGAACAAACATTTTAGAACGGTGTGGGGCCCGGGCATATCCGAAAGGACATGACGGGCCCTTTCCAATTTATGCCCTCCGCAAACGCAGCCAATAGCCGGCAATACCCAGGCCAAGTGCAGCCAACAGCAACCAAAGCCAAAAACCTTTCCACCAGGGCCCGGGCAACTCCACCGGCCCGGCATTGCCCGTCAGCACAAAACCCGCCCAAAAATACGGAAACGCCTCGCCGCCGGCCGACTCCAGGTAACTGCGCTTGGCTTGCGCGAGCGCGTCGTCTTTGTGCATGCCCTGCCGGATGTTTTCCAAAAACAGCCGCATGAGCGCGGCCGTGGCATCGTCGCGCACCTTCCACAGGCTCATCACCGTAGCCGGACAGCCGGCCCCGTGAAACGCCCGGGCCAGGCTGAGGGTGCCCTCCCCGGGCGCGATTTTGCCCAGCCCGGTTTGGCAGGCGCTGAGCACCACGAGGTCGGCGTTGAGCTGCGACTGATAAATCTGGTGCGCAAACAAACAGTGCGCCCGCTCCTGGTCGGGCAGGCGGCGCGGCCCGGCGCCCAGGGTAGCGGCAAAGGTTTCGGGGCTGCCGCTTGCACTGGCCATGACGGGCCCGCTGGTAAACGCCATCCAGGAATAGTCGGGAAACGAATCGGACGCTTCGGCATGACCGTGAAAATGAATGATCGCCTGGCCAGGCGCCGCCGATAAAAACGAATCGACGCTGGCGCCTTGCCCAACGAAAGCGTTGCCCTGAAAACTGGCCGCAGCCGACTGCACCACTTCCGCCCCGGCTTCCACTTGGCCCAACACAGAACCGGAATAATCCGGCGCAAAACCCGCGTAGCTGCCCCGGTGGCTGCGCTGGGGCTGGTTGGCGTAAAACAGATCGAGCGTAGCCGAAGCAGCCAGGCGGGTCGGGCAAGTTTTAATTAAAAAAGGCAGGCTGTGGTAATCGGCTTTTCCCGTATTCGGCGCCGGGGCCCGGAGCAACACGTCGAAGGGCAGCAGGGCCAACGCGCCGTCGGGCGCCAGAGTGATCCGGTCGGGCGTTTTCCCGCCGAGGCCCGGCTCGATAAGTTGCCGGTAGAGCCGGTGGGCTGTTTGTGAAAATTCGACAAACAAGGCTGGGTCGCCCGAGCGGTTTTCCGCCACCAGGGCGCTGTTGAACAAGTCGATAAACTGCCGGACCTCCGCTTCCCGGTACGGCAGGCACTCAAAGCGTTGCCCGGCGGCATCGACGGCGATCAGGTACACCAGGTTGCTGTCGGTGTCGGTGAAATATTCCAGCCAGACTTCATTTTTTCGCAGCAATTTTTCCCGCACGTCTTCCACGCGTGCAAGGTATCGGTCGCCGCTGCGATCGGTCAGGGCATAGCGCTGGGCAATCCGGCCGCTCAACTGCCGCTGGGCTTGTTCCACCTGAAACAGCCGGCGTTTGACGTTGGCCAGCTCGGCGCTGTCGGGCGCCGCAGTTCCGGTTTGCAGATCGAACAGCCGGTTGCGCAGGTAGGCGCGTTGCTCGCTCAGGTCGCGGCCCTGGCGAATCAGGCTGTCGGCCACGCCGGCGGCGCGCTGGGCGGCATCGGCGGCAATTTTTTGCTGGAGCAACACCGCCTTGCTTTTTTCCACCAGTACGAAGGCCTCCCGGGCCGCGCTTTTACCGCCCGACTTTTGTCCGGCATACAGCAGCCGCATCATGCGGTTGAACAGGCGGCGGCTTTGTTGGGCGGTGTTGAGTTTGGACGATTCGTACACCGCCACATCGCGCAGGTTTTCCATCATGTCGATGGCCAACGCGGTCGTGCGGTTTGCCAGCGGTAAAAGCGCACCGGTTTGGTCGGTACGGCTGCGCTGCCAGAGGGCTTCGCCTTTCAGGTCAAGGGCTTCGGCGGTGGTGTTTTCCGGGTCGGGATCAATCAGGTCGAGCCGCGGATTTTCGTGGATATCTTCCGCTGAAACAGCCGGATAAATCAGGTGTAGCGCCTGCTGGGCATACGCCAGCGCCGTGTCGAACTGACCTGCCTGATAAGCGCTCCAGCCCATTTCATTGAGCAATTTGGCGGCTTCCCGGCGTTCGACGCTGGGGTCGGCCGCGAGTTCGAGCGCGACCTGGCGGTATTGCTGCGCGGCCGCCCGGTTGCCCGTTTCGGCGGCGATGGCGGCGCGAATGTTGAGCGCGCTGAAGCGGTAGTTGGATTTTGATGCAGGCAAAGCAGCCAGGGCAGCCTGCACGGCGCGATCGGCTTCTGCAACCGCGCCTGTAGTCAGCAAAGCGCCGGCTTGGTTCGATAACAGCAAGCCCCGCACGCTGGCCGCCCACTCGCGCTTGTCTTCCGGTACCGGTCCCAAGCCCGCCAGCACAGCCAGCCCGGCAGCGTACTGCTCCAGCGCGCGCTCGGGTTGGTTGTCGTTTTGAAAAGCAATGCCCAGGTCGTCGTAAATTTCCGCTTGGGTAATCCGGTTGTCCAGCCGGCGTTCAGCAGCCGTGTCGCGGGCCAGCAGGTCGAGCCCGGCCTGGAGCAGCTTGATGGCTTCCTCGTTTTCGCCCAAGCGGGTTTTGATGTTGGCCAAAGTTTTATAAATCGGGCCAGCGGGATTGGTGCGGGTGACCCCGCCCACGCGGTCGGAAATCTGGCGCGCCTGTTCGTAGTGGATGCTGGCGGCATAGTTGCGACCCAAGCGGCGCAAGGTAAAACCCAGCAGGGTATGGAGTTGGCCGGTGCTGGCGTCTTCCGGCCACCAGATGGCGCGCACGGCAGCGTCGAGCTGTTCGAAAGCCGCGTCGTAGTCGTCGTTTTTCCGGTAAAAATTAAACAGCGCGCGCTGGGTTTTCACCCAGGCTTCGGCCGCGCGGCTGGCCTGGTATAGTCCGGCCGCGCGGAGCAAAAGGCTGTCTTTCTCCCGGCTGGCCGTGTCGGCGCGGGCCAGGAGGGCATCCGCTTCGGCGCAGCGCTGCAGGGAATCGGCGGCAGAAAGCGCCGGTGGTTGCGCCGGCGCTGGCTGTTCAGCCGGGCCGCAAGCCAGGAAATATCCGGCCAGCACCGGAATGATGGTCCAAGTCAATTTCATGTATTCGCTTTTTCAGCGGCGGATGTTTGGATTAAAATTTATAAACCACTCCTGCGGGATCAGAGCGCAGACGACGCAGATTGGAGCAGAAAAAAGCGGATAAAAAATTAAAAAATCTGTGGCATCCGCAAAAATCCGCGTCGTCCGCGCTCCCATCCTTCTCGCGCCCATCCCATCCCATCAAAACTCAAACCGGAAGCGGTGCGAAAAACTATAGTGCGCATACACGAAAGGGTGGTTGTACCACTCCCGCTCGCCGGCGACGGCCGAGTTGCGCCAGCGCCAGCCGAAGCCGAACGACAAGCCCGGCTGCCCGACGAGGTTCATCAGGTCGAGTGAAGCGGAAAACGAATGGTCGAGCCGGTCGCCAAAATCGAGCGCGCCCAAGTCCATCGCCACGCCGTTGGCCTTGCCGTGCAACAATAACGAGCTGGTGTAGCCGGCCGAAAGCCCCCAGCCGCGTTTGAACACCGTGTTGCCGATGCGCAGGTCGGGTTTTTTCGCGATAAACCGCAGCAACACGGGTGTCACATCCAGAAAACCCAGTTGCAGGCTGTCGGCTTCGCTGCGTTGCAGTTTCGAGTTGCCGTAGCCCAGCTCGCCCTGCCACCAGAACAGGGGCAGCGCGCTTTTCGGAATCCGGCTTTGGAAAAAATAGCGGTTTTGCGGGTTCGGAATTTTGCAAAGGGCCTTGCGCAGGGTAAGCGCCAGGTTGAAACCTGAGCGGTGGAAAGCCCCGGCGTCGACATTAAAATTGTAGTAGGTTTTGAAGCCCAGCACGCAGGGGTAAGCCACCCGCAGCCGTTCGACGCGCACCACCGCTGTGTTGGTTTCCACGCTGCTCTGTTCCATGTCGATGCGCGCAGTGGCCAGAATGCGCTCGCCGTTGCGCAGGGCGCGGTTGGTTTTGGTCGATACGCCGTAGCGGATATGGCCATTGCTCAAATCCGGCGAAAAGCCCAGTTTGTACGCATCGGTCAGCGAAGGCAGGCCGGCGTTGGTGTTTTTCCATTGGGCGGTGGTTTCCAGTATCCGGCTGTAGGCAAATCCGGCCGGGTGTTGCGACAGCGTAGCCGGGCCGCCCACGCCGAGGGGTTGCAGCAGGCTGTCGAGCGGCACCTGAGCCGTGATGTTCCAGGCTGTAGCCGAACCGCCGTTGTAAAACTGGATCTCGTAGTGCAGGGGCGCGCTCACCACCCCGGGTTCGAGCACTTGCGGTTCCACAGTAATGCCGTTGGGGTCGGAAGCCCAGTTGAGCCGGATCGTTTGCGTGCTGAGGCCGGTAAAGCCGCCGTCGAAAAAGGGCGTGGCCACGCCGGTATCGTCGTTCGATCCCGCTGCAAAAACCACTTGCACATCGGGGTTAACCGCGTTTTTGCTGGCGCCCCAAACATTTTCCTTGACATCCGATTTCGGGTTGGCGATCCGGATCATGCCCAGCACCTGCGCGGTGGTGGAGCTCGTGGTGTCAGGCAGCAGGTTGGCTACCAAGCTGTCTACTTCGAGTTCGACGATGAGGCTGTTTTCGTCGTGCGGCACCTGGGCGTTTTCCGGGTTTTCGATGCGCCACTCGTAAATGCGGTGCCGCACGCCGTTGTAGTCTTCCGTGTAGTTGGACGTAGGCGCGGCGCCACTTTGCATTTGCCGGAAACGAAACACCGAATCGGGGAAAGCCAGGTAGAGGTTGCGGGGCGGCTCGCCGGCGACGCGGATTTTCGGGTAGGTCAGCGCAAACAAGAGCCGGCCTGTGGGCCGGGAAGCCGGCCAGTTGACGTGCAGGGCCACTGAATTGCCGCCCTGGAGGCTGTCCTGATAGGTCATGGGCGCGTCGAGCTCGGAAGGCCCGATCGTGATAGTGTCTTTGATAAAACCGAGCGGGTCGTGGTCGTCGCTGTAAATCGGCTTGACGGCCGCTTGCACCACGTAAGTGCCTTCCGGAAAGGTGTGCACCGGCGCGCTGTCGCGGCTGAAGGTGCCGTCGCCGAAGTTCCAGAAATACACCCAGCGCGCGAGCGAGTCCTGCCCTTCGACGATAGGGTTGGGCGGATTGGCGTGGCAAGACTCGGCGTCGAGCCGGTCCCACGAGAGGTGAAATTGCAGCCGGTTGGACAGGGTTTCGGTGGCCGATTTGGGCATTTCCGTGGCGCCAACAGGCGGCATGATGTTCAGACTGTCGGGACAACGATTGATGGGCGCGATCTGGCCCACCGCAGTGTGGAGGGCAAAAAACAGGAGCAGAGCGGAGAGGGTTCCCGCGCGGAGTTTCCAAAACATACAGGGGAAAAGTTTTACATGTGGTAAGAATAGTCGGTTGCAGGGGATAAAGGTCAACAAACGGCCTTAAAATTCAGTGTATTAAATTTAAAAACATGTGAACACAAGGGCCTAAGTTTTTAGCGGCTGAAAAACTACGCGGTATTTTCGCTGCGCAGCGGTACGGCCGAAGCGCTTCGGCATGTTTGTACTGCGCTGGAAAGTCGCCTCCATTCATCTGAAACACACACCCATGTCCGAACCCAGCTACCGCGCTATTCCCGCCTGGGCGGAAGAAGACCGGCCCCGCGAAAAAATGCTGCTCAAAGGCAAACTCGCCCTTACCGACACCGAACTGTTGGCCATCCTGCTCGGCTCGGGCAGCGTAGGCCAAAGCGCTGTGGGGTTGGCGCAGGAAATACTGGCTTCTGTCGAATACGACCTTCAGCGCCTGGGCAAGCGCTCGGTGCCCGAGCTTCAGCGCTTCCGCGGCGTAGGCGAAGCCAAAGCCATCGCCATCGCCGCCGCGCTCGAACTGGGCCGCCGCCGACAGCTGTCCGACCTGCGCCAACGCCCCCGCATCAGCGGCAGCCGCGACGCCTTCGACGTCCTCGCTCCCCTGCTTGCCGACCTGCACCACGAAGAATTTTGGGCCCTGCTGCTCAACAAAGCCAACGAGGTGACCGCCCGCGAACGCCTCAGCTCCGGCGGCACGGCCGGCACGGTTGTCGACATCAAAATTTTTTTCAAAACCGCCCTCGACGCCCGCGCCGCCGCCGCCATCGCTGTGCACAACCACCCCTCCGGCAACCTGCAACCCAGCCAGGCCGACATCGACCTCACCCGCCGCCTGAAAAAAGCCGGCGAACTGCTCGAACTGCCGCTGCTCGACCACCTGATCGTTTCCGAGCGCGGGTATTTTAGCTTTGCCGACGAAGGGATGCTGTAAGTTTCCAGGCATACTACCAGGCGTTTTGTTCTTCGGGTGAATCCAGACCTTCCAGGTTTTCGAAACCTGGAAGGGCTTTACCTAAAATGTTCAGTAGAGCGGTTTCCAGGCGATGCGCGCAAGCCCGATCGACATGCCGGCTTGGGCAATACTCCCTTTCCCCAAAAATAAGTCGGCAAAGCCGCTATCTTCGCTAAACCAAACCAAACTCCTACCATTTATGAAACAGTTCCTGCTCGCCTTCGCCCTCCTGCTCGCCATCCAACTTTCCGCCCAAAAAACCTTCCATGTACGCAACGGCTGTGCCGTCGACAAAACCGAAATGGGCGCCGACCACTACGTGTTTGACCCTTCCAGCGAAGCCGCCCGGATCATCAAAAGCATCACCGACGCCAATTTTTTACAGCCCAATTTTATCATCAAATCGGGCGACGTGGAAAACGCCCTGGCCACCTTCGACGCCGGCCAGCGCTACATCATTTACAACACCAGCTACATCGAGCGCATCAAAACCAGCGCCGGCTCCGACTGGGCGGCTTTTTTTGTGTTCGCCCATGAGATCGGCCACCACCTCAACCACCACCGCTTCGACCTCGACGACCCCGCCCGCCGCAAAGAACAAGAACTCGAAGCCGACCTCTTCGCCGGCGGCATGCTCTACCGCCTCGGCGCCCGCCTCGACGAAGCCCAGGCCGGCGTCACCGCTGCCTGCAGCGAGCAGGGCAGCAGCACCCACCCGCCGCGCCGCGCCCGCATCGAGGCGGTGGCGAATGGCTGGAAACGGGCGAAGGAGCAGAGCCCGGTGCAGCCGGGGCGGATGGTTATTGCAGAGGAGGCCGAAGCATCGGCTGTTAAAGCCGACAACATGGTGTTTATTCGGGGCGGTACTTTTCAAATGGGTAGTAACGACGGTGAAAAAAATGAGCAACCCGTACATACGGTGACTGTTTCGGACTTTTACCTGGGTAAATATGAGGTGACGGTGGCCGAGTTTCGTGCCTTCATTGATGCCACCGGTTTCCAAACCGACGCGGAA
>CAZVZH010000127.1:0-12873 GCA_964630705.1 uncultured Saprospiraceae bacterium | reverse complement strand
CCGCCGGGCGGTTTCACTCAAAAAATCGAGTTGGATTTTCGCGCAGTCGTCGGGCAAGATGGGTTCGATCAGCTGCGGCCATTCGATGAAACAATACCAGGGGTCGTACAGAATTTCCTCAATGCCGATGTCGAGCGCTTCCTCCAGGCGGTTGAGGCGGTAGAGGTCGAGGTGGTGCACCAGCGCTGGCTGGCCCTCGGCGTCGCGGTAGCCATATTCGTTGATGAGTGAAAATGTGGGGCTGGTCGGGTTGTCGTCGACGCCCAGCCAGCGGCAAAACGCCTGCACCAGCGTGGTTTTGCCGGCGCCCAGTTCGCCGTATAGCGCGATTTTCCGGCGCCCCGCAAGCGCTTCGGCCAGGTCTGGAATTTGGGCTTCGAGTTCGGTCAGCTGGTGGATGAGGATTTCCACGGGTTTCTTTTTTTGCAAAGGTACGGCGTTGTACTTTTGATTTTCCACTCAACCCATGCCATACACCGTCCAACAAATCCAAAAAATTCTCCAAGCCCGTTGGCTGCAAAAAGCCGCGCCGGAAGCCCGGGTGGAGCAGCTCTTGCTCGACAGCCGCGCCATCACCGCTCCCCGAACAGCCTTGTTTTTTGCTTTGGCAGGGCAGCGGCACGACGGCCACCGCTTTCTCGACAACTGCTACCGGGCTGGTGTGCGGCACTTTGTGCTTAGCCGGGCGCCGGACCCGGGCGCCTATCCGGAGGCGAATATTTTAATGGTCGACGACACGCTGGCGGCCCTCCAACAGTTGGCCGCCTACCACCGCGCCCAGTTTGACCTGCCGGTGCTGGGTATCACCGGCAGCAACGGCAAAACGGTCGTGAAAGAATGGCTGGCCCAGCTGCTCCCTGCGGAGTTCCGGCTCGTGCGCAGTCCAAAAAGTTACAATTCCCAGGTGGGCGTGCCGCTGTCGGTGTGGGGGATCCGGCCCGAGCACCGGCTGGGCATTTTCGAAGCGGGCATTTCCCGGCCGGGTGAAATGGAGCGGCTGGCGCGCATCATCCGGCCTACCATCGGCCTGATCACCAACCTGGGGCCGGCGCACCGCGAGGGTTTTGCTTCAGAAGCAGAAAAACTGACCGAAAAAATGCGCCTGTTCGATAGCGCCCGCCTGCTCGTGTATTGCGCCGACCAGCCCGAGGTGGCAGCAGCTGCCGAAGCCTGGCAGCGGGCCAAAAAAGGCCGGCAGCTGTACTCCTGGAGCAGCCGGGGCCGGGTGGCGAATCTGCAAATTCAACCCGCAGCCTTGCGCCTGCCCTGGACCGACGCGGCTTCCATCGAAAATGCCTGCCATTGCCTGGCCGTCGTGCAGGCGCTGGGTGTGCCGCTCACCCGCATCCGGCAGCGCCTGCGGCGGCTGGCGCCCGTGGAAATGCGGTTGGAGCTGAAAGCGGGCATCAACGGCTGCACCGTAATCAACGACGCCTACAGCAACGATTTGGCTTCGCTGAAAATCGCCCTGCAGTTTGCCCGGCAGCAGTCGCGCCACCGGGGGCTCACCCTCGTGTTGTCTGATTTTTTGCAAACAGGCGCTACAAAAAGCCGGTTTTACGGACAAGTGGCCGCTTTGCTCGCCGAGTTTCCGCTCCGCCAACTCATCGCCATCGGGCCGGAGATCATCGCCTTGCGCGGCCAATTGGCGCCCGAGGTAGCGGCGCATTTTTACCCCGACACGGCTGCTTTTTTACAAAATATCAGTCAGCACGATTTTAACCACGAGCTCATTCTGGTGAAGGGCGCCCGCCCTTTCGCCTTCGAGCGCATCGCCCGGCGGCTGGAGAAAAAAGCCCATAAAACTACCCTCGAAATCAACCTCAGCGCCCTGGTGCACAACCTCAACGTATACAACCGCCTGCTGCAGCCAGGCGTGCGCACGATGGCTATGGTGAAAGCGGCCGGCTACGGCAGCGGCGCGGCAGAGGTGGCCAAACTGCTCGAATTTCACCAGGTCGACTACCTGGGCGTGGCCTATGCCGACGAGGGCATCGAACTGCGGCAGGCCGGCGTACAACTACCCATCCTGGTGCTCAACCCCGAACCGGCCAGCTTCGACGCCCTGGCCCGCTACCGCCTCGAACCCGAGGTGTACAGCCTGGCCTTGCTCGACGAGCTCCTGGCTTTCCTGCGCAAAAACCGCATCCTGCCTATCCACCTCAAACTCGACACCGGTATGCACCGCCTGGGCTTCGAAGCGGCCGACCTGCCGGCTTTGTGCGAGCGGCTGCGCAACGCCGGCCAGCTCCAGGTGCGCTCGGTATTTTCGCACCTGAGCGCCAGCGACAATCCGGCGCACGACGCGTTCACCCACCAACAGGCGGCAACGTTTTTGGCCATGTACACCGATATTCAGGCGGCCCTGGGCTACGCGCCACTGCGGCACATCTGCAACTCCGCCGCTATCGCCCGCTTCCCGGAGTACCATTTCGATATGGTGCGCCTAGGTATTGGCCTCTACGGCATCGACAGCGGGGCGTTGCAAGACCAACTGCAGGTGGTCAACAGCCTCAAAGCCACGATCAGCCAGATCAAGGAAATTCCGGCCGGCGACACCGTGGGCTACAACCGCAATGGCCCCATCGACCGGCCCAGCCGCATCGCCACCGTCAGCATCGGCTACGCCGACGGCCTGCTGCGCCTGGCCGGCAACGGCCGCTACGCCATGCTGATCCACGGACAGCCGGCGCCCACGGTAGGCAATGTGTGCATGGACATGACCATGGTCGACGTGAGCCGCATCCCGCAAGCCAGCGAGGGCGATGAGGTGCTCGTGTTCGGCGAAGAGGCGCCGGTGCAAGCCCTGGCCGCCTGCCTGCAAACGATCCCCTACGAGGTATTTACCAATATTTCGGAACGGGTGAAACGAGTGTATTGGCAGGAGTGAGTTTGAAGTTCGGAGTTTGAAGTTCGGAGTTTGAAGTTTGGAGTTTGAAGTTTGAAGAGGGGGAACAGCTTGCGGAATTAAGTTTACCTTTGTCGCGTTCTTCTGGAACGAGGGCCCGTAGCTCAGACGGTTAGAGCAGCTGACTCATAATCAGACGGTCGCGGGTTCAATTCCTGCCGGGCCCACGATGATTTTCACCCCTTGCGAGTTTTTTGGCTTGCAAGGGGTTTTTTCATGGTTGGGCGTTATCGATCGGTAATTCTGGATGTAAATTGCGCTATCGTTCATGCGTACCAAATATTTCGATGATGAAAAAAATCGCGCTTTTTAGCCTGCTCGTGTTCCTTTCGTCCGCGACGCTGTTTGCCGCCAACCCGCCCGCAGCCGTTTTGGCCGCCTTCAAACAAAAATTTCCCAACGCCCAGGATGTGGACTGGTCGAAGGAGAAAAACGGCGATTGGGAGGCCGAATTCGAACTGCCGGGCAGCCCCGAGATGTCCGCCGCTTTCAGTGCCGACGGCCAATGGCAGGAAACGGAAACTGAAATTGCCGTCGCCGAATTGCCGGCGCCCATCCGCACAGCCCTGCAAGGGAAAAAAGTGAAAGAAGCCGCCCGGATCGAAAAAGCCGACGGCTCGACGGTGTACGAAGCCGAAGTCGGCCGCAAAGACCTCCTGTTCAACGCCTCCGGACAAATGTTGAACTGACGCGGTTTGACGGCTGCGGGTTCAATTCCTGCCGGGCCCACGATAATATTTCACCCCTTGCGAGATTTTGACTTGCAAGGGGGTTTTTCATGTTTGGCTGTTACCGGTGGTCTGTCATCCCGGATTTTGGCCATGTCTGGTCCTGAAATGACGGTACACTTCGATTTTGGGTAAAGTCATTTTAGGACAAGACAAGCAGCCTCGTTCGTTTTTTTTATTAAATTCGCCCAATTCCCGTTTGTAATCATGAAAAATTGACAACTGATCGCGACAAGCGACAAGGAAACTTGTATTGTTCGATCTATTCCGTTAACCAAATTTTTTATGATGAAAAACCATGTGTTAAACGCCCGGGTGCGCCAATGGGCCCTCCCACTTTTCCTCAGTTTTTTTACCTTTTCCCAGACACTGTTTTCCCAACAACCTTGTCCGCCGGTAGCGAACCAACGCACCGAGAACCCTACTTTTCCGGGTTGCCTGGCGCCGGGCAGCAGGGCGTTTAGGGTGTTGCTGGTGCTGGATGAGTCCGGCTCGGTGAGCCCCTTCGAAACCCAGTTTGAAAACGCCGTGCGCGCCTTCGCCAACACCCTCGCCGGCAGCGCCACGGCTACCGGCCAGATGGAAATGGGCATTGTCGAATTCTCCGACACCGCCCGTATCGGACTGGCCATGACCGATGTGCGTAGCTCCGGCTTCACCACGGCAGTCGACAATTATCTGGCTGCCCAGTATTCGCCGGCGGGTTGGACAAATTTCCAACGGGCGCTCACCGTAGCCGCAACCGTGTCGCGGGTCGACATCCTCTTTTTTATCACCGACGGCAACCCCAGGCTTCCTACCGGCATCCAGCCGATGAACCTCTGGCAACCCATCGCCAACAACATCAAATGCGCCGGCACGTACATTTTCGCCATCGGCCTGGGCAGCGATATTTCGAACCTCAACCTCCAGGCGCTGTCGGGTCCCGACGAACTGAACAACCCGCTGGGTCTGCAAGCCGGGGCCGACTGGACGCGCCAAACGTTTTCCAGCCTGCCCGCCAGCCTGGTCGAATTGGCTAATTCGCAGATCGACCGCCAACCGCCTACGGTCAGCTGCCCCGGACCAATCCTGCAACCCAACGATCCCGGTACCTGCGGCAGACGGGTGCCCTTCAAGCCTGTCGCCACCGACAATTGCGAAAACTGGACGGTGAACTCCAGCCCGGCTTCGGGCGCTGTTTTTCCGGTAGGTCAAACCACCGTGACGGTCACTGCCCGCGACAATGTCGGCAATACGGCTACCTGTACCTTCAGAGTCACGATCACCGATCTGGAAGCTCCGCAAATCGAATGCCCGGCCAACGCCACCATCAGCTGCGAACAACCCAAGGCGCCCGCCCAAACCGGCGAGCCTATCGCCCTGGACAACTGCGCTATCGCCAGCATCAGCCATGCCGACGTGCGCACCGACGGAAGTTGCCCCAGCCGCTTCAGCCTGGCCCGCACCTTCACCGCCACCGATGTGCACGGCAACGCCAACACCTGCCTGCAAACCATACAGGTGACCGACAACAAACCGCCCGTCATTACCTGCCCGCCCGCCGTAACGCTTGCCTGCGACCTGGGGCCGAATGCCGCCAGCGGACTGGCGACGGCGGTGGATAATTGCGACCCGGCGCCGGCCGTCACTCATTCCGACCGCACTGCCGGCGGCGACTGCGATTGGCTGTGCACCATCCAGCGTACCTGGCTGGCTGCCGACCACTGCGGCAATACCTCCAGTTGTGTGCAGCTGATTACCCGCGACCTCACCCCGCCTGTAAACGACGCGCTCAACGCCGACCTTAACGGCGACGGCCGCCCCGACACCCTGGTGCTTGGCGTGAGCAACAACACGCTCAGCCTGCCGCCCGGAACTGGCGCCTGCGTGGTGCGCTGGCTGCCCAGCGGCGGCAGCACGCCCGTCGGCCTCGAACCCGGTAATCCGGTGGTGAGCGCGCCCCTGTGCCTGCCCGGCGGCAATGCGCTCGACGCCAACAACCACCTCGTCGATCCGCTGGTGGCCGAAGCGCTGAAATTGAACATCCTGGTCCGCCTGGACCCCAACCTGGGTAAAAAGAAATTGAACACCTTTACCGACTGCACTTTTGCGCCCATCATTTTGTCGGGCCTGGCACGCCGCGGCGATTCGGATGTGAACGAGCTGCTGCGGGTGACCAACACCGCGCTGGGTAAAATTGCCTTGCAGCCCCACCTGAACGAGTTGCTTGCAGCCTTGCGGTGTATCAATAACAACCGGCGGGTGTGTCCGAATTAAACGGCTTTTTGATTTAGGATTTACGATTTACGATTTACGATTGGTTCACTTTTCCGGAAGAAGGCGTGGATGCGGCTTTTGTAAGCATACCAAGAGCAGCATCCACGCCTTCTTCCGGAAAAGTGAACCAATCGTAAATCGTAAATCGTAAATCAGCTCGTTATTGAGCGCAGGTGCGCTACCTTCGTCCGCCCAAACAAAATTGAGCCGTGAGCGAACCTGAGCTTCCCCAATCCGTCGATGCCGAAGGCCGGCGTGTCCTCCATTCATTGCACATTTCCCGAATTGTGCTGCCGGTGCTGCTCGGCCTGGCAGCGGTGGGGTATTTATTCTACCGCCAGTTCGACCCGGAGCAGTTTCGGGCCATCCGCTGGACGAGCACGGCGTTTTTCTGGATCGGCACGGCGCTTTTTTTGCTGGTGTTGCGGCACCTGTTCGTTTCCTTCCGCCTGTACACGATTACGCGGGGGTATTTTTCTTTTAAAAAATGCCTGGAGCTGATCGTGTTATGGGAGTTTAGCGGTGCGCTCACGCCCACGAGCAAGGGCGGGCCTTTCGTCATGTTGTTTGTACTGACGCGAGAAAAACTGCCGGCGGGCCGTACGGCTGCAGCGGTGTTTTACACCATGGTGTGCGACTCGGGTTTTTTCGTGCTCACGCTGCCCTTGTTGCTGCTGATCTACGGGCCGCCGATGTTGTATCCGGGTATGCAATCGTACCGCGATGTGGGTTTGGCCAGCGGGGCATTTTTTATCACCTACGCTGTGATGACGCTGTACTGGCTCGCGCTGGTTTTCCTGCTGATGGTGCGGCCGCAATACGCCAGCCGCAGCCTGTTTTGGCTGGCTGGTCTGCGGTGGTTGCGGCGCTGGGCGCCCCGGCTGCAACGCCTGGGCAACGAGTTTGAACGGGCCGCCGGCGAAATCCGCGGGCAGGACTGGCGCTACCACCTGAAAGTCTGGCTGGCTACCCTGGGCTCCTGGACGAGTAAGTTCGTGATGATCAATGTCCTCATCATTGCCATCGTGCCTGCCGTGCCGCTCGACGGGGCTACCCAGGCCTTTATCTATGCGCGCCTGGTGGCGATGTTTATCATCATGGCCTTCAGCCCGACGCCGGGCGGGGCCGGGCTGGCTGAGGTGGCCCTGGCTGGGTTTATTTCCGATTTTGTGCCCGCCGGTATCGGGCTGGTGGTGGCGTTGCTGTGGCGGGGCATGGCTTACTACGGCTATTTGTTATTGGGCGCTTTTGTGGTGCCGGCTTGGGTAGCCCGGCAAATACAGGCGGGGAATGCTGCAAACTGACTTTGTCCGCTAGCGGCAGAACGGGTGTTAACAATAACAAAAGACTGGCGCGCCCCGGCCATTTATAGCGCGCTTTGCTAAATTTGCCCGCTTTTTATTTAATTTTTTTAAAAAACAGGTAACCCACCTAAACTATGGTCAAGCAGTTACTTCTTATCACCGCCCTGTTGTGTTTGAGTGCCGCCGCAATGGCGCAGAACGACGACCCGGTGTTGTTTACCGTTGCTGGTAAACCCGTGCACGTGTCGGAATTTCAACAGATTTACACCAAAACGAACCAGCAAAAAGCCGATTTCTCCGAGGCTTCGCTGCGGGAATACCTCGATTTGTACGTAAAATTCAAACTAAAAGTACAAAAAGCCCGGAGCCTGCAACTCGACACCGTGCCGGCTTTCCGCTCCGAACTCGAGGGCTACCGCCGTCAGTTGGCCGCATCTTATCTCGTAGATAAAGAAGTGACCGACAAGCTGGTGCGCGAAGTGTACGAGCGCATGAAGCAAGACGTGGATATCAGCCACATTTTCGTCGCCTGCGATGTCAATGCCCTGCCTGCCGACACGCTCCGCGCCTACACCCGCGCCATGAGCCTGCTCCAGCAACTGAAAAAAGGCGCAGCATTCGAACAACTGGCCCGCGATAGCTCCGACGACAAATCGGCCAAAGACAACAGCGGCCGCCTGGGCTTTGTCACCGCCATGCTGCCCAACGGCTACTACAACCTGGAAAAAGCGATTTACGAAGCCAAGGCCGGCGCGCTGATCGGCCCCGTGCGCACCAACGCCGGCTATCACCTGGTGCAGGTGCACGCTTTCCGCCCGGCCCGCGGCGAAATGGAAGTGGCGCAAATCCTGATCCGCACCGGCCAAAACGAGGAAGACAATGTGCGCAAACGCATGATGGCCGACTCCATTTACGCCCAACTGAAACGCGGCGCCAACTGGGATGAAATCTGCGCTCGCGGCTCCGAAGACCAGATCAACGCCGCCAAAGGCGGTTACATCGGCTTTTTCGGCATCAACCACTACCAGCGCGCTTTCGAAGACGCCGCTTTTGCCCTTGAAAACGACGGCGACATCTCCGCCCCGGTGCCCACCACCATCGGCTGGCACATCATCAAACGCATCAGCCGGCGCCCGCTGGGCAGCTTCGACGACATGCGCCGCGCGCTCACCGAACGCGTGAAGCGCGATGCACGCAGCGAAATCGCCACCCGCAGCATGATCGCCCGGATCAAAAAAGAAGGCAACTTCCGCGAGTTCCCGGAGGCTTTAGCCACCTGGAGTGCCGGCCTGCAGGATTCCATCTTCCTCACCTTTAAATGGAAACCCAATGCCGATAAGCCCCAGACCCCGCTGATGCAGTACGGCCCCGACCGGGTACACACCCTGGCCGATTTTGAGGCCTACTGCGCCCGCGCCAGCCGCGAGCGCATGCGGGGCATGGGCACGCCGCTGGCCGATGTGGTGCGCGGCCTGTACCAGGGCTGGTCAGACGAGGTGGCCATCCAATTCGAAGAAAGCCAATTGGAAAACAAATACCCAGAGTTTCGCGCCCTCATGCGCGAGTACGAGGAAGGCATGCTGTTGTTCGACGCCGCAAAAATGGAAGTGTGGGACCGCGCCAACTCCGACTCTACCGGCCTCGAGCAGTTTTTTCAGCAAAACCTGAGCAACAAATACACCTGGGACGAGCGCGCCGTGGTGAGCTTGTACACCGTTAAATCCGACGATTCCGACTTGCTGCTCAAAATCCGCAACCTGGCCGCGAAAAAGTCGCCTGAAGATGTACTGGAGCGTTTCAATAAAAAAGAAGAAGTGCTGGTACGCCTGGAAAAAATCTACGAAAAAGGCAAGCGCCGCGAACTGAACGACATCTGGCAGGCCGGCGCCATGACCCCGCCGCAGGTAGACCCCGGCACCAAAACGGCGTCGTTTATGAAAATCGAGTCGATCATGCCGCCGTCGCCCAAGGCCCTTCACGAAGCCCGAGGTTATGTAGTAGCCGATTATCAGGATTATCTGGAGCGGCAATGGGTGGATCAGCTGCGCAGCGAGTTCCCGGTAAAGGTGAACGATGAGGTATTCCGGGCTTTGATCCGGAAGAAGTAAGCGCGGTTTATCGACGCGCTTGTTAAACACAACGGCGCACAGAACACTTAGATTTTGCTAAAAAATCAAGTGTTCTGTGCGCCGTTGTGTTTTGCAAAAAAACACCCGGCGCAACAAGTGCTGCTGCGCCGGGCAAAAAGGTGTACGAGATGAAAATCTATTTTTACAATTCGGTCAGTTGTTCCACGTGCTCCGTTCGCGGCAGCGCTGTGGCGGAAAGGGCTTTGTAGCCGCCGCGGACATTGACGAGCCGGTCGAAGCCGCGGGCTTTTAGGATGGAGGCTGCGATAACCGAGCGATAGCCGCCGGCGCAGTGGAGGTAGTAGGTTTTATCGGCCTTGAGGCGGCTCATATTTTGGTTGATAAAATCGAGCGGGAAGTTGGCGGCGCCCACCAGGTGTTCGGTTTGGTATTCGCTGGCGCGGCGTACGTCGAGTACGTTCAGGTTAGAGCCGTTGTATTTGGCTGCAAAATGTTCGGCGCTGATTTCTTCGAGTCGGTCGACCGGTTCGCCGGCTTTTTTCCAGGTTTCAAAACCGCCGTCGAGGTAGCCGATGGGGTTGTCGTAACCTACGCGGGCCAGGCGGGTAACCACCTCGTCTGCGCGGCCAGGCTCGCACACGAACAGGATTGGCTGTTTCAGGTCGGTGATCAGGGCGCCTACCCAGGGGGCGAAGTTGTCGTCGATACCGATAAAAACGGAGCCTGGGATGAAGCCTTGGGCGAACACATCCTGGTGGCGGGTGTCGAGCACCAGGGCGTTGTTGCCTTCCCAGGCGGCTTTGAAGGCGCGCACGCTGAGGGCTTGTTCGCCGCGTTGGCGCACGGTGTCGAGGCTTTCGTAGCCCATTTTATTCATCACGGCATTTTTCGGGAAATACTGCGGCGGCGGCACAAGTCCGGTGAGCACTTCGCGGACGAATTCGGCCTTGGTCATGTCGGGCCGCAGGGCGTAGTTGAGTTTTTTCTGATCGCCGAGGTAGCCCCAGGTTTCCTTGCTCATTTTTTTGCCGCAGGCCGAGCCGGCGCCGTGGTTGGGGTACACGATCACGTTGTCGCCCAGGGGCATGATGCGGTTGCGGAGGCTGTCGAAGAGGTAGCCGGCGAGGTCTTCCTCGGTCAGTTCGCCTTGTTTGATAGCCAGGTCGGGGCGGCCGACATCGCCGAGAAACAGGGTGTCGCCGGTGAAAATAGCGTAGTCGTTGCCTTTTTCATCGCGGAGGAGGTAGGTGGTACTTTCCATGGTATGGCCCGGGGTATGGAGCACCTGAATGCTCACCTTGCCGATCTGGAGCACTTCGTTGTCTGGCGCCACATGGGCTTTGAAATTCGGCTGAGCGGTGGGGCCATACACGATAGTAGCGCCTGTTTTTTTGGCCAGGTCGAGGTGGCCCGACACGAAGTCGGCGTGGAAGTGGGTTTCAAACACGTATTTGAGTTTGGCGCCGTCGGCTTTCAGGCGTTCGAGGTAAGGCTCGGCTTCGCGCATGGGGTCGATGATGGCAGCCTCGCCGTTGCTTTCGATATAATAGGCGGCTTCCGCCAGGCATCCGGTATAGATTTGTTCAACTTTCATACAGTAATTTTTTTTTGAAAAATTTGGTAAAGGCGGGGTGGCGTTGCCCGGCCGCGGCAGACGTTTTCCCGAAAAAATTGCTGTACAAAGATGCCTGCCCGGCAGCCGCATATTTTGTGAAGCGCTTCACAGAAGCAGCTGATTTGCGCAGGTGGGGTGGGGTGATGAAAATCAGGGAATGTGGTGATGGCTTATTTTTTCAGCAGGAGCTGATTGCGGCCCAGTTTGACCACGCCGGTTTTTTCGAGGTTTTTCAGCAGGCGCGACACGGCTTCGCGGGTGACGTTGAGCGCGCCGGCGATTTCCTGGTGGGTAGCCGAAATGACGCGGTTGCCCTGGTTGGCGGCCACGCGTTTTTGCAGGTATTCGACGAGGCGCTCATCGAGGTTTTTGAAACTGATGCTGTCGATCACTTTCACCAGATCGAGGATTTTCCGGTCGTAGGTGCTCATCACGAAATTTTTCCAGCTGGGGTAGCGGGTCATCCAGTCGTCCATATAGCGGATCGGGATGGCGATAATGGTGGAGTCGTCTTCGGCTTCGGTACGGATCTCGCTTTTTTTGTGCATCATGCAGCAGGTAAACGACATGGAACAAGCCTCGCCGGGCTGGAGGTAATAGAGCAGCAGTTCGCGGTCGTCGCCGGAATCCTCCCGGGTAACGCGAATAGCGCCCTGCACCACCAGGGGCACGAGTTTGACGTAGCTGCCGTAGTCCATGATGATTTCACCGGCTTTGAAGTGCATGAGTTTGCCGACGGCGGCAATTTCGTCTTGCAATTCTTTTTCTGCCAGTTGGGGGTAGTTGTCCTGAATAAGGGTGCGGATGTCGGCGCTTTCTGTAATCATATTTTGAACCTAAAAAAACGGTGGTTTGGGGCAAAAATAAGCTGGCCGGCCGGGCGCTACCAAAAATCTGCGCCGCGGCAAGTTTTTTAAATTTCCTTCCAGCGCTCCCAATAGTTTTGGTCTTCCACTTCCTCCAAAATGCCCAGGTAGTTGGCATAGCGCAGCTCGCTCAACGCACCGCTGGCCACGGCAGCCCGGACGGCGCAGGCCGGTTCGTTGCGGTGCAGGCAGGAGGAACCGAACTTGCAGTTGGGCGACAGGGCGAAAAACTCGCGGTAGCTGTGCGCGATGTTTTGTGGGTCTTTGTCGTTGAACCCCAACATTTTGATGCCTGGCGTGTCGATGATGGCGCCGCCGAAATCGAGGTCGAGCATTTCGGCAAAGGTGGTGGTGTGCTGCCCTTTGCCGGAGTAATCGCTCAGCGCGCCGGTGCGCAGCTGCAATTGGGGCTGAATGGCATTGATCAGGCTGCTTTTACCCACGCCAGATTGGCCGCTGAGCAGCGTGGTTTTGTCTTTGAGCAGGCCGGCAAAAGCCTCGAGCCCTTTGCGCTCGGCCACGGAGGTTGCCAGCACGCGGTAGCCGATTTTTTCATAAATTTCCTTGACGGCAAAAAAAGTGGCTACATCCTCGTCGTCGTACAAGTCGCCCTTGTTAAACACGATGGTCACTGGAATTTCATGCGGCTCTGTCATCAGTAAAAAACGGTCGATAAAGCCCGGTTTCAGGTTGGGGTGCACCACAGTGACGATGAGTACGGCCTGGTCGATGTTGGCGGCCAGCAAGTGCAGATCGTGTTTGCGGCGGGGCGACTGCCGGGCCACGTAGTTGCGCCGGGGCAGGATGGTTTTGATCATGCCTTCGCCAGGCTGGCTGGCGTGCACTTCCACACGGTCGCCGACGGCTACGGGGTTGGTCAGCGGCACATCGTCGAGGCGGAATTTGCCCACGATGCGGCACTGCCAAACCTCGCCTCCGGCATCCAGCCGAACGTTGTACCAACTGCCGGTGGATTTTATGACGGTTCCTGTTTGCATGAAATTAGTTTGGAGTTTGGAGTTTGAAGTTTGGAGTTTGAAGTTTGGAGTTTGAAGTGTTCAACTATTCGAAATGGTGTACAACTTCAAACTTCAAACTTCAAA
>CAZVZH010000126.1:10884-12947 GCA_964630705.1 uncultured Saprospiraceae bacterium | reverse complement strand
TTCAAAATCTGGTCAGACACGATTTCGGGTTTAAAAAAGGCTAAAGTCGAACTTAATCGATGAGTACTTTTTGTGCAGCCATGCCTTTTTCCGTCTGAACGGTCAAAACATACCAACCGGCCGGTAAATGGCCGATATCCAACATGCCCATCCGTACCGTTTCCGACACCAACACCTGCCTGCCCTGCGCGTCGGTGAGCGTGGCGCGCACCGTTTTGGCTTCGGCATATCCGTCGAAACCAAAGCGAAGCCGGTCGGCGGCGGGGTTGGGCGATACGAAAAACCCGCCCAGCATTGTCGGTTCGGAATCGACTCCGACCAGGGGCGAGCCGGTATATTTAAAAAGCGCCGGTTGGGTTTTGGAATGGAGGATGCGCCCGCCACCGACCCAGCCGCTGGTCGGGCTGGTGAATTGCACTGCGTTGAGCGATTCGTTGAGGATTTGTACGGACCAGGATTCGCCGAAATTCGTCGTCAGGGCCACTTTGCCGATAGCATAGTTAAAATTGGAAGCCAACAGGTAAACGCCAGGGGCGCCTGGCACGGCGGCTATGTTCCAGCCGGTGGTAGTGCCCGGTTGCTGGCCGAGCACCGTCCAGCTGGCGCCTCCGTTGGTGCTGCGGGCGATGCGGTTGTTGTCCGAGATGTTCCGGCTAAAGCACAAGCCGTTCAGGTGGTCCTGAAAAGCAACCGACGAGATAGTTGTCGAGCTGCCAAGTGGCGTATTAAAAAACTCAACGTTTTGGCCGTAGTTGGTCAGCCGGATCATGCGCCCGTTGGAGGTACCGCTCCACACCGTATCGCCCATGGTATTACTGAGGTTGGTGCTGGAGTAGAGAATTTGAAATTCGTTGGTGTTGTAGCCGCTGAACGATCCGTTGGTCCAGTTGGCGCCATTGTCGGTCGAGGCGCTGAACGATTGCCGGTTGTGCGCCAGCCAGTGCTGGCCGTCGGCATAGCGGTAGAGGGCAACGCCGCAGCTTGCGTTCGTCAAAATTTTGGTCCAGGTCGCACCACCGTTGACCGTTTTAAACAAGGCCCTGCCAGCGCCGCCGCCGTAGTCCTGAGTAGTGATCCAGGCGGTAAGCGAATCTTCGGCGACAATTTGAAAACTGATCGTCCCGGCGGCTTCCTTCACGTCGGCCACCTTCCACGTCAGGCCGCCATCGGCGCTGCGTAGCACCCAGGGCCTGTGCGCGACGGGGATAGGCGCCTGGTAGTATTCGCCGGATGCGATAGCCCATACCACATCGGAGCCGACGGCGGAAATACTGAAAATGACCACACTGTCGGGGAGCAGCCCTGTGGCCATGGGCGTCCAGTTT
Source organism: uncultured Saprospiraceae bacterium (assembly GCA_964630705.1). Taxonomy (GTDB): domain Bacteria; phylum Bacteroidota; class Bacteroidia; order Chitinophagales; family Saprospiraceae; genus M3007. The sequence continues at coordinate 11,622 of CAZVZH010000126.1, read as the reverse complement.
TGAGCGGAAAGCAGGCTGCATTGCAGGGTGCAGAGCAGTACGGGTAGCATGTTTTTCATAAAGCAAGTGGTTTGGTTTGTATTCAGCAAAATGTGCCACCCCTGAATTTCGTAATCGAGGGGTGGCACCCTTTTGCGAACAATCTCGGTTATCAGGCGGGTTGCTCCGGAAGATCGTGGGCCAGTTCCTCCAGTAATTCCAGATAGTTCGCGTACATGCGCGAGTCGAGCGTGTAGGAATTGTCGCGGGTATAAAGTTTCAGTACCGTCCAGCTGCTGTTCTTGGCTTTCCGTTCGAGCAGTTCGAACGAAACCAGGTCGGTTCGCCAGATTGTCTGCTTGCGTAAGCCGAAAAACTGGACGAGTTCGACGCGGTCGGTATACACGAATACGCGGTAAAACAAATAAGGCGCCAACACACAAAACACAGCGAACAAACCCAGCACGGCGCCCAGCAGGAAGGCCCAGGGGTTGAGCGGTTGCCGCTGTAATTCTTCCGCCAAAATTTTATAACTGACAAAAGCGCCGAATACCGCGCCAATGATGTAGATGACCCAGTTGGTCGTACCGGTTCTGGAAATGAGGAGTGGTTGCATGATTGTATGGTTTTCAAATGGTGATGCAGGTGTTCCCAGATTTGTCGGAGTGGAAGGCAAAGTGCCAACGCTGCCGGGTAGTTTTTTTTGTGATCGGTCTGATCATTGGTGCCGCGGGGCCTGGCGCGTGGGATAGGAGCGCG
>CAZVZH010000126.1:9184-10784 GCA_964630705.1 uncultured Saprospiraceae bacterium | reverse complement strand
TGTGATCGGTCTGATCATTGGTGCCGCGGGGCCTGGCGCGTGGGATAGGAGCGCGCTCCTATCCTGTTCGCCGTTAGTTCACCGTAAACGGCAGCACGATGCCGCCCGTTTTGCCCGGTATCGGATTGAGATTGGTAGTCCTGTGACAGGTGCCCAGCGTTTGCGGCGGCGGAGCGTTGCCGCAGTCGAGGGCTTTGATATTGTAGCTGTGGCCGTCAGTCAGGTTAATGACCATGGGCGAAGCGTTGCACAGCCTGGCCAGCACGCCGTGGTCTTGCCATTGGCCGTTGTTTACCGTGAGGTCGTAGGTCCAGATGCGCACGCTTTGATTGTCGTTGTGACAGTTAAACACGTGAATGGCGGAAATGCCGGTGGGCGACGGAGTTCCGGGGTCGTATGCAGCTATCGCGCAGACTTGGCCGGCTGCCCCCACTCCCCCACTCTCCTCCCATTCATTGAATGCCGTTACAGAAAAGCAGAATTTTTCATTGGCGCCTTTGTCGGTTTCCATGTCGATGCTATACGACGATCGATTTGGTGGGAGCTCGGCAATTACTCCATAATTATCATAATGCCCCTCCTCGGTAATACGACTAGCACGTATTCTGAATCCAGTTTCATTATTTGAATTGTCCCTCCAGCGCAGCTCGCCCCGCACGCGGTCAGACCCCAAAAATGGATGATAACTCAAATTGGAAACCTGTAAGTCCGAAGGGCTTGCCACATTTGTTCTTTTTATGACCCATTTCTGGCTCGCTTTCCCGGAATACACCGACAGGACCAGCGGCGTGCCGGATTCCTGACTGGATGCTTCTAGCACCACTTCGCTACTGGTAAACGCCGCGCTTTGAATCCGGAAGGTACTGGCCTCATTGGGCACCGGTACGATTTTCCATTTTTGATGCACCGGCAAGGGCGTGCCGGCCACAGGTGAAGTACTCGGCGGGTATGGCTCCTCTTGCACGAACAGGTATTGGCTGTATGTGCCGCTGGAGGAAGCAGGCGCTTCGATGGTTTTGGTTAGCGGGCTGTATTTCAGGGATAGCAGGAGTTGTTCAGCTCCGATTACTCGGGGTTTGATCTGGTACGTGCCATCGGTAAGTCGAACGAGAGCGAACTTTTGGGAACTGGTGTAATTGAGGTTGAACTGCCAAATCTGCGTACCCGGCTCCGAATGTCCGCCCCGCACATCTATCACGCACTTGGAATATTTGTTTTGAAAAAATACCTGTCCGGTGGGCGGTTGCTGGGCAAACCCGCGGGTTGTCAATAATTGAAACAGGCAACAAAGTGCAAAGCCGGCGCTCCAAATCGTTGGTTTACTGCGAAACATTTTCATAAGGGTAAAATTTAGTTTTGAGACAAAAGAGCGAAGCAGTTTTACGGGATGGGCAAGCACAGGGGGCATCAAAGTTTTTTGATCGTCCAGCGCGTGCGGTTGGAGCCTGTGGCGCCGCAGCACAGGCATTGCTCCTGGCTGATAGTGGCCCAGCCGCTGGGGATGTTTTGCAGGGAGCAAACCTGGACCCTGGTACCGGCAGGCAGGCCGTTGATGTTTTTGATGGTCCACTTGGTTCGTCTGGTTGTGCCTTCTGCGCCG
>CAZVZH010000126.1:0-9084 GCA_964630705.1 uncultured Saprospiraceae bacterium | reverse complement strand
CAACACGAGAGGCAATCGGTCAGGCTGATGACCACCCAGCCGGCAGGCAGGTTGTCCAGCGCACACACCTGCGCGGTGGCGCCGGAGGCCAGGCCGCTGATGTTTTTAATCGTCCACTTGGTTCGTCTGGTTGTGCCTTCTGCGCCGCAACACGAGAGGCAATCGGTCAGGCTGATGACCACCCAGCCGGCAGGCAGGTTGTTCAGGGAGCATACCTGCACGGTGGAGCCGGTGGCCAGGCCGCTGATGTTTCGGATGGTGTACTGCGTCCGGCGGGTAGTGCCCGTAGCGCCACAGCAGAGGCATTGCCGTTGGTCGACGACCACCCAGCCGGGTGAAAGGTTGGTGATGGAACAAACCGTTTGGGTTTGGGCGGCGGCCGTTTGAGCCAGGGCGCAAAGGGCCAGGGCCGGCAGCAGGAGTCGCATGGTTTGGAAGGTGTGCATGAGCGTTGGTTTTAAAAAATGAGCAGCCGACTAGCGCATCAGGCAGTTGACGTTGATGAGCGGCTGAAGCAAAAAGGTGCCGTTGTCGAAATCGCGGTTTTGGCGAATGCCGAAGCTGAGCACCACGTTGCGGCTGATGCGCCAGTCGCCGCCGAAGGTGAGCATGTAAATTTTCTGCACCACCCGGGCTTCGGTATCCTGCGGCAGCGGGTCGCGGAAATGATCGTAAAACACTTCGACAAAAAAATTGTAGCGCCGGGTGCCGTAGCGCAGATTGACGCCGGCCGACCAGGTGTCGCCCACCGTGCCGGTGAGCCGCGAGGGTTTTTTGCCGTAGCGCACCATGCCGGAGATCAGGCTGTTGGCGCCCAGTCCGAGGCCGCCGCTCATCCACACGCCGTAGCCTTGTTTGGCGAGCTGCAGCGTGTTGTTGCCCAGGGCCACGGTATCGGTTTGGCCGGGCATTACCGGGTTTTCGACAAAGGCGAACACCGTGTCCTGCACGCTGGCATAGGTGAGCAGGCGGCCGAAGGCGACGTCGAGGTACGACGAATTCCAGTGTTCCTGGATGTAGGCTTCGCGCACGTCGGACAGAGCGGCGCTCTGTTCGCGTTCCAGGTCCTGGATAGCCAGTTCGACCTGCAGGATACTGTCGTTGAGGGTCTGGTAGGCCTGGTCGTAGCCGGCTTCGCGGCGGTTGAGGCGTATTTGGTCCATTTCCAGCGCTTTGATCCGGAGCAGCAGGCTGTCTTTGGCGCCCTCTGTGCCGGCTTCCAGGGCGCGCAGAAATGCGGCATCGTTGAGCGGGTCGTGCTGGCGGTAGAGGTTGAGTTTGGCGCCCCAGGCCAGCCAGTTTTTGTCGTTGGCGGCGCTGGTGCCCAGGCTCAGGCTGAGGGTGGAAAACGCGCGGGCCAGGGGCGTAGCCGAGCGGTATTTGGCGGCGCCGGCCCGGTCGAAAAACAGCAGCCAGATGGGCTGAGCTTCAATGGCGATGCCAGGGCTGAGGGTATAGCCTTGCTGGCCATTGGTCAGGCTCCAGTCCACCTTGAAATCGCGTAGTGAAGTAAACCGTTCGATGCGCGAGGGGGTGTTTTCGTTGAGCATGTTGAATGCCGGCGAAGACGGGATGGCAAATTCGGTAGCCTTGGCTGTACGGTTGACCGGGCCGCCGTTTTCCTGGGCCGGCAAGGCGGCTGCACTGCACAGCAGGGCAAGGGTGGTGAGGGTGTGTCGCATGGCGCGGGATGTTTTACTCCGTTTTTATTGAAAACAAATGCAGTACTTTTCTCCGCTCAGCGTTTCCACGCAAAAGCCGGTACAACAACCGCAATCGTCGCTGGAGAACATGTCATTGCAATCCAGATCGCCGTCGCATCTGCAAAAAATGCCGTTGCAGGAAAAGCCGTTGCCCTCGATGGACGGGCCTGCGGTCGACATCGGAATATTGACGGTCAGGCCGCCGCTGTCGACGCGTTTCATGCTGGTGATCTTGCCTTTGTACTGTACTAGTTCAAACCTGTCGCCGGAATTCATCTTCACCACGTTCGTGCCCTCTTTGAGCTGTGTGGCGCTTACTTTGTAAACCTGTTTGGTTCCGATGGTGGCGACGCTGAGTTTGGACTGTTTGATCACGTTTTGAGCGCCGAGGCCAGAAAAGCACAAAGTCAGGAGGATGCACAGGGCGGCGCTTTTGAAAATTTTCATGTTTTTCATTTTTTAAAAGAATTTAATGCCGGGTTTTTGCCTACTCTTTCCGGGCTTTTCGGCTTCCGCCCGGTTTTGGGGCAATTGTTTTTTCATCCCTGCGTACTGCCGCTGGCAGTATTGTTCGTCTCGTCAGATTCTTTCACCGTTTTTCCGACGTCCAGGAGCACGTCCCAGTAGCAGTCGCCGCTGGGCGGGCGGCTGGAGCAGGTGTTGGGCGACACGCGGAGCTCGATGGTCCGGCCGGCCTGGATGGGCGGCGTCGGGATATCGATGGTTTGCCGTTGGTTGTTGGCCAGGTGGTAGCTGAAGCGGGTGATGGAGGAGGCTGCGTTGCCGTCGCCGGCGTTTGTTACGGAGAAGTAGAGGAATTGCGCATCGGTACGGACATCCAGTATGTCGAACCCGGAAACAAGCACGGGTTTCAGATCGGGCTGGTTAAAAATTTGGCTGCAGCTGTTGTTGTTTTCATTCGACTCATTGATTTTTTGAGCCGCATCCACTTTTACCCCCACCTTGAACGGTCCCGACAACAGGGCCGAAGGAATCGCAATCCGCTTTTGGAAAGTACCTTCCGGGCCGAGTTCGGGCACCGCCACGCTCTGTGTGCTGCTGCCGATGGTGACGGAAGCTGCCGAGCGGCCGCAACCCCTGGAATCGGGCGGCCAGTTGGTGACGGTGACGACGATCTCGTTGCCGGCGCGGCTGACCGCGCAAACCAGGTCGGGCAGCACGATGGGGTGACCGCTGATCGGGGCTTGGCAAAAGCCGGACAGTGCGCTCAGGAGGCCGAGCGCGAACAGGAATTGTTTTTTCATGGTAATTTTATTTTAGCGTGAGAAAAGCCGGTTGGACGCCGGTGAAGTCAAAAGTTCAATTTGAAAAGTGTGATTCCGGCTAATAGCAATTCGTATCCCGCTGGCGCTGCTCCAGCACGGCCAGCTCGGCTTTCAGCTGGTTGAGCTGGCTGTCGCTGTTCATATAGGAACTTGGCGGATTTACGCTATCGATGCCTTTGTCGGCGCCGACTTTAATGGTGCCGTCGGCATTTTGAACCACAGTTTCCCCTTGTTCGACCAGCCAGGCTACTTTGAGGGCGTTGATGCGGTCCTGGATGGCTCTGCGCTTGAGGCGAATCTGGTCGATCAGCTGCTGGCAGGCGGCGGTGCGGAAGGCCAGGCCGTTGCGGATGTTGGCTACCACGAGGGGTTCTTCGCAGTAGGTAGAGAAAGGTGTGGTTGGATGTTCGCGTTTGACAAAGCAGAATTCTACGATCGCGGCTTGTTGTTCGAGGTTGAAATCCCCCCAGGGCGTACCGGTGGTGCAGTCGAATTGATAAATCTGCGAACCGTCGCCAAATTCTTCCTGGGCCCAATTAACCACCTGGTTTTTGATGCTTTGAAGCGTAAAATGGATGTCGGGGGAATGGTGGATTTGCCAGACGTGCGTAGTTTCGTGGATAAACACTTGCCCGGGAGTTTCATTTGTTGCGTACCTGCCGAGCACACCCATAGGGTTGTCGTATCCTTTTTTGCCCAGGTTCATCAGGATCGTGCCGCCAACTCCTGTTGGCCACACAAACTCTCTAACTTCAAATCCCCTCAAATTGGTGATGATAATTTTATCCCGTGGCGGCAAGGTGTTGCCAAAAATCTTGGAGGTAACGAAGGCATACTCTGCAGCCGACATTTCGCGGTAGCGGGGAATGATCACGCCGTCGTCGAGAAACAGGGACTGTCCAATTCCGAAAGCCTGGGTAAAGATAGTACCCGCTGCGTCGACGAATACGCCGGCGAGGGATTTGCCGCCTTCCCAGACTACCTCGAAAAAGTTGCCGACAGCATCGAGGATGTCGTCCAGCAGCCCGAAAGCCACTACCTGGGTAGAAGAAAACAAGTTGATGGTATAGGTTTGGGTGGCGCTGGAGCTGAGGCTCATGAGCCCGGTGGCTTGTTTTTCACCGAGGGTAGCCGAAAAATTGGCCATGTAGCGCAGCCCGGTGCGGCCGCTGCCGTCGTTGCCTTTCTCGTCGAAACGCACGGTTTTGTACTGGTCGGGGTAGGCGCTCAGGTGGTACACGAGGGCGTATTTAGTGCCGCCCTTAACGCTGAGCGGCAGGTTTTTGATGGTAAATTTCAGGTTGACCGTGCTGCCGACGACCTCCGCGGTGAGCGGGATGCTGGCGCCGCTCCATTTTTCCTGGAGAAAAATAGCGGTGACGGGGGCTTTCTGTCCGCTTTGATCGACTCTTACATCGAGGTAGCGGACCGACCAAACTTCCAGCTGCAGGGCGGTTTTAAGCAAATTGGCCCCGTGCTGGGCTTTGAGGGCGTCGTAAAAATCTTTGTTGACGGTGATTTTGCCGGACACCTGGGCTTGCGTCAAACTGGCAGACCACAGGAGCAGAAAAAAGAGGACGGAGGACAAAGGAAGTGTTCTCATAATGATGCGGATGGGTTAGGAGATAAAAGTTTCGCCAACTGTTGGGAGGCATCGTTTGAATCCTTCGTTCGGCTAACCTCGCCGGGGTACCCTGAGCAATTCCACCTTTCTCGAATTGGAACAGTTATTTTCAAAAACACCCGATTTTACATGAATCCGGCTGTTGAAACCGCCAATTTTACATAAATTTGGCTGTTTAAAAATTGATAAAATGATTAATAGGCTTATAACCACCCGCATCGAGGAGCGCTTGGGTCGGAAAAAAGCTATTCTGCTTTTAGGCCCCCGACAAACGGGGAAAACCACGCTGGTTAAAAAAATTATGACCGGCTATTCGGGGGGCGCCATATATCTAAACGCGGATGAACCCTTTGACCGCCAACGCCTCACCGATGTATCGTCGGCCCAACTGCGCCAACTCATCGGCAACAACCAACTTGTGGTGATCGATGAGGCGCAACGGGTACCGAATATCGGCCTGACGTTAAAATTGTTGGTGGACCAATTGCCGGAAAAACAAGTGCTGGCCACGGGTTCCTCCTCGCTTGATTTGGCAAACAGTATTCACGAACCTCTGACCGGTCGCTTGTTTGTATTTCACCTTTTCCCGGTGTCCTGGCAGGAATGGGCAACGCATACTGGTGCGCTGGAGGCCAACCGCGCTTTGGAACAACGCTTGCTTTACGGCTCTTACCCGGATGTGGTGAATAATCCTGGCGATGAGACCGCGATGCTTTCCAGCATTGCGGCCGGGTACCTGTACAAAGACATCTTCTCTTTTGGAAACATACGCCGGCCGGAAGTTTTGGAAAAGCTGTTGCAAGCATTAGCCCTACAGGTGGGCAATGAAGTTTCGTACAACGAACTGGCCAACTTGCTCAAAGTGAATAAGGACACCGTCAGCAATTACATTGATATGCTGGAGAAATCCTTCATTGTGTTCCGTCTCCCGCCGCTTAGTCGCAATCTCAGGAAAGAAATCGCCAGTTCGCGTAAAGTCTATTTTTATGATACCGGGATAAGGAATATGCTCATCAACAATTTCAATCCTCTCAGCATACGCCAGGATGTGGGGGCGCTTTGGGAAAATTATTTGATCAGCGAACGCATAAAACGCAATCTGTATGCCATGCACCTGCATAGCGCATACTTCTGGCGAACGCACGACGGCCAGGAAATTGACTATGTGGAGGATGCGCAGGGACAACTTTCCGCCTTCGAGTTCAAATGGAATACGGCAAGGGACGCTAAAATGCCCCGTGCTTTTGCCGATGCTTACCCCGGTGCAATATGGTCAGTTATTAACCCGGATAATTTTTCGCAATTTGTTTCTCAATAGTTTGCCATGTTATGGCAATGAAGCTCAAACCGACAGGGTTTTCAGACGCTTGTGTCCTGAAAACCCTGTCGATCGCGGCGAAGAAGCCGGCTAAATAAACCGCCACAGGCTTACAGGAAGCTCAACGAGCCATCCGGATTGAAGTGGGCGTTGCACACCGGCACGTTGAAGGTCCGGTTGAGGTAGTTGCTCAAATCAAGTTTCATTTTAACGATATTGAACTTCGTGGTGCTGAGGAAATTGATATTCGCCTTGGCGTTTTCCACGCTGATGAGCACCCGGCCGTTGGTACAGGACACTACGAGGTCGAAATCGATGTCGAGTTCGGGATTCGGGCCAGTGCGGGCCACCTGCAGATCGAGGTCGAAGGTCAGGGTTTGGCGGTTGCGGAAGCTCGCTTCCACGGCGGGGCCGAACAGGGTGTTGACGCCGTCTTTATCGCCCCAGTTGACCGTTTCGTTGGGGATGTAGCGCATGTAGTTGCCCAGGAAACCTTCCACCATACTGATCAAGTCGGCTTTACTGACCTGGAGCGGGGGCACGTGGATGTTCGGTGCGCTGGTATACGTCCACCGGCCGCCGTTGCGCAGTTGGGAAGAAGTGAAGTTCAGCACCGGTTGGTGGCCCTCGTTGCCGTCGATGATGTGCGGCGCGGTGGCGGAGTACGTTTTTTCAAAAATTTTGTGCCCGTTTACCCGCACTTCCACTTTGGTGATGGCCCAACCATCGGTCCCCGATTTGGTGATGTTCAGTTGTTGAATATCGCGGATAAACCGGACGCTGGGTTCCACGACATCGTACACATTGGTTTGGTTGCGTTCGCGGTCGTCGATGCTCAGGTCGAGGTAATAAGCCCGCATGGTGGAGTTCAGTTGGATAAAAACCCGGTCGTCGGTGCCGGCATCGCTGTTGGTGTTGGCCGTGGTGAAAGCCACCTGGAGGCGGTACACCGGTACGTCGTTGATGTTTGCCGGTTTGGTGAACGTCGGTTGCTGGGCGTTCAGGCTAAGCTGCGCAGCGGCGAGGAGTGAGAAAATAACGAGGGACTTTTTCATAACATTGAAGTTTGAGTTTCTAACAATGGCCGGCGTTTCAACCGGCTGATGGGACAAATGTGGCCGCCCTGGCCGCCGCCGTTCAATTTCATTTTCCCACGCATTTTATATGCCGCGCCAGAGGAAACAGGAGCGCGCCTGCCCCTGGTCGGGGTTTCAAAAAACTGAAAACCAGGTCTTTAGCCGCACAGCAGGCGATTTCACCAAATCGATTTTTTTATAAAATGCGGACCCTGCGTTTGAAATTCATTAGTTTTTTGTCGCCACCCGGCGCTGTGCGGGGGTACTATTCAGCCAAAGCCGAACCAATACCTTCGACAGGCGCCTGGTCATGCTGCGCCCGATCGGTAAACTATGCGCAATTCTTCCCTGCTCGAAACCCTTTCGGTATTTACGGCGGACGAACTTTTGGACTTTCACCGTTTCGTGCACTCGCCTTTTTTCAACCACGGGCCGTACGCGCGCGACTGCATTGCCCTGTGGGAAATCCTGCGCCCTTTCGCCCCCGGTTTCCAGCACCCGGAATTGGAGGCGAAACGCATGTACGTGCAGGTATTTCCGGGCAAATCGTACGTGAAGGGGAAATTGGACGTGGTGATGAGTAAACTCCACGGCTTGGCCAAGCAATACGCCGCCACAACAACGGCCGCCGGCTTCGAGGCCCCGGAATCGCTCCGTTTAGCCGCTTTTTTTCGGCAGCGCGGGTTGCCGCGCCGGGCAGCTGCGCTGCTCGAAAAACTCCGCGCCAGACAGGCACATCAGGCCGTACGCGATGCTGCGCACTGGAACGAGCGTTTTCTCACCGAAACCGAACAGCACCTGCTTGATACCGACCTGCAGAACCACCACGGCCATGAGCGCCTGGCTGAATCGATCCGTTGCCTGCACCTGGCCCATCTGGCCCAATCGTTACAATTGCTCAACAACCTGTTTTTTACCCGGCGCAAACTGCATATCGACGACGACCTGGCTGATAGGCTGGCCGAAGCCCTGCCGGGCTCCCTGCACCTTGTCGATCTGGAACAGGAACCTGTTTTGCGGCTATTGAAAACAGGTTTCGATTTTGTGCGGGCACCCGAAACGCACGGCGAAGCCGAACTGAAGGCCTTTTGGCTCGACCTCGAAACGGAGGCCGGGCGACTGCCGCCCGAACTGCTCCGCACGCTCTTTGCCTATGCGCGCAACCATTGTACCTGGCAGTTCAACCACGGCCGGCTGGAATTCGCCGCCCTCAACCTCGAGTTGTTCAAGTCCTGCTTTCGACGCGGATTGTTGTTTGAAAACGACAAAATCCAGGCCGCTACCTACCTCAACCTGGTGCAGGCCGGCCTGATCGCCCGCGATTTTGACTGGCTCGACGCGGTGATGCCCCTCTGCCGCGAACGAATCGCCGGCGTGCCCGCACCGGTCGAGCTGTACAATTACACCCGGGCCAATGTGTTCTACCACCGGCAAGCGTACGATCACGCGCTCGAACTCTTGCGCGAGGCCTCCGACGACCTGTACAACAACCTCATGGCACGCAAACTTGAACTGAAAATCTATTACGAAACACAATCGCCGCTGCTCGACAGCAAAATTGAGAATTTCAAACTGTTCATTTTCCGGCAGGGAAAAAAGCAGCTGCCCGCCGAGGTGTACCGCATGAACAAGGCGTTTATCGACCTGCTGCACAAACTCAACAACATCGCCGCTGCTGGCGAAAAAGCCAGGGTGCTTGCGCTGAAGCAACTGCTCGCGGCCAATACGCTTGTGGCCGAACGGTTGTGGCTGCGCGATCAACTGGAGCAATTGACCCGGTAACTCAAACCGGCCTAATTCTGCCTGGTTTTTTCCGTTTTTCGCGGCCCGGGCGTTTCACAGGGATTCACCCGAACCGTGATCGGGATGTTTTCATCCAGGTTCTGCACGGTGAAAAAATCGGCGCCGTCTGGCGTCACCCGAAACTGGTGCACCGTGTGTTCCAGATAATTACCCTTGGGCGATTTCCAGGGATACGCTTCCCATGAGGCGCCCACGCAGCCGTTACCTTTCTTGCATTGCATGACCATCGGCTTTTGCAGGGGTTTCATGGTGAGGGTGTATTGGGTAAAAGATT
>CAZVZH010000125.1:8121-12983 GCA_964630705.1 uncultured Saprospiraceae bacterium | reverse complement strand
TCCGGGCGTGTGGATGTACCGGGTAGTTGCCGGCACGGTGGTGGAAACCGGTCGGTTGCTGCGGTTTTGAAACCGCAAACCCGTCAGGTCAACCTGAAATAAAAAAAACGCCGGCTTGTGGGCCGGCGTTTTTTTTATTTCAGGTTGACCTGACAGGTTATTTCACATCGGTAAAGAAATCCTTCACCTTGTCTTTGTGCACGATCATTTGTTTGTAGGTGTATTTACCAGTAACGGGGTCTTTCACAGCCTTAACCACTTTTACGTGGTCTTTGCCGGAGCCAGCGTTGGCGGCGCGTTGGGCTACCCGTGCGTTTTTAGATACTTTTTTAGCCATGGTTCTAGTCCGTTTTTAAGAATGAAGTAGCGGAATAAAGATACCGAATTATTTGATTTCGCGGTGTACCGTGTACTTCCGCATGATCGGGTTGTATTTTTTCAGTTCCAGACGCTCCGGAGTGTTTTTGCGGTTTTTCTGGCTGACGTAGCGGGAAGTTCCGGGCAAACCGCTGGTTTTGTGCTCCGTGCACTCGAGGATAATCTGCAGCCGGTTGCCTTTGCTTTTCTTTGCCATTTTGCTGAATATTCTAAATGAGATGAGGTGAAAAAGAGCCTGGAGCGGCAACGGAATTAGCAAGCCGGCTCCGAGTAAAAAATGATCTCGCCTTTTTTCTCCAATTTTTTGATGTAGGCGTAAATACCCAATTTGTTGATGGTGCGAATGGCAGAAGTGCTCACCTTGAGGGTTACCCATTCCTGCGTTTCGGGAATGTAAAACCGCTTGGTTTGCAGATTCGGATAAAACCGGCGTTTCGTTTTGCGGTTGGAGTGCGATACGTGGTTGCCCGTAATCGGCCTTTTACCCGTCAGTTCACAAACTTTCGACATGACTTTGTTGTCTTAAAAAATGGTGCATTAAAAATACCTGATTGCGACGCATGCTGGCCGGGGCCGGTCTGTAAAACGTACGCAATCAGGAATTTACTGATTTGGTGACTCCGAGAGGACTCGAACCTCTAACCTTCTGATCCGTAGTCAGATGCTCTATCCATTAAGCTACGGAGCCAACTTTTTTGTTTTAGGGCTGCAAAGATAAGTGTCACTTCCCGGAATTTCCAAGCAGCGTTTTAATTTTTCACAAATTTTACCGCACGCCAGGCCGCGTTCCGGCCAATTGCCACGGCATACACCCCGAGTGGCAGCGTACTCGCGTCGTATTTCCAAATATTGTTGGAAAACGGGCTGGGGTTAACCGTTTCCTCGTGGATGACTTGCCCCAGCATGTTGAACACGCGCACCAGGTAGGGGCTGTAGGTTGGCGTTTGAAAGCGCACCTGCAATTCGGTGAAAACCGGGTTGGGGCGCACCCACATAATTTGTAGCGGGCCGCTGGCTGCTCCGCCGCAAAATTCCTGAACGGCCTTCACCGAACGGGCCACGTCCAGGCGGCCGTTGGTGGTGGTAATATTTTTCAGGGTTTCGTTGGGCGATACATTTTCCAGAATGACATCCCGCACCCGGCGGGCGCAGGCTTCCGGATCGGTCCGTGCATCGGCCGTAAATTCGGGGCATTGCAGGCTGTACAACAAACCGACGGCGCCGGTTACGTGGGGCGTAGCGGCAGAGGTACCGTCGAATGTGCCGTATTGCGGCGTCATGCCCTGGCTGCGGGTGGTGTAAGAGCCTTGTCCGGGCGCGCCCAGATCGATATGGATGGGGCCATAGCCGGTGTTCGGCATTTTTTTGTCAAACTTGTCTACGTTGTTTACCGTAATCAGGTACTGACTGGGGCAGGTGCTGGGCATATCGCCCTGGATATCCACGTTGACGTTCTGGTTGGAGGTAGCGCCAACGCTGAGAACGCCTACTTTGCCCAAAGAATCGTACACCGCGCACCACAGCGGGTGGTCGCTGGCTTTTTCATAGTCGATACCAAAAGAAGCGTTGGTAGCCACCACGAAGGCGCCCTGGGCGCCATTGCTGGAATTATACCGTTTGCGCATGTTGGCCGCGTAGTTGTAGGCGGCAATGATTTCGTCTTCGTACTCCACGTTCCCCAGGTTCATAAGCCGGATATCCCAGTTGACGCCGGTGACGCCCATGCCGTTATTCCCCTTTGCGCCGATAATGCCGTTGACGGCGGTGCCGTGAAAATTGATATTCCCGGGATCGTCGTCTTTGGTGCGGGGGTTCCAGCCGCGGTAATCGTCTTTGTAGCCATTGCCGTCGTCGTCGATACCGTTGCCCGGAATTTCCCCCCAATTTCGCCAGGCGTTTGGCGCCAGGTCGGGGTGTTCGAGCAGGGCGCCTTTTTCCAAAACCGCCACAACGATGGTATCGCCGGCCGGGGTGAGCCCGCCCGTGGTCACGTCCCAGGCATCGGGCATCCCGATGAGGTTCATTTCGTCTTGCTGCCACCAATCGCTGTCGTTAGGGGTGGTCGCGCGCTCGGCGGCTCGGTGGTTCCACTGGGCTGCGCGCACCTCGGGCAAGCGGCGGGCGGCAGCCAAAAGGACTGCCGGGTCGGCGCTGGAAGGGTCAAAGCCCAACAGGTATATGTGCCAATCGGGGGCAACCACCGCCCGCCATTCCAGGCCTTGAATATTCGGAACAGCCTGCGCCAACCGGTACAGTACCGTTGCCGGCGCGGTTTCCGGTTGAAGTTGAAGCAACATTTCGCCCGGCTTACGCCCGATGGTTTGGCTTTGGGCTAGCGAGCAGATGGAAAGCAATAAAAGCAGAAGGAGGTATGGGTACTTGTTCATAATGCGTTGGCGTGTTTAAGCGGTAAAATGGAGGGTATAGGATGTTGCTGCAAAATAAAGGTTTAATCAAGAAAGCAGTGGAGCCAAAAGCAAGCAAACTTTGCAAGGAACAATCAAACCAGTTTTACTGCACGCCTGGTCGGCCCGTTGCCTGCCCGCCCATTTCAATAATTGCAGTACTTTTGGCCCAAGCGTCTTTTTGTAAATTCAACTTTATGGAAGCCAACGATCTGATTCAACTGATCGGCAAGGGAGAGATCAAAACCGTCATCGACACACTGCTCCAGTTTTTGGACAGTTACTACGCGCGGTTTGCCACCGATGTGTTGCATATTTCCAGCCGCTACAACCACATCACCAAAGAGCGCAACGCCGGCATCCTGCCCCCGGGCGATTACAACATCGAACTCAATTCAGTGAGCCGGAGCCTGATCGAACTGGTCATTTCTATCGAAGGCCTGAACGGCAGCCATTACAAAACCAAAAAAGACGTGGAGGCCATCCGGGAACAAGTCCGCGAACTGGTATGCCGCTACGAGGAATGCAGAAAAAAAGCCAAAACCATTCAGACCATCCCAACGCGCCTGCGCGAAAAGAACGAGATCGGCCGTAAAATGGGTGAACTTTTTGTCAGCCACCCCGAATTGATCGAGGCGTACCGCGAGTCAGGGGAAGAAGGCGTCATCGTCGGCCTGGCCAACCGCTACCGCGTAGTGCCCGACACCGATGCCATCGATATTTTCGAAAGCGCCGTTCGCAATACCACCGGCAATTTTTCCCGGGGATGTATCGTAAATGCCCTGGCAGAGATCGTATACTCCGGACAAATCCGCATCGGCGACGACGCCCGCATTTTTAACCTCCTCTCCACCCTGTCGCAAAACGCCGACGAGCCTTTACTGCGAAATATCCAACGCGTGGAAGCCGACCTGAACTACCTGCTCGGGCGCATGAAGCAATAATTCAAGCCTGATTGGCATCTTCATACCCGGCCAGCAAGTTTTGAAAATACGCCGGCGATTCCAACAAGCGACTCCCGTACCACGAAAACATTTCCCCATCCACAATTTTTATCTGCACCCCCGCACAGGCCTCGCGGAAAGCGTCAAAATGTTTTTCCGAAAACGGAAAGGGCTCCGACGACAGCAGAATCAGCTCCGGCCGTGCCGCAGCCAACGCCTCCAGCGATACCTCGGGGTAACGCGGCTGGCTCCGAAACACGTTTTCAAAACCCGCCGCTGCCAGCATAGCATCAATAAAAGTATCCGAGCCCGCTGCCATGTACGGTTTTCGCCAGATAAAATAGGCTGCGCGCAAAGGGCGCTCCGGCGGCGGCAAAGCTGCAAACCGCCGGCGGATTTCCGCGCACATCGCCTGGGCGGCCTCCGATTTTCCCGTCAACTGGCCTACCCCATCAATCATGCGCAAGGCATCATCCAACCCGCGCACGTCGCTCATCCACACGGGGAATTGGGCGGCCAGGGCTTCGATTTGCCCGCGGTCGTTTTCTTCCACATTGCCGATGATCAAATCGGGCGCGAGGGCAGCCACGCGGTCCAGATGCACGGTTTTGGTACCGCCCACCCGGGTCTTGCTGCGGAACCAGCGCTCCGGATGCACGCAAAATTTGGTAATGCCGACCACCTCGGCATCCAGGCCCAGAGCACCCAACAACTCCGTTTGGGAGGGCACCAGCGACACGATCCGCCGGGGCGGGTATAGCTCGAGCGCAACCGCCCGGTGCATTTGATCGGTAAAAAGCGCCATGCAAACAGTGGGTTAGGGCTGGAGCCGCTGGCGTAAGGCCTCGTACAAAGCGATGCCGGCAGCCACGCTCACGTTCAGCGAATCGAAACCGGCCGCCTGCGGAATCCGCGCCACCCGGTCGGCCATGCGCAGCAACTTTGGGTGTACGCCCTGGTCTTCCGAGCCCAGCAGGATGGCTGTCGGCAGCGAAAAATCCATGTCAAAAATCGGTTCCGCCTGCTCCGTCAGGGCGGTAGCCACCACCTGTACGCCCGACTGCTGCAACCATTCTACCGTGGAAAACAAACTGCGCACCCGGCAAAGCGGCACCCGCGCCAGGGCCCCTGCCGA
>CAZVZH010000125.1:0-8021 GCA_964630705.1 uncultured Saprospiraceae bacterium | reverse complement strand
CGGATTTCCTTTTCCAGATCGCCGCGCAAACCCTGCTGGAAAAACACTTTTTCCACGGCTTTTCCGGCTTCGATGGCCTCCACTACCGGGTGGTGGCCGTATATCAGGTTGGACATAGTTTTTTATCGCTTGCGGTTGACGCCCTCCAAAAAAGGCACGAAGCGGAAGGCGTCGAGTATGGTTTCTTTAAATTCGGTGGCCGACAGCCGCTCAATGCGGTGCATGTACTGCACGTCTTCGCCCACAGGGATGATCAGCAAGCCGCCCACGGCCAGTTGTTCGCGCAGCGGCTCGGGCACCACGGGCGCGCCGGCTGTGACCATGATTTTGTCGTAGGGCATGTACTCGGGCATTCCCCGGCTGCCATCCTTGAAAAAACAGCGCACACTGGTAAAGCCCAGCTCCGCCAGCAGTTTTTTTGCCTGCAAATACAGCGCTTCCTGGCGTTCCACCGTAAACACCCGGGCGCCCATGGCCGCCAGAATAGCCGCCTGATAGCCCGAACCAGTGCCAATTTCCAGCACCCGGTCGCCGCGCCGGAGTTCCAGCAGGGAACTCATATAGGCCACCGTGTATGGCTGCGAGATCGTCTGTTCGTTGCCGATGGGGAAAGGCTTGTCTTCATAAGCGTGCTCCTCGAACGCTTTGTCGAGAAAAAAATGCCGGGGTACGGCGTTCATGGCGGCCAGCACGGCGGTATCGCTGATGCCCCGCTCGCGCAGGGCTTCAACCAGGCGTTTGCGCAAACCCTTGTGGCGGTAGGTATCGGTCAAAATCGAACGGGTTGAATCGGCCGGCGTATGCTGACCAGATATTTTGCAGAATTTACGCAAAAGTACGCCTACGGAAAGATATTTTTGCCCACAGCCCACAAAAGCGCCTTTTCCTAGCATTCGTCCTAATTTATCCAAGTACTTATGGCAACACCAATCAAATTCGGCACCGATGGCTGGCGGGCTATCATTGCCGACGACTACACCGTAGACAACGTGCTCCGCGTGGCGGAGGCTACCGCCCGATACATGAAAAAACACGGCATGAAACGCGCGGTCATTGGCTACGACTGCCGCTTCGGCGGACTGCTGTTCACCGAAACGACCGCCCGCGTGCTGGGCGCCTTTGGTATCAAATGCCACGTGTCCACCGGATTCGTGTCGACGCCGATGGTTTCCCTGGGCGTGGTCAAAACAAAAAGCCAGATCGGCATCGTCATCACAGCCAGCCACAACCCGCCTTCCTACAACGGCTTTAAACTCAAAGCGGCCTACGGCGGCCCCATGGTGCCCAGCGGCATCGCTGAGGTGGAAGCCATGATCCCCGACAAATGCACCCTGACCGACCTGCCGACCATCGGCGAGCTGGTTCAGAAAAAACTGTTTGTCGACGCTGACCTGGAAGCCATGTACCTGCGCCACGTCCGCAAAAATTTCGACCTCCCGCTCATCAAGCAAAACGCCGGCCGCCTCGCCTACGACGCCATGTACGGCGCCGGCCAGCGCGCCGTGCGCAAACTGTTGCCCCGCTCGCTGTTCCTGCACTGCGACCTCAACCCCGGCATGCACGGCCAGGCGCCTGAGCCCATCCACCGCAACCTCCAACTGCTCAGCGAAACCATCCGTAAAAACCCGAAAATCAGCTGCGGCCTGGCCAACGACGGCGACGCCGACCGCATCGGCATGTACGATGAAGACGGCAACTTCGTCGACAGCCACCACCTGCTGCTCATCCTCCTGCTTTACCTGCACAAATACAAAGGCATGAAAGGCAAGGTGGTGTTCACCTTTTCGGTGACCGACAAACTCAAAAAAATGGCCGATAAATTTGGCCTGCCCAGCGAAATCACCAAAATCGGTTTCAAATACATCGCCGAAATTATGACGACCGAAGACGTGCTCGTCGGCGGCGAAGAATCCGGCGGCCTGGCCGTCAAAGGCCATATCCCCGAACGCGACGGCATCTGGATGGGCTTGCTCGTGCTCGAATTCATGGCCGCCACCGGCAAAACGATCAAAGGCCTGGTGCAGGAAGTGTACGAGGTGGTGGGCGCTTTTGCCTCCGACCGCGACGACCTGCACATCACCGAAGCGCAAAAACAAGCGGTGATCGAAGCCTGCAAAGCCGGCAAATACAAGTCCTTCGGTAGCTATTCGATCAAAGGTGTCGACAGCATCGACGGCTGGAAATTCCAACTCGGCGACGAAAAGTGGGTGATGATCCGCCCCTCCGGCACCGAGCCGGTGCTTCGGGTGTACGCCCAGGGCCCCGACCTGGCCGAGTGCCGCCGCATGTTGGATGCCACCAAGGCGACGATACTTTAGGGTATCACATACAGGCCGGGCAAATTGTAGTTTTGCCCGGCCTGTTCTATTTTTGTAGTAAAATCCGGTAAACATGGAATCAAAATCAGCTCGCGGCAATCCTTTGGCCATTTTACCCAGGTCCAAAAAACAGCGCTTGTACACCCTGGAGGAATACCTGCGCAAAGAGGCGCAATCCACGGAAAAACACGAATATTTCAATGGTAAAATCACTAAAATGCCCTACGCCCGAGGACCGCACAACGAGATTGCCGCCAATGTGATCGCTGCGTTTAAAACCGCATTTAAACCTTTGAAAAAGACCTACCGGATTTTCTCCTCCGATCAAAAAATTTATTTCCCCGAACTTAACTACGGCGCCTACGCCGACACCCTGGTAGTGAGCGAGTCGCCTCAATATTTCGACGATCAGGAACTCCTCCTGATCAACCCGCTTATCGTAGTTGAAATTCTTTCTAAAAGCACTCAGGCGTACGACCGCGTCGGGAAGTTTGACGCCTACAAAACCTTGCCGTCTTTTCAGGAATATGTGCTGATCCGGCAAGACCGCTACGAGGTAGAAACCCGTTTTCGAGAGGAGCCCAACCTGTGGCGCGAAACGCTGGTCCGGGATGCCAACGCAGGTATTACCTTGCAATCGGTGGATATTTCACTGTCCCTGGCAGATATTTACGAACACATCCGACTCGATTAAGCACTGTGTCAAACGCTCAGTCCCGCACAAAAACCGCCGTTTCCCCGTCCCATTTTTTCATTTGTTTAAAAAAGGCCGCCAGCGCGCTGTACTCCGCCGCCGGGAAAGCGCCGGCTTCCAGCACCACCGTCCGGCGGTAGTGCAAACGCCCGTCTGAAAATACGACCTGCCGGGTGTAGCGGCCAAACGGCGTTTGCTCCTCCACATCGGCCGGCAGGCGTTCGGGCTGCCAACCCTCCGGCACTTCGGCGGTCAAATCGGCGGTATAGCTGCGGCCAAACCGCCGGTACACCGGCGATACCCGCGTATCGTCGGGCGGCAGAACGGTCGTCCAGGTCTGAAAAAAATTAGGCTGGAAATACAGGCGTTTGCTGCTCCGGTGCAGCAGCTGCGCGCTGGCGCTGGCGGCGAATGCCCGGCCGGAAGGCGCCGGGCCATCGGTATCGTCCACCTGCAAGTCAAATTTTTCGAGCCGGCTGCCTTTATACGTAAAATAGCGCTCCGCCCATTTTTGGCGCTCCTGCTCGTCGCCAACCGCTGCCGTCCGGTAAAACCCTGCTTCCTCCACAGCCGTACCGGCAAACCGGGCCGTCCAGCGCAGCTGAGCGCCGGTTGAATCGACAGTCATGTACACCGAATCCAGTTGCAGGTTTTCAGCGGCAGCCGGCGCGGGAATGTCGACGATGCGCCCCTGGCCCTGACCGATCATCAGGGCTTTCCGGTTGCCGGTAAAGGTGCCCACATACCCAAAAGGGTTGGTTTGGGACGTGCATTCCAGGAAAAGGGTGTCGCCGGTGGAGGTCGGTACCGTCAGGATAACGTGGTTGAACGAGTTGTACGGAAAATCCGGATCGAGCAGTCGAGGCGCATCGCCGGCCGACACCAGGGTATACCAGGCCGGAATACCGGCGGCATCGAGCAAGCATTTAGCATACCAGGAAAGGGCTTTGCAATCGCCGTATTTTTTGGCATGTACAAAATTGGGGTCGAAAGGTTTCCAGCCGCCAATGCCCAGCTGGACGCTCACGTAGCGGGTGTTGTTTTGCAAAAAACGGTACACCGTCCGGATTTTTTCCCGCTCGCCCTGGCCGGCGGTGCGGCGCTGGATGTCCTGCTGAACCGCGGCGCTCAGGGGCGGCAGGCTTTGCAGCATTTGGTGGCTCCAGCCGGCAAACCCGTCCCAAGAGCGGAACGAGCCTGAAAATTCGCCGATCTGAAAATCGCCGGGGTTCAGCCGCAACACCGGCGCCAGCTGGGGCAACGGCAGGTTGTACGGCTCGTCGGGGATGGCGGGCAGCCGGCCGAACGTCCAGGAATACGTATCACCCCGCTCGGTTTTTTCGATCTGCGGCGCCGGGCAACGCTCGCCCTTGTACAGCAAGTGCTGGCCCGGGGCAACGTGCACCGTGCAAGCGGCATTTTCCACTGCTGTGTTAAACGCCGGCTGAGGCATAAAATCGGGGCAAAAAAAGGCGCTGGTCGAGTTGAGGGTAAATTCGAGCGCAAGGGTAAACGGCGGGTTTTGCCCGCTGAGGTCGAGTTGCAGGTAGCGGCTATCCTGCGCCATGGTCAGGTCGTCGAGGTAGGAAAAATCCAGAAAATCCTTTTTGCTGTATTTTTTCAGGACTTGTCCTTCTGCGTCGTAAAGCAGGCAACTGATGTCGCTCAGGCGGTTAAACTGATCGTAGGGCAGCACGATATCGGCCAGGCCGCTGCCCTTGGGGTTGAGCACCGTCAGCACCCGGCGGTAGCGGGCTTCCATCGACTGCGGCGAACGGATCGTCAGGTCGAGCCTGTTTTCGCGCACCACAGCCAGGGCGTAGGGCAGCAAGTCCGGGGAAATGTCGGCCACCGGGTAGCGGTTATCTTTTTGTGCAGGGCTGGCCAGGCTGGCCAATAGCAAGGCGGCGGTTATCCAACAAGTGCGCATAGGGCCGGGGCGTTTATTTTTTTTGAAAAACCACCATTTCCTGGTGTTTCTTGGCGATCATATCGAACATTTGGCGCAAGTCGGGGTACTCCTCCGGCAAAAAATAAACCCGGTTCATTTGCAATTTTGAAATAATCATCAGCCGGTTGGGCTCCACGGTACAGCGGTACTGGTACGTGAGGTCGCGGTTGTCGCCAAAAACGATGACGGCATTTTCGGGCACTTCCGTAGCGGCGTAGCCTTCCGGAATGGCAATGTTTACCACATTGTTAAAGTTGATAGCGTAGGGCAGGTCGAGCGGCCACACCCGGGTTTCGCTTTGCAGCGGATTTTCGGTAAATCTGTTTTTGAACACCGGCTTAAAATAGAGCACATCCTCCGCCGCTGCTTCCTGCTGCAGTGCTGCTTCCACGGTGACCCCGGCGGGACTTTGGGCCAGCATCAGCTTCGGCTCAGCGGTTTGCTGCCAATCGGCAAACACTGCCATTTCAGACTTCAGGAACTCCGCGCGGCCGTCGCTTTGGAGGTCTTCCAAGTCGGATGCAGCCAGATAGCCCGTGGTTTTACACGACATTTTTCCCGCCCAGCCCTGGTCGCCGAAAGCCAAATCCAGGTAATACACCTGGTTGCCGGTGGCATTTTCCTGCAAAGGCACAAAGCCCGGCGCCTTGGCGCTGACGCGGTAGCCATCGCCTTGCAGGCATTTGGAAGGCAGGAAGCCCAGCGGCAGCCCCCGGATGCTGGCGTCGGCGAAAACTATTATGCCGTCGAGTTCGAGCGCCGCGACCACATAGTTGATTTTTTTCCGGTTCGGGTAAATCGGGTGCAGGCGGCCATTGCCACGGGTGCTGAGAATCAAGGGGTCGGCTTTAAGCCCGGCCGCGCGCAGGCAAGCGACCAGCAAGAGGTTGATCTCCGGTACTTTTCCGGTACCCGATTCGTACACTTTTTGCAGCGAACGGCCGGTGTACAGGCCGTGATAGCCATCCCAGGCGATTTTTTGCTGCAGGTGTTCGAGGATAGCGGCGGCTTTGGCGGCGGGGTCGGCGATGTTGCCGGCGATTTGTTCAGCCAGCGATTTTTCAAAACGGCCGGGGCTGGCGGCCTTGCCGAAGTCGCTGTCGTCGAGCAAGGTTTGGTTGAACTGGGCGTAGCTCGTCATGATCTCCTCGCGGCGCCCGCTGGGCCATTCGACATATTGCAGTTGAAATTCCAGGTGCGCCGCCAAGTCGTTCGCGGCGCCCATGAACGGTTCCTCCCGGACAGACGGCGCCTTTTGCATGACCCAGTTCCAGGCGTTGCAGTTGCCGTCGTAGTTGAGGCGCTCGCTGGCGCCGCTGCCGCCCGAGAGATAGCCGGAGTAGCGGCAGCGAATGGTTTCCGACTGATCGACTTGCAGCGGAAGCTTGCCGAAAAGTACTTTTTGAAAATACAAAAACTGGGGCATCACCAGCCGCAACTCGCTGTGCGCCACGGGTATCGACTCCTGAAAATACCAGGGGTCGATATTGCCCAGGTCGTGGCTCTGGAAAACATAGCTGTACTCCACCACGCAGCCTTCGCGGGCGGCGGGGATGGCGAATTTGACTTCGCGCAGGTGGCGGCCCAAGTCGGCGGTAAAAACATCCTTGGAGGCGAGTTCGACAGTTTTCGCTACGCCATTTTCCAGGTAGTGGCAGAGGGCGCGGATGCGGTCGATTTTTTCATAATGGCCGTCGACGCCGGCGTAATACACCAGGCTGACGTTGGCATGGTCCAGACCGTTTTTTGTAAAAATTTTGATGCGCTTGTGGCGCCGCAGTTCGAACGACAGGCCTTTTCCGCTGGTCAGGGAAAAGTCGCATTCGGCAAAATCACAAAGCACCAGGGCGGCGGCGCCGGGCTCGAAAGCGCAGTCGGCCATGGGCAAATCGCCGGAGTCGAGTTGGCCGAATTTGATCGGCGGTTTTTGGGCAAACGCGAAAGAAAAGGAAAAAAAGGCGAGCAGCAGCAGGGGCGCGATGGCCTTGGAGGCGTACATACGGCAGCAGTTTGGGTGAGCGGTTTAGGTTAACGGCTCTAAGATATCCACTACCGGGTGAAAGTGTTACTGCCTGGTATGTTAATGGCGGCTGCTTGGCCTGCAACTTTTCAAATTGAACTTTTCAAATTAGACTTTTGACTTGCCGCTCGATTGGCTTCAAGTCAAAAGTCTAATTTGAAAAGTTCAATTTGAAAAGTTGTTGAGGGAGTCAAATCTCCAGCAGCAGCCGCACCGGATCCTCGATCAGTTCTTTGACTTTCACCAGAAAAGTCACCGAGGTGGCGCCATCAATCACGCGGTGATCGTAGCTGAGCGCCAGGTACATCATGGGCCTGATTTCTACCTGGCCGTTTACCGCCACGGGGCGTTCCTGGATGGCGTGCATGCCCAGGATGGCGCTTTGCGGCTCGTTGATGATGGGCGTGCTCATGAGGCTGCCGAAGATGCCGCCGTTGGTGATGGTGAAGGTGCCGCCGGTCATTTCGTCGAGGGAGAGTTTGCCGTCGCGGGCTTTGGCGGCCAGGTCTTTGAGTTTGAATTCCACCTCGTGAAAGCCCAGGCTTTCGACATTGCGGATGGGCGGCACCACCAGTCCTGTAGGCGTGCTGATAGCGATGCTGATGTCGGCATAGTCGTGATAAACAATGTCGTCGCCGTCGATGAAGGCGTTTACCTCGGGCATTTCGAGCAGCACTTTGGCGCAGGCTTTGGCGAAGATGGACATGAAGCCCAGTTTGATGCCGTATTTTTTGACGAAAGCCTCCTGGTATTTTTCACGCAGTTGCAGCACCCCGGTCATGTCGGCCTCGTTGAAGGTGGTGAGCATGGCCGTGTTGTTTTTAGCGCTCACCAGGCGTTTGGCGATGGTGCGGCGCATGCGGCTGAGGCGCTCGCGGCGCTCGTTGCGGGGGGGTGGAGTTTGAAGTTCGGAGTTTGGAGTTTGAAGTTCGGAGTTTGGAGTTTGGAGTTCGGAGTTTGGAGTTTGAAGTTCGGAGTTTGGGGTTTGAAGTTCGGAGTTTGGGGCCGGGGCCGATTTTTTTTCCACGGCTTTGAGGG
>CAZVZH010000124.1:6528-13074 GCA_964630705.1 uncultured Saprospiraceae bacterium | reverse complement strand
GCAGCCCCTCTTCTTTGGCTTTGCCGCCCCCGTAGGAAATGACCAGGTCGTACTGACCTTTTGCAAAATAAATTTGGGTGATGTAGTACGGCACATAGCGGCTGTACTCACTCGATTTTTCACAGCGCTGGAACGACCGCGCTGCATCGTCGTATTTCCCTTCGAAAAAAGCCGCGCAGCCGTAGTAATAATTGGCCGGGTAGTACCACTCGCTCCGCGTATTTTCTTTAATGCCGGCAAAGGCCGTTTTGGCTTGGGGGAACCGTTTGGTTACGAAATAACTGTACCCTTGTTTGAAGCGGATTTCATCGCGCAGGCTGCCCGAGACGGCATCCGAAGGCGCCATGTCGTAGTAGGTAAGCGCTTCGTTGTATTGCTTTTTATCGAAATAATAATCGCCAATTTCGAGGGCGGCCTGGCTGGCTTCGGGCGATGGCGCGCGGTTGCGCAGAAAATCAAACACTTGCTTTTCCGCTTCCGGCTGCCCGAGGCGCACAGCGCATTTGGCGTGGTACAACTCTGCCCCGGTTTTCAAGGCTACCCATTCCGGTTCGTTCACCGGGCGCAACATATCCATGGCCTCGCGGAATTCTTTTTGCGCCAGCCCGAACAAGCGCTGGTTATAAAATTCCACCCCGCGTTTGTAGGCCAGGTTGGCTTCTGTAAACACAGTGCTTTGTTGGGCGAAAAGCAGCTGGGAAGCCGCCATAAATAACAGGTAGGTAATGCCTTTCCGAAGGAGCATGGTATCGGTATTTCAAAGTGGTAAAAAATATTTGGTGGATTGCCGCCCGCTGGATTATACGTTGCAAGCGCGGGGCGGTGCGCACGCTCTTAACGTTCATTGCCGGGGCGAAAATATAGAAAGCGCTCAAAACTTCAGGTACTGCCCGGGAGATTGCGGCAGCTAGCTGACAATTTCAGATGAGTTTCAGACTTTTGCCAGAAACCACCCTGTTATGCGCGCCGACAAACTCTCTGCCATCGCCCAATCCAAACTTTCAGAAGCGAATGTATTACTCGATGTGGGGCCATACGACAAAAAGATTCTGGAAAAAACACCGGTGGCAATTTTTATTTGCAACCGCCTGCTGCCTGGCTTGGATGAGTGGATTTTGTTGGAGTTGCTGGCCTCGGGGGCAGAGGCAGTGAAAATACTCCATCCCTACCCTACTCCGCCGCCTTCCGCCTTACGCGCCCTGTGCATTTTACCCCAGCGAAAAAAACTGGAAGACCGCTTTCTCCGCCTGAATTTTGCTAAAAAAGCGGCCAAATATGTTGAAAAAGGCGTCGCACTGGGCCTGTCGCTCGACTTTTCCGACAACCCATTGGCTAATATGGGTAAAAACCTGCTGCGCGCACAAGTGCTCAAACAACTGCGTAAAGCCGGGCAAATTATCGTCCCGATTCACCTTAGCGCCGAACAACTCCCCGGCGGATTGTTTCGAAAAGCGCTGCAACGGCAAGGGCAACCGCGATTCGAGCAGCCGGTCCGGATCAGCGTCCGGATAGGCAATCCCATCCGCGCTACCGATATCGCCTTGTTCGACAGCAACCGGAAATGGGGGCAGTTTTTACAAGCCAAAATATTCTCCCTGGGCTCGCCATTCGACGTACAACCGGAACATTTTACCAATGTCAAACCAGAGGAGCAACAAGTGCTGGCCGCAGCGGTGGATCCGGATCTGGTGTCGGCGGATATCGCCGAGCTAAAACCCGAGCGGCGGATTGCTTCCCGCGGCGCCTTCGATGTATTTGTGGCGCCGTTTATCGAACTGCCCCATGCCATGTTTGAAATCGCTCGTTTGCGCGAGCTGACTTTTCGGGCGGCCGGCGAAGGCACCGGCCAGCCCCGCGATCTGGATGAGTACGATTTGTACTACTTGCAACTCATTATCTGGGACCGGGAGGCAAAAAAGATTGCCGGCGGCTATCGGCTGGGCCAGGGCGACCGTGTTTTCCGGCGTTTCGGCGTGAACGGCTTTTATACGCACAGTTTGTTCAAAATGAAACCCGGTTTTTTCCCGGTTCTGCAACAAGCCGTAGAATTGGGCCGCTCGTATATTGTTCCTGATTACCAAAAACACCGCCTGCCCTTGTTCCTGCTCTGGAAAGGAATTTTGCATTTTTTACTCGCCAACCCGCAATACCGCTACCTGTACGGCCCGGTCAGCATCAGCAAAGAGTTTTCGGAAATTTCAAAAAGCGTGATCGTGGAGTTTGTCAAACGGTTCTGCTACGACAGCACCCTGGCCAAACTGGTCCGGCCGCGCAAACCTTTTCAAATTAAAACCAAATCGGTCAACACCCGGCTGTTAGCCGAAATGCTGCACGGCGAGTTTGATGCCCTGGAAAGTTTTGTGGAGGCCATCGAGCCGGAGCACTTCAAAGTACCGGTTTTGTTCCGGCAATACCTGAAGCAAAACGCCAAATTTATCGCCTTCAATGTCGACCCGAATTTCTCCGATTGCCTCGACGGCCTGATGATTCTCGACCTGCGCGATTTGCCGCCGAGCACCATCGAAGCGCTCCAACAGGAAAAGTAAGGCTGGCCAATACCTTGTTTTTAAATCCAAAACAAAATTGCAGGCGCATGAACAAGGCTGAATATTAATTTGAATATTTCTGGCAAAAACAGCCTAAAAATTCAATTCTGGAAAATTTACCGGACGCCTTGCACCCTATAATAAACGGAATTGTCGACATTGCGACGGCAATCCCCTCCACAGACCAGGCCAAGCCCACAAATGGCCTTTCACGTATGCGGTCTAACTATTTAAATCATAACCTATGTATTACGATTACACCAACCGCAGGTTGCGGGCGCTCGTGTTCTTGCTCGCCCTGCCTGTACTGGCCTTTGCGCAAAAGGTCAATTTTTCCATCAATGGAACCGTGAGCAACGCCTCCGGTGAGCCCTTGGTCGGCGTGACCATCCGCATTCCGGCGCTTCAGGTCGGCGCGTCTTCCGACCTCAACGGCGCTTACCAACTCACGAGCGCCGCGAATCCGGGCGACTACACCGTCGAGTTCAGTTACCTGGGCTATGCGACCGCTCGGGAGCGCATCACCGTCGGAGCCCTCGCCAGCCAAACCGTGAATGTAACCTTAGGCGAAGACATCCTCCGCATGGACGAGGTGCTGGTCGTGGGCTCCTCGGTCACCTCCCAACGCAAGCAACTCGGCAATGCCATCAACTCCATCCAGGCGGAAAAACTGGTGAGCGCCAATCCGCAGGGCGTGAGCTCGGCGCTCCAGGGCAAACTGCCCGGCGCGCTCATCACGCAAAACTCCGGCGACCCGGCAGGCGGCTTTACCGTGCGCTTGCGCGGCGCCAGCACGCTGCTGGGCTCCTCCGAGCCGCTGTATGTCGTCGACGGCGTGGTCATCAGCAACAATACCGCCAACGTGACCAACATCAACGCCGACGGCGGCGCAGCCCGCCCCGGAACCAACCGTTTGAGCGATATCAACCCGAACGACATCGACCGCATCGAGGTCATCAACGGCGCGGCCGCAGCCGCTATTTACGGCTCCCGCGCTTCCAATGGCGTGGTACTGATCACGACCAAGCGCGGGCAGAGTGGAAAACCGACGTTTACCTACAGCTCCGGATTTAACATCAATCAGATACGGGAAAAAGTGTACGTCAACTTGCGCAACGAACAGTTCGGAAGCGCCACCCAGCGGCTGTATCCCATCGCCGGCACCAACCCGACGACCGGCGCGCTGACCGTCGGCTCCAACTTTTCCACGACGAAAGTTAACGTGACCCGGTACGATTATCAGGATCAGATTTTCGACACCGGCTACGGCACCGATCAACACTTGTCCGTCTCCGGCGGCAACGACCGGTCCAACTACTACGCCGCGATTTCTTACATGAAAAATGAGGGCATCGTGCGCAATACTGATTTTCAGCGCTACGGCGCCCGGTTTCGGTTCAACCAAACCGTGACCAACTGGGCCAGCTTTTCGATTGGGTTGAACTACAACAACTCGTTCTCCAATGAACGCCCCGATGGCAACGTGTTCTGGAGTCCGGTCAACGCTTTCAACATCACCAACAACATCTGGGATATCACCCAGCGCGATGCCTTGGGCAACCTTCAGGCCGTGGAACCCACGCGGGTAAACCCCCTGAGCGTCATCGAAGCGTTTAAAATTACACAGGAGGTCAACCGCGCGATCACCGATTTTCAGTTGAAATTATTCCCGTTCAAAGGCTTCTCTGTCGATTATGTCCTGGGCATGGACGCCTACGGCCAGGAGGGCAATATTTTCATTCCGCCGTATCCGTATGCTGGCGTCAACCCAACCTATTTCAACGACGGTTACGCCTCGGCGGCCAACAACAATGTTTTCCTGATCAACAGCGACATCAACCTGGCCTATGAAGCCGAAGTGGGCAACCATTTTACCTTCACCACCCGAGGCGGCTACAGCAACCAGTATTCCCGCGATGCCTACGCCGTAGCGCAAGGGCGAGGCCTCGCGCCTTTCGTACAAACGGTGAACGGCGCCAGCACCATCCTCACCCCCAGCTCGAATATTGCCCGCGTCCGCATCTGGGGCTGGTACCTGCAGGAAACCATCGGCTTCAAAGACCGCTTCTTCCTGACGGCGGCCGCGCGGATCGACGGTGCAAGTACCTTCAGCGAAGCCAACCGCGATATTTTGTATCCGAAAGTCAGTGCCAGCTACCTGGTGTCCAACGAACCGTTTTGGAAAAACAGCGGCATCGCCAGAGTAGTCAACACCGCCAAATTGCGCGCCTCTTGGGGCCAGTCGGGCAACCTAACTGCCATCGGCGCCTACGATCGCTTTTCAACGTTCAACACGGGCAACCTCGCCGGCAGCATTGCCATCAATCAAAGCAATACCCTGGCCAACCCCGACGTGAAACCAGAGCGCGCCACCGAACTGGAAATCGGCGCCGACCTTTCCTTCCTGAAAGATCGCCTGGGTTTGATTTTCAGCTGGTACAATATGGACATCGAAGACCTGTTGGTCAACCGCTCGCTGGCAGCCTCTCAAGGCGGCCGCGCCATCACCAACAATGTCGGCACCCTGGAGAACAAGGGCCTGGAACTCTCGCTGTATGGCACCCCGGTGCGCAGAAGCAATTTCTCCTGGGATATCGGCGTGAACTTCAGCCGCAACCGCAACCGCATCACCAACCTGGGCCAGGCCCGCACCGCGGTGCCCAACGTCACCGGCGCGCCGATCTTCCTGGTCAATGGCGAACCGCTGGGCGTCTTTTATGGCACCTACATTGCCCGCGATGCCAACGGGCAACCGCTGCTGACCCCGCAAGGATTCCTGCAGCAGGAGCGCGGCAATGCCGACACCGGCGAAGCCATGCGCGACGCCAACGGCCAACCCACCGGCACCATCCTGCAAAAAGTGATCGGCGACCCCAACCCCGATTACATGGTGGGCGCCAATACTACCATCCGCTTCCGCCGCTGGGCGCTTACTGCCGTGATCGAAAGCGTACAAGGCATGGACGTGTTCGACGCCGACAAACGCACCCGTCAGGGCGTAGGCATCGGTGAATATTCGGAAAAAGAACTTTCCGGCGAACTGCCCCGCGGCTGGATCTGGGCCATCTACCCCATCCTCGAGTGGCGCATGGAAGACGGCTCGTTTACCAAGATCAGGGAAATCTCACTGAGCTACACCTTCCCGAAACTGGGCCGGGTGCTGAGCAACACCACTATCTCTGTCGGCGGCCGCAACCTGTTTTCTTTCGATAATTTCTTCAGCTACGACCCCGAAACCAATGCCGGCGGTCAGAGCAACCTGATGCGCAACGTCAATTTCGGACAGGTGCCGATCCCGCGCGTCTATACGGTTAACATAAAAACCAATTTCTAAACCCCACCATAAAAGTTCATTCTATCAAAATCAGAATCTATGTTTTCTATAAAAAAATATATTGCATTCATAGGGCTGCTGGCCGTTGGTCTCTTTTCTTCCTGTGAGAAGGATTTTGTCAACCCCGGCGCAGCCACTGAAGCCCAGGTGCTCAACAGCGCCGACGGCTTGATCGGCCTCACCGTAGGCATCCAAAAACGCTGGAGCGTGGGCCGGCAAAGCCCGGTGTATGCCACGGTTGCCGGCTCCGGCTTTTCCACCTTCGAGTTGCGCCTGATCAACCCGGGCAACCTGGCCGAAAACGAAGTATCCATCGGCAAAGGCGACTTGCTGGGCAGCAATGGGATTACTACCAATATTTGGGAGGAATGCTTGTTGGTGCGCAACGAGGCGGATAAGGTGCTGGCTAATGCGAATAAAATCCCCGACGCAGGCGTCCGCTCTGGCCTGATTGCCATGGCTTCCATTTTCAAGGCCCTGGCCAACGGCACCCTGGCTCAGTTTTACGAACAGGCGCCGCTGGAAACCGCCAAGGACGCCCGGTTCAGCGCCCGCACTGCCGTCCTGCAGGATGCCATTTCGACGCTGGAAGCGGCTAAAAACACCGTTTCTGCCACACCCGTTTCCGCCGCTTTTTTGGCTAAAACGCCGGCCAGCATCAACGCG
>CAZVZH010000124.1:0-6428 GCA_964630705.1 uncultured Saprospiraceae bacterium | reverse complement strand
GATCAGCGCCTGGCCTTCTATTTTCAAAACCTGATGCCGGCCAACAACGATTTTCGCGCTAAAGGCTTTTTCGACAATGCGACCAAGGCCATCCCCGTGTATTTGCCCGGTGAAATGCTGCTGATCAAGGCCGAGGCGCTGGCCCGCAAAAACATGCTGCCCGAAGCCGTCGCCGAACTCGACAAGGTGCTGACCAAAACGCCCGCCAACGACGCTTTCGGCCTAGGCGCCGGGCTGGTTGGGTACAGCGGCGCCATGACGCAACAGGCTATCCTCGACGCGATTTACGCCAACCGCTGCATGGAAATGCTGATGTCGGGCATGCGCCTGGAAGACAGCCGCCGCTTCGGCCGCCCCGCGCCCAACGACCCGAACGAAGAACGCAACCGCAATTTTTATCCCTATCCGTTCAGCGAGCGGGACAACAACCCGAACACGCCGCCCGACCCGGCTATTTAATTTCAGCCGACGAGGGCTTTGTTTTTGAAAAGTCCGCTGGAGCTGACAAGCGATAAAACTGCCTACTTTTGCCCCAGTTTTTCGCCTGCCAACTCCGGTGGACTTTTTCATTCCGGCCATTCGTCAAGCATGCTCCTGATCCGAACATCCCCTTCCTTTCAACCGGAGAAAACTTATGCCTGCCGAGTACTGCTCGGCGAGCTGCTGGGGCTTTCTTTCCGCATGGAATTTCAGGATGGCCTGGAACATTACCAACTGGTGTTGCCCAATGGAAACCAGGTGCTCGTGGAGGACCATTTTTTCGGAAAGCAACCTTCCGAGGACTACCTGAACCCGGCAAATATTCCGCAACAAATTCTAACCAGTGAGGACCCGTTTCAGCCCGGCGGCAAAATTTCCGCCATTTACGGCCGCGATTTTTTCCAACTTGATGGTCCAGGCTTCCGCTGCGGGGTGGACCTGTTCGCTTCCGCATTTTTCATGCTCACGCGCTGGGAGGAGTACGTGTTGCCCGACCGCGACGCGTATGGCCGCTTCCCGGCCGGGGCGGCGCTGAGTGTGCGCAGCGGCATGATTGACCGGCCGGTGGTAAACGAGTACGCCGGTCTATTGAAAAACTTATTGCTTCGGGCTGGCTGGAACGCAGGTTTTGCTGAACACCATTATTGTTGGGCGATCAGCTGCGATGTCGATCACCCGCGGCTGTGGTGGTCGGGTACCGACCGCCTGCGCACCCTGGCCGGCAGTTTGTTGCGGCGGAAAAATCCGGCGGAGGCAGCCTGGTGGCTCAGGCACGGCATTTTTTCGCGCCGCGACCCCTACGATATCTTCGATTTCTGGATGGATTTTATTGAAAAAAAAGGCATCATCGCACAGTTTAACTTTCTGGGCGAGCGGCCCAAAACGGCCGATTGCTACTACCCGATTCAGCATCCGGCGGTAGTCGACCTTTTAGAAAAAATTGACCGCCGCGGCCACCGCATCGGCTTTCACCCCTCGCGGGAAGCCTTTTCCGACCCGCGGGTTTTCGAACTCGAACTGGGTTCGCTGCGCGCTGCAAGTCCGCAGCCGGTGTTGCATGGCCGGCACCACTACCTGTGCTTCTCGGCGCCTGATACCTGGCAGCGCTGGGCGGAGGCCGGACTGGAATCGGATAGTACGCTGGGATACCCGGAACAATCGGGGTTTCGCTGCGGCATGTGCCAGTCGTTTCCGGTGTTCAAT
This sequence comes from uncultured Saprospiraceae bacterium, assembly GCA_964630705.1. GTDB lineage: Bacteria > Bacteroidota > Bacteroidia > Chitinophagales > Saprospiraceae > M3007. The sequence goes on along the minus strand of CAZVZH010000124.1, from coordinate 4,745 downwards.
TTTTTAACCCGAAAAGAACTGCCCCTGCGCGAGCAGCCTTTGATGGCCATGGAAGTCACCCTGGCGCAATACAACAGGTACACGCCCGGTCAGGCGCTCGAACGGCTGCAAGCGCTTCGGCGGGAAGTCGAGCGGCATGGCGGCGAATTCAGCCTGCTTTGGCACAACTCCTCCTGGAACACGTATTTTTGGGCCCCCTGGCAACGGGTTTTTCTAGAATTTTTGAAAAACTGATGGCATGAGGCTTCCCGACATAGTTGTACCTTTTTTCAAAAAAAGTAGCTGGCTATGGCTGTTTGCATGGTTGGGCCCTAACCTGCAACTCCAGGCCCAGGCGCCTCCCTTACCGGCACATAGCCGGGGCGAGCAGCTCCTCGAGCGCCTGGAAATACAATCCGGGGGCTCCTCCATCCATCCGGAATTGCGGCCGTATAACCGCCGGGATGCCCTGGAGGCGGCGCGGCGGCCCGACAGTTTTCCCGCCGGCCGGAGCAGGCTTTCGCAGCTCGACTTGCAGTATTTGTTCGACGACAACAACGAATGGGCCCGCCCTGCCGATAGCAACCGGCTCAGCCGGAATGCGCGCCCCTTATTCAAAACTTTTTTTCGAACGCCGGCCCATTTTTTTGAGGTAAACACCCCGGATTTTCACCTGCGCGTCAATCCCTTGCTTCATTTCGCAACAGGCCCCGAACACCAGGAAGCCTCCTGGATTTTCCTGAATCAACGCGGCCTCGAGGTGCGCGGCGCCCTCGACGGCCGGGTGTACTTTTTTACCAATATTCTTGAAACACAGGCCCGTTTTCCCAACTATGTACAGGAATGGATCGGCCGGTACCAGGCCGTACCCGGTGCGGGTTTTTTCAAAAACTTTGAGAGCGAAATCTTTCAGGTGCGTCAGGGCTACGATTTCAACCTGGCTCAGGCGGGCATCGGAATACAAGCCACCCGCCACATCAGTGTGGAGCTGGGGCACGGCCAGCATTTTATCGGCAATGGCTACCGCTCGTTGTTTCTTTCCGATGTTGGAAATTATACCTTCTATCTAAAATTCAATACGCGGGTATGGCGCTTGCACTATCAGAATTTGTTTTTGGAACTGAGTCCGATTTCTACCGCTGTGCCCCGGCCGCAAAACAGCCTGCTGCCCAAGAAGTACATTGCCGCGCATTATTTAAATGTAAAAATTACACCGAGGCTCGCTTTCGGTTTTTTCGAAGCGACGGTTTTTAACCGGAGTCGCCAGTTTGAACTGCAGTACCTCAACCCCGTCATTTTGTATCGCAGCGTGGAGGGCGCCATCGGCAGTCCCGACAATGTACTGATCGGTTTGGACGGCCGTTGGAATTTTCTCAGCCGGTTTCAGCTGTACGGGCAATTGCTCATCGACGAGTTTCTGCTCTCAGCCTTGTACAAACCTGAGCAAAAAGGCTGGTGGGGGAACAAATTCGGCGCCCAACTGGGACTGAAATACCTCGACGCATTTGGCATCGACCACTTTGATTTGCAGTTGGAGTTCAACAGCGTCCGGCCCTACACCTACTCCAGTTTCGACTCGCTCAACAGCTACACCCACTACAACCAACCGCTGGCGCATCCGCTTTGGGCAAATTTCCGGGAATGGATCGCCTTGGCGCGGCTCCAGCCGTCGCCCAGGCTGTACTTGTCGGCACGACTGTTGTACGCCAAAGCCGGCGAAAATCCGGACACAGAAAACTTTGGGGCAAATCCCTTGTTGGGGAATGTCAGCCGGGCAGCCGATTATGGTAACTTTACGGGTCAAGGCGAAGCGGCTGCTATTTGGCTGGCGGGCGCGGAGGCCTCCTGGGAGCTTTATCACAACCTGTTTGCGGAGGCGCGTTGTTTGCTCCGGGAAAAACACAGCGTCAACCCGCTGCGCGACCAAAATACCGCGGTGTTCAGCCTGGGGTTGCGCTGGAATATTTGGAGCCGGCCGCATGATTTTTAATCCAAAAACTTTTAAGTACAGATGCCCAGTACAACCGTAACAAGCGCACTTCACGAGTCCCAGCCGCGCTGGTTTGCCATCCAAACCCGCGCCAAGTCCGAAAAGGCTGTCCTGCGAAACCTCAGCCGGAAAGGGGTGCATGCTTACCTGCCTTTGCAAAAACTTTACCGCCGCTACCAGCGCAGCACCCGGCTGGCGGAGCTGCCCCTGATCCGGGGCTATGTTTTTGTGCGCATCGTTCAAAAAGACTATGTGCGCGTGCTCGAAACCGAACACGTGTGCGGCTTCGTACAAATAGGCAAAAACCTGGCGCCGATTCCCGAAGCGGAAATTCAGCTGCTTCGCCGCATCACGCTGGAAGACGGCCTTGACCTGGAAGCACAACCTGGCGCCCTGCTTGCCGGCGACCCGGTGGAAATACGGGCCGGCAACCTGACCGGCTTGCGGGGAACAATCGCGCAGGTAGATGGAAAAAACAGATTCCTGGTCGAACTGGAGCGGCTTGGTTATCGCCTGCTGATCACCATCGATGCCGCATTTTTGGAAAAGACCCGCCTGAACGCAACGACCCCTCAGAATTGACCTGCAATTGATACACTTCCATTTTTATGGCCAGCGGTAAAGTTTACCTTTGCCGATTCAAAAAAACACCCGTGACACACGACAGCTCAAGCGCGTTACAACAGGCTGCCCAAAGCCGGATTTTGATCATCGACGGCGCCATGGGCACCATGATCCAACAGTATCGGCTGGAAGAAGCCGACTTTCGGGGCGATCTATTCAGGGACCATCATCGCGACCTGCAAGGCAACAACGATTTACTGTGCCTCACCCGGCCCGACGTCGTGGAGGCCATACACCGGGCGTACCTGGAGGCCGGCGCCGACATCATTGAAACCAATACGTTCAATGCTACCAGCATTTCCCAGGCCGACTACGACACCGCCGACCAGGCCTATGCCATCAACCTGGCCGCGGCAAAAATCGCCCGAAAGGCGGCCGACGACATTACCGGTCGAACACCCGAAAAGCCGCGATTCGTCGCCGGCGCCCTCGGGCCGCTGAACAAAACCCTGTCGCTGTCGCCCGACGTGAACAACCCCGGTTACCGGGCTTTGCTTTTCGACGAAGCGAAGGCCGCCTATGCCGAACAAACCAGGGGGCTGGTAGACGGCGGGGCGCAAATCCTGCTGGTGGAAACCATTTTCGACACCCTCAACGCAAAGGCAGCGCTTTTCGCCATCGAAGAAGTTTTTGAAGAAAAAAAACTGCGCCTGCCCATCATGATCTCCGGCACCATCACCGACGCCTCCGGGCGCACCTTGAGCGGACAAACCGTGGAAGCCTTTTGGGTGTCAGTAAAACATGCGCGGCCGTTCTCCGTAGGGCTCAATTGCGCACTCGGCGCCAAAGAGATGCGGCCGCACCTGGAGGCGCTTTCCGAAATTGCCGACTGTTTCATCAGCGCTTACCCGAATGCCGGCCTGCCGAACGAGTTTGGCGAGTACGACCAAACCCCGCACGACATGTGCGGTTTTATAGAAGATTTTGCCCGATCCGGACTGGTGAACATCGCCGGCGGTTGCTGCGGCACCACCCCGGAACATATCCGGCATATTGCCCGGCATTTGGCCGGCATAGCGCCACGGCCGCTGAATAAACCCCCAGAAGATGAGCGGTACACCCAACTTTCCGGATTGGAGCCTCTGGTGATTCGCCCGGAAACCAATTTTGTCAACATCGGCGAGCGGACCAATGTGACCGGCTCCAAAAAATTTGCCCAACTCATCAAAACCGGCCAACTCGCCGAGGCGCTGAGCGTAGCCCGCCAGCAGGTGGAAAGCGGCGCGCAGATTATCGACGTGAACATGGACGAAGGCCTGCTCGATTCGGAAAAGGCTATGGTGGAGTTTTTAAACCTGATCGTTTCCGAACCGGATATTTCCCGGGTGCCGGTGATGGTCGACTCGTCCAAATTCAGCGTAATTGAGGCCGGTTTGAAGTGCTTGCAGGGAAAAAGTGTGGTTAATTCCATTTCACTCAAAGAAGGCGAGGCCGAGTTTGTCCGGCAAGCCCGGTTGTGCCAACGCTATGGCGCTGCCGTGGTGGTGATGGCTTTCGATGAAAAAGGCCAGGCCGACCGTACAGAGCGCAAAGTGGAAATTTGCGAACGCGCCTACCGCATCCTCACGGAGCAAGTCGGTTTCGACCCCAGCGACATTATTTTCGACCCCAATATTTTCGCCGTAGCCACCGGCATCGAAGAGCACAACAACTACGCGATCAATTTTATCGAAGCGACCCGGCAAATCAAACAGCGCTGTCCGGGCGCCAAGGTGAGCGGCGGGGTGAGCAACCTCTCCTTCTCGTTTCGAGGCAACGACAAGGTGCGGGAAGCCATGCACGCCGCTTTTCTGTACCACGCTATTCAAGCAGGCATGGACATGGGCATCGTCAATGCCGGCATGATCGAGGTGTACGAGGCTATTCCGAAGGACATGTTGCAAAAAATCGAAGACGTGCTCTTCAACCGGAGCCCGCAGGCCACCGAAGCCCTCGTTCGCTACGCCGAAACGCTCACCGACACCGGCGGCCGGTCGGTGGAAAAAGACCTGGCCTGGCGCGAGGCAACCGTCGAGGCGCGCATCAGCCACGCGCTGGTGAAAGGCATCACCGATTTTATCGATGAGGACATCGAGGCGGCGCGGCAAAAATACCCCAGCCCGCTGCACGTGATCGAAGGCCCGCTGATGGACGGCATGAACGTGGTGGGCGA
>CAZVZH010000123.1:0-13262 GCA_964630705.1 uncultured Saprospiraceae bacterium | reverse complement strand
CGCGCGGCAGTGCCCCCTTCAGGGGGCTGCGGGGGCGGCGGGCGCCCGAAACGCCGCCAAGTTCAGTTGTGCATTTATTGTTTTTGTCGAGTCAGGACCGCCAGCCATTTTCCCTATTTTTCCGTTTTTTACACCCTGTTTCGCAACATCCGGTATGATCAACTTCAACGGTACCTTGCTGGACCCGCCGCCGCCCGGTTTGCTCGAGGTACAACGCGGACTGTTTTACGGCGACGGCCTCTTCGAGTCCATGCGTATGCTGGAAGGCGCCCTGCCCCTGTGGCCCCGGCACTTCCGCCGTTTGCAGCTGGGCATGCGTATTCTCGGCCTGGAAGGCCCGCCCGGTTGGCAGGCGGCCGATTGGGAGCGGGAAATCCGCGCTGTGGCATCCGGCAACGCCCGCATCCGGCTGACGGTTTGGCGGGCGCCGGGCGGTTTGTATTTACCTGCCGACAACCGGTTGCAGTTTATGGTTGGCGTGCAGGCGATGGACTCAAGTGTTTGGGCTTGGCCGGAAACGGGTATTCGCCTGGGACTGGCGGAGGGTTTGCGTTTGCCGGTCGACGCCTGGTCGGGGCTGAAAACCCTGAATGCCGGCCGCTATGTCGCTGCAGCCCGGCAGGCGGCTGCCCGGGGTTGGGACGATGCTTTGTTGTGTAATGCTTACGACCGCGTTTGCGAGGCCAGCTCCAGCAATGTGTTTTGGTGGGAGGGGCCGCTGTTGTGCACCACCTTGTTGTCGGAAGGTTGCGTGGCGGGCGTCATGCGGGCGCAGGTGCTCGATTCGGCGCTGGTCGCCGGTTATGTCGTTCAGGAGAAAGCCGTTACCTTCACCGAGTTGCAGGCGCAGGCTGGCGAAATTTTTCTCAGCAATGCGGTCCGGGGTATCATCCCGGTGCGCAACTTTGCGGGCAAAAAGCTGCCGTCTTCCCGGACGCGCGCCTTGTTTGAAACTATTTTACAGAGCAAGTCTACACCCTCGTTATGAAAAAAATACTGGTAGCCAATCGCGGTGAGATCGCCATGCGCGTGCTGCGCACTGCCCGCCGCATGGGCATACAAACGGTGGCCGTGTACTCGGAAGCCGACCGGCGGTCGCCGCACGTCACCTTTGCCGACGAAGCCGTGTGTATCGGTCCGCCGCCCTCGGGTCAGAGTTATTTGCTGGCCGACAAAATCCTGGAAGCAGCCCGGCAAACCGGCGCCGAGGGCATTCACCCGGGTTATGGTTTTTTGAGTGAAAATGCGGGCTTCGCCCGGAAAGTGGCGGCGGCGGGCCTGACGTTTATCGGTCCGCGACCGGAAAGTATCGAAATGATGGGCAGCAAATTGGCGGCTAAGGAGGCGGCCAAAAAGTTCGGCGTGCCGATGGTGCCGGGCATCGAGGAAGCGATCACCGATGTGGAGCAAGCCCGGGCGCTCGGCCGGCAGATCGGGTATCCGGTCCTGATCAAAGCCAGCGCGGGCGGCGGCGGCAAAGGGATGCGGCTGGTGGAACGCGAAGCCGATTTGGCGGAGCAAATGGAACGCGCCATTTCCGAGGCCGTTTCCGCTTTCGGCGACGGCTCGGTGTTTATCGAAAAATTTGTGCAGGGGCCGCGGCACGTTGAAATTCAGGTGCTGGCCGATGCGCAGGGGAATACCGTGTACTTGTTCGAGCGCGAATGTTCGATCCAGCGCCGCCACCAGAAAGTGGTGGAGGAGGCCCCTTGCGCTATCGTTTCGCCCGAGATGCGGCGCGCGATGGGGGAGGCGGCGGTGCGGGTAGCGCAGGCTTGCAACTACCTGGGAGCCGGCACCGTGGAGTTCCTGGTGGATGCCGACCGCAATTTTTATTTTCTCGAAATGAACACCCGCCTGCAGGTGGAACACCCGGTGACGGAATTTATCACCGGCCTCGACCTGGTGGAGTGGCAAATCCGGGTGGCCCGCGGCGAGGCGCTGGATTTTAAACAGGAAGACCTGCGCATTCAAGGGCACGCGATGGAACTGCGGGTGTGTGCGGAAGACCCGATGAACAATTTTCTGCCTTCGGTGGGGCGCCTGGAGCGCTACCGGCCGCCGGCGGGGCCCGGCATCCGGGTCGACGACGGTTATGCCGAGGGCTTGGAGGTGCCGATTTTTTACGACCCCTTGCTCGCCAAGTTGATCGTGTACGGCAAAACCCGCGACGAGGCGATTCAAAAAATGAAAGAAGCCATCGCAGCGTATGAAGTGGAAGGGGTGGCTACAACCTTGCCTTTCGGCAGCTTTGTAATGGAGCACCCCGCGTTTGTGTCGGCTGATTTTGATACCAGTTTTATTCAACGGTATTACAGTCCAGACTTGCTCAACGCCAGCCGCGAAGCGCAGGCAGCGGTGGCGGCAAAACTGGCCCTTCGTTTGCACCTGGAATACAAACGGCGGCTCAAAGCGCCTCAACTGATCGACAGCAACTGGACGGAGCGGTTCCAATAATTCCGATTGCTATGAAGCAAGCGAAAATACTCATCGTGGAAGACGAGCCCAAGGTAGCCGCCTCGGTGCGCGCCTGGCTCGAAGACCAACAGTATACGGTTGACGTAGCCCCCGATGGCGCCGTGGGCCGGCATTTGGGTACCTCCCAGCTGTACGATTTGGTGTTGTTAGACCTGAACCTGCCCTATGTGGATGGTTATGAAGTGTGCCAGAGTATCCGCGAACGCTACCCGGCGGTGCCCATCATTATTCTTTCGGCCCGCGATACGGTGGAGAACAAACTCACCGGTTTCGACCTGGGCGCCGACGACTACCTGGTCAAGCCATTCGACTTGCGCGAACTGCTGATGCGCATTCGCGCGCAGCTGAAACGCCAGTCGCCCGCTTCGGATGCGCCGGAAGACGAGGTCTTGCGCGTAGCTGACCTGGAGGTAAACACCGCTTTTAAAACGGTGCGGCGCGGGGAGGCCGACATTGAATTAACGGCAAAAGAATATGCCCTGCTGGAGTATCTGATCCGGAGAAACGGCCGGGTCAGTTCGCGCGCTGAAATTGCGGCATCGGTATGGGACATCAACTTCGACACCGGCACGAATGTAGTAGATGTGTACATCAATTTTCTGCGTCGTAAAATCGACCGCAACTACGAACCCAAACTGATCCATACCAAACAAGGCATGGGGTATTATCTAATGGTGCTTTAAAAGGTTACTGGTTTCTGGTTGGAAAGTTTCTGGTTGGTTCACCATTTCGGATGATGAATAACCAGAAAGTTTCCAACCAGAAACCAGTAACACATAAATATGAACATTCGCGCGAGGCTCACCCTGCAGTTTTCCCTGATAGTCGCCAGCATACTGGTGTTGTTTTCGCTGTCGGTGTATGTGCTGTCGGCCAATTACCGGCGCGACGAGTTTTACAGCCGCTTGGAAAGCCGGGCTATCACAACGGCCCGCCTGTTGGTGTCGGTAAAAGAGGTGGATAAAGATTTGTTGCGGATCATAGATCAGAATTCGATCCACCAGATTTTTGAGGAGAAAGTATTGGTTTTTGATAGCCGCGATACCCTGGTGTATGCCAGCCTCGATGATTTTCCGCTGCGGTATGACCGGGCTTTGCTCCATGAAATCCGGAGGCAGAAAAAGATGGAGTTCGTTGAAAAGGACCGGGAGATTATTGGGCTTTCCTATGCGGCGCAGGGAGGCAAATTTGTCGTGCTGGCGTCGGCATACGACCGGTACGGCCGCAGTAAATTGCGCAACCTGGGGCAGGTGTTGATCGCCGGGCTGTTGTTGGGTATCGGCATTATTTTTCTGGCTGGTCGGATTTTTGCGCAGCAAGCCTTGCGCCCACTGGCCCGCATGAATGCCGAAGTTGCCAGCATCTCGGCGGGCAGCCTCGATCAACGCGTGGAGGCGGGCGGGCAACAGGATGAGATTGGTCAGTTGGCCCGGAATTTCAACCAAATGCTCGAGCGTTTGGAAGCGGCCTTCGCCATTCAAAGTCAATTTGTGTCGAATGCCTCGCACGAGCTGCGCACCCCGCTGACGGCTATGAGCAGTCAGTTGCAATCCAGCCTGCACAAAAAACTATCGCCGGAGGAATATCAGCCGGTGCTCCAGTCGGTGTTTGAAGATACGCGCACGTTGGTTGATCTGACGAACAACCTGTTGATGCTGGCTCAGTCGGGTATTGATCAGCAACGCCAGTTCTTTCGCCCGGTGCGGGTGGATGAGGTGATATTCAGCGCGCAAAATGAATTGTCAAAAAATCATCCGGACTATCATTTTCAGGTGGATTACACCTTGTTGCCCGACGACGATCAGGCCTTGCAAGTGCAAGGGAACGAACAACTGCTGAAAATCGCTTTTTTGAATTTTATGGATAATGCCTGTAAGTTTTCCCCCGGAAAAACGGTGCAGGTTACGGTCGATTTCCCCGACCCGTATCAGATCGAGATATGTTTCGCCGACGATGGCCCTGGGGTGCCGAAAAAAGAACAAGCCAGTATATTCGACCCTTTTTACCGGGCCACCAATGTGGGGGCCAGTGTTCGGGGGCACGGCATCGGCCTGTCGCTTTGCCGCCGGATTATTCAGCTGCACAACGGCAGTATCCGCCTGGATTCGTCGCCGGGGGCCGGCAGCCGGTTTTTTGTGCGTTTTCAGCATTGTTAGTGCGTTTCCTTTAATTTTATTTTAATTTGGCTTTAATAGGCCTTTGAAGGCCGTATATGCACATTAGCTGTGTCGTATGCTGAATCCAGGCAGAATAGCCTTCGCATTCATCGACAGTATTTGTTCAACCCAAATTTCACATGGCTTTTCGCACGCCCGTTTTGTTGCTTGTTTTCAATCGCCCGAATCATACCAGGCGGGTGTTTGAACAAATCCGGCGCATGCTGCCCACCCAGCTGTTTATCAGCGCAGACGGTCCGCGGTTACATGTTCCCGGAGAAATAGAAAAATGCGAGGCGGTGCGCGCCATTGTCGATCAGGTTGACTGGGACTGTGACTTGCACGTCAATTTCAGCGCCGAAAACTTGGGCTGCCGGAAGGCCGTGGCCTCGGGCATCTCCTGGTTTTTCGAACAAGTGCCGGAAGGTATTATTCTGGAAGACGACTGTTACCCGGAAGAGTCGTTTTTCAACTTTTGCAGCCAAATGCTGGATTATTATCGCGACGATGCGGAAGTAATGCACATATCCGGGTCCAACCCAACCGGCGACGCGTGCAAAAATCTGAACGCCAGTTATGTCTTTTCGCGCTACCCATTTATTTGGGGCTGGGCGACCTGGCGCCGGGCCTGGGCGCGGTACGACGCCGACTTTTCCGGTCTGGAACAGGCATGGCTCGATCCGGAAAGCGGCTTTTCCAAGGTTTCAACCGATGCCACCGCCCGCCGGTATTTGTACGATAAATTTCTCCGCACCCGCGATGGCGAATTCAATACCTGGGACTATGCCTGGTTTTATTCCATTTTGAAACACAAAGGCCTCTGCGTCAACCCATGCGATAATTTGATCCTCAATATTGGATTTGACCAGGAGGCGACCCATACGCGCTCTACAAGTTTTACGCACAAAACACAAAAAATTTCCCAATCGCGGCACGATTTGGTTCACCCGGCCAGCCGTAGCCTCGATCCTGATTTAGAGCGCGTCTTTTTTCACAGTTCGCAAAAGCACCCGACCGGATTGCTGCTCCGCCGGCTTTTTCCCCGCTTTTTCTTCCGGGCCAAATCCGGCGCTGAAACACAGCCTGCGAACAGGTAAAGGAATTGTAAAAATCGATCTGCTCTTACCGGACAAAGAATTTCTGGAACACACATTTTTGAGCCCGAAAAGGCTCGCCAGATTCGGGAGTTGATGAAAAATGATTCATCACTCCCGATTTCTCTTTTTAGCGGGGCTTTAACCCAGTTTAGCGCCGGTTGCCTGCTTGCACGGGTTGGATTTCGTATCTTGGCAGCAGGCCATTTTATACTTCTGAATGTTGGATAAACCACCCTTGCAACTGAGTCTGGATTACCGTTATGCGCTGCAGCAATTGGAGCAAGCGGGCAAGAGCATGTTTATCACAGGAAAGGCAGGCACAGGTAAAAGCACGTTGTTGCAATTGTTCCGGCAAACGACGCGCAAAAAAATTGCCGTGTTGGCGCCCACCGGCGTAGCTGCCTTGCATGTTCAGGGGCAAACGATCCACTCTTTTTTTGGCTTTCCTCCCCGGATCATCACGCCGCAGGAAGCGGGGCGCCGGGTTACGCGGAAAGACAAAGCCCGGCTGTACCGCCAGTTGGAAGTGTTGGTGATCGACGAAATTTCGATGGTCCGGGCCGATGTGCTGGATGGCATTAACCGGTTCCTTCAGGTCAATCGCGAAAACCTCGCCCCCTTTGGAGGCGTGCAAGTCGTTTTTTTCGGCGACCCCTTCCAGTTGCCGCCGGTAGTGACCAACGACCCGGTGGAGCGCAATTATTTCCAGGACTATTACCGCAGCCCGTATTTCTTTTCCGCTCATGTTTTTTCTGAAACGGATACCGACCTGGAAATGCTAGAACTTGGAAAAGTGTACCGGCAGGAGTCGCGCCATTTTTTGCGGCTCCTGGAGGCCGTCCGGGTCAATGAACTGGACCACGACGATCTGGCCGATTTAAACGAGCGGCACTTGCCGGGTTTTTCTGCCACCGAAGGTTATATCACCCTGAGCGCCCGCAACGCGACGGCCGACCGGATCAACCGCGCGGAATTAGACTTGCTGCCCGGACCCGAGCAGGTGTATTTGGCAGAAATCAGCGGTCAATTTGATCCCAACTTATATCCGACCGAGGCGGCCTTGAAACTCAGGGTCGGGGCGCAGGTCATGTTTGTTAAAAACGACCTTGAAAAACAATACGTCAACGGGACTATCGGCCGGGTGGTCGACTTGTTGCCCTCCGCCGTGCGGGTGCGGGTGGAGGAGCCGAATGGAAAAACGCGGGCGATTGAAGTCGCCCGGCAGGACTGGGAAATCGTTCAATACCGCGCCAACGTACATGGCGACATCGAAACGGAAACAGTTGGGGCATTCCGGCAAATTCCACTGAAACTCGCTTGGGCGATCACGATACACAAAAGCCAGGGAAAAACTTTTGACCGGGTCGTCCTCGATTTGGAAGGAGGAGCCTTCGAGCACGGGCAGCTGTACGTGGCGTTGAGCCGATGCCGGACCCTGGAAGGCATTGTCTTGCGAAAGCCCATAAAATTCAGCGATGCCATCACTGATGACCGGGTAGTAGACTTTTTTTCGCGGCATTTCCGGTGACTTTTTTTTCAAGCTGCGTAAAAATGCCGAATCCGAGCAACTCAGATTTCAAATACTTGTTACACCTTTATTCCAAGATCTGAATTTTTCAAAACTCTATCACCATAACGCATTATGACAGTTAAAGAAAAGTACCAAAGCGTATTGAACCTCGGCGAACAATTGAATGTAAAAGACGGCAAAGTTGTCGAAGAAAACGGCGTGCTGAAAGTATGGGGCACCGTCGAAACGCCGTATGAAAAAAACCAGCTTTGGGATGCCATTAAAGCTGCCGGAGGCGCCAGTCCTTCCGACATTGTGGCCGACATCAAGGTGACCAACTCGGGCTACTACACCAAACACACCGTTCAGAAAGGGGAGAGCCTGAGCAAGATCGCCAAGCACTACTACGACGATATGATGAAGTACAAACTCATCTTCGAAGCCAACCGCGACCAACTGGACAATCCCGATCTGATTCACCCGGGCCAGGTATTGACCATTCCGAATCCCTGATCTGTCGATCGGGTAACCATGAGAACATAAGCAGGGGGCGCACCGAAAGCGGGCGCCCCCTGTTCGTTTTTAAGGAGCGATTTTTCAAGCCACGAGGGCATAGCCCCGGGCTTGTTGGTACAGGGTTTCGGTTTCCTGGGAGGGGCGCATTTTGAGCTTTTCCGATAATACCCGGGCGCACTCCTGGTATTGGCGCACGGCTTTATCGTTTTTCCCAAGTGCGAGGTAGCAGCTGATCATTTTGGCGTGTGCCGATTCCAGGCAGTCGTCTTTGCACAGCATATGCCGGAGGGTGTGCAGGGCCGCTTCGTAGCGTTGGGTTTTGTGTTGGAAGCTGCTGATTTGGTCGAGGGCGTGGAAGCATTTTTCGGTAAACTCTTCCCGCGGGTGGACCGTCCAGTCGTCTTGTTGGAACTCTTCCAAAAACTCCGAACCCAGCTGCAAGGCGTTTTGGTATTCCTGCGCCGCTTCGGCCAGTTGGCCGCGGTGTTCGGCTTCCCGCGCCAGGCGGTAGTGTTGGTTGAATTGGTCGATGTCGCGGTGCAGGCTAATGTTTCGGTTGAGGAAAAAATAGCCGTTGTTGAAACAGATCACTTCCTGTTTGAAAAATGGTTCCAGGTGTTTGCGGAGGTTACAAATTCCGACGTTCAGGTTGTTTTTGGCGCAGTTGGGGTCGTGGTCTGGCCAAAAGTTCTGGATAATTTTATCGCGGTGTACCTGGGCGTGCCCGTGGTACAGTAAAAATGCAAGCAGGGAACGTTGGCGCGCGCCGCCCGGTAGCTTCAGCCGTTCGCCCTGTTGAAACAACCGGAAACTGCCGACAAAACAGGCCGACAACTGCGCCGGGCGCTCGGTAACCGGCGCGATGGCGGGCAGGTTTTTCAGCGCTGTAACCGTCATAGCAAAGGACTCCCGCGCAGGTTCGGATTCTTCCAGGTAAGCCAGCAACCAGCCTACGAGTTCTGTCGATGCGCCGGGGCCGGGCAAACAGTCCGTCAAGCCGTACCGGTAGGCCTGTACCAGGTAATCGACGGTCGGATGGCTGACTACCAGCAGAATAGGAAGAGCCCGAAACTGCCGGCGGATGTGGCGGATAATCTCCAGGCTGCGCTCGTTTTCCGCCGTTGCTTGCAGCAAAACGATGCTGGAGGCGTCCAATCCGTCCAAGGGTTTGCTGGCCTGCTCAGCCGACAGTTCGATCAGCTCGATGGGCCGTTTGGCGGCGCGGGACAGGTCCGTCACCGGGATTTGAAGTTTTCCAATGATAACAATTTTGGAGGCAGTCATAGCGCAATCAGTTTTGGTTAATCGAGTCGGTAGGTAACCCGGGTACATCCCCTGGCGCCAACCGGCAAAGAACAGTTACCCTACTTGTCGGATACTGTTGCGTATCCTCAACGATCCGGTGCAACTTTTTTGCAATGTATATTTCCGGGCAGCTGTAAACGATCGTTCGTAACAATTTTCATCAGCAGCTGATATTTAAGGAACAACGGGTGTTGTTGGCGCTGCGCCTGCTTACATTTTCCGATATTTATTCCTGAAAACTACCACAATTGAAAACATGGACCACATACTCGATCATTGGACCTTCGACGAGCAGGAGAAAAAACGCCTGGAATTTTACCGCGACTTCTTCCGCCTCGACGAACTCCGGGCGTTCACCCAACTCCTGTACGAGCACGATATTCCTTTTTCGGCTGAAAAGCCCGAAGTGCTGATCGATGCGAACATTGTCGGCACGGGTATGCTGCCCAGTTACATTCTGCGGTTGTTCCCAGAGGATTTCCCCAAGGCCAATGCCTTGTTGGCGGAGCAAATGGCCGGACTTGACGCCAGCCAGCTCCAGGAACATTACCTCAACCAGATGGACAATGCGGAGCTGCTCCGCATCATCGATCAGCCCGACGCCTGGTCGGTGGAAGATGGGGTGGTGGCCAAACTGTTGCTGCGCCACCGCGGCGTACACTTGTCCGACGCCGAGATCCAGGCGTCGCGGTCCAAACGGCTGCACCAAATCCGCCAGGGGCGCAGCGGCAAACCGCTCTGGATGGTGTTCTATTTTATTTGTAGTGTTTTGGGTGCGGTATTCGCCCTGGTATTTTTCCTTGCAGGCATTGGCATGGGCTATTACTATGCCTATGGCGTCAGCGTTGATCCGGATGGGAACCGGTATTTCGAATTTGATGCCACTACCCGCTACTATGGAAAGGTGCTGTTGTACGGCGGGATCATCGTTGCGATTGCAACGGCCATTTGGCTTTACAGCGGCTTGTTTCAAAGCCCTGGTTTATAAGCGCCATTCCAGCCCAATGGTAAAGCTCCGCCCGGGCATGCGGTAGCGCTCCAGCTCTTCGTATTGGGCGTCGAGCAGGTTGTTGACTGCGAAAAAAGTGTTCAACCGGCCGTCGAGCAGGAGATATCCGGCTTTTGCATTGGCCACAAAAACTGCCCCGGGCTCGCTGCCGGGGTAAATAAACACTTCCTCGATCCGGCTGCGGTAGCGGCAGTTGCCGTTGAGCGAAAAGGGGCCCTGGGTCCAGGTCGCGCCCATGCCGGCACTGTGGCGCACCTTGTAAGCCAGGGCGTCGTTGATGCGTTCGGTAGAAATATCGCGCGCATCCAAAAAGGTATAAAACGCGTTGATTGTCACGGTTTTCCCCAGTTGTTGGCGATACGAAAATTCCAGGCCTTGCATGCGCGCGCCTTTCAAATTGATTACCTGATAGAGCAGAGGCTCGAAGGGGTTGGACAATTGCTGGAAGGAGATCAGGTTGCGATAGTGGTTGTAAAAAAAGGCCAGGTCGAAGCTCAGGCCGGGCGCTGGCGAATACTTGGCGCCCAATTCGGCGGAAAGGTCGAGGCGCTCCGGTTGGAGTTGAGGGTTGGGTAAAAACCGCAGTCCGCCGCCTTGTTCAAATTTGATAAAGCGTTCGGCCATGGGTGGATCGCGAAACGCCTGGGCGAGCAAGGCGCGCAGAGCCAGTTTGGAATGCGCCTGGTAGAGCAGGGCTAATTTTGGACTTAAGTTCGAGGATTGTGTTTCGCCGGGGATGACGAAAAAGTCGTAGCGCAAACCCGCCGTGAGCGTCCATTTTTTCCCAAGAACAAACTCGTCTTGCAGGTACACGCCGGCGCTGTGGGCCCGGTGTTCGCCGTAGAGCACGGAGTCGGGTTGGCCCAGCACGTAGTCGGTTTTCAGGTCGAGGCCTGCGAGCACGCAATGTCCCGAAGCGCTGAAATATTCTATTTGAGAAATATTGCCCAGCCGGTTTGTACGCACGCTCGAGGCGGCAACGGCTTGTTTTCCGGTGTTGATGTTGGTACTGTCGTTGCCGGGCTCGGCATTGAAGTCGAAATCGGAGGCATTGGCGTAAAAATACAAGCGGCTGGTGTACTTCAGTCGGTCGCTGGGCGTGGCCTGGTAGTAGAGGTCGGCGTTGAGTTCGCGGCGGTGCTGGTAGTCGTCGCGGCGGAAATCGGCCACCTGGTAGGCTTGGCGCCGGCTGAGCCAGGAAGCGGGGGTGTCGTTGAAGATGCGGTTGGCGTTGACGGAAAATTGCAGGCGCCGGCGCGGATTGATATCCCAGGCGGTTTTGGCATACAGGTTTAGTAGCCTGAAGCCGGATTTCTCCTTGTGTCCGTCGTCGGCTTTCCAGCTGCCGTCGAGCAGGTAGGAAAAACGGCCGATCTGCCGGCTATGGCTGAGCGCCAGAGTTTTAAAATCGTTGTAGCGCCGGTAACCCGTGCTGGCTGGCGCCCGGTCGTAAGCGCCGTAGTGGAGCTGGACGCGCGTTTCGGGCCGGGCGGCCGGGTTGCGGGTGATCACGTTGACCACCCCGCCCATGGCGCTGGAGCCGTAGAGCGAGGAGTAGGCGCCGCGTATTACCTCGATGCGTTCGATGGACCCCAGGGGGACCAGGTTCCAGAGGGCGCCACCCGACTCCGGGCTGAGCGCCGGGCGCCCATCGATGAGCAGCAACACCCGGTTGCCGATGCCGCCACCCGCCACTTCGGAGGCGCCGCGAATGGAAAAGGCCTGCACATTGGCGCCGCCGGATCGGGTAACTACCACGCCGGGCATTTCGTCGAAGGCCTGATCGAAGGTGCGGATGTTGCGTACCTGGATTTCCCGGGCGCTCACCACGCCAATACTTGCCGGCGCCAGTTTGATCGCCTGCGAACGCTGGCTGGCGGTTACTACCACTTCTCCCACTGCCTGTGCCGCAGGCGCCAGAGCAAGCGGCAGGCGCAGGCAGTGGTTCGGGCCGATGTCCAGGCTGTCGAGTATCAGGGTTTCATAGCCCAGCAGCTGAGCGGAAAGCACATACCGGCCCGCTGGAATATCCGGGATTTGAAAAGTACCGTCTGCTTGTGAGACCACACCGATACCGGCGACCTGCAAACGGAGGGTCACCCCGGGCAGCAGGTCGCCGGTTTCAGCATCGCGCACCAGTCCGGCCAAGGCGCCGCGGCCGGAGGAGGGAGCAACATTTTCCAATCCGGAATTCGCCAAGTACCCACCCGATGTTTGCCCATGCAGGTAAAAAGGCAGCAGGAGCGCTCCGAGTATCCAGTGTGGTAATTGAAATTCGGACGGGTTGGACATTTGAAATTAGCGTTAAGCTATTTGGCGATTTCGGTTTTGAAAACATTCATATCCAGCAAGTAAGTTACCGGTACCACTGTTTCACAAAATCGAAATCGGCTTTGAAATCGATGCGCTTTTGTTCGCCTTCGGCGATGGTGATGTTTATCGGCGCTGGTTCGTTAAAAATTGGAATAACCTGACCGCCTTGTCCGCGCACCTTGATTACGATACCGTGGCTGACCTGGTTGGGTTGATCCCAGTGAACGCCCAAGGTGGCGGATTTCAACGTCGGATCGGTGATGTATTTGTGCCGGAAGCCGAGTGCCAGCGCGGAGTAGGTGCCGGGTTCCACTTCGATTTCATAGTCGAAGGTAGTTTTGCCGGCGGTGTAGTTCAAAATCACCGGGTTCTGCGAGTTGTACGGCGCGCCGACGGCGAAGGTGCCGCCGAGAACATTTGGGCCAAAAAAGTTGTCGGGTACGACGCCCCAACCGGCTAGCGGGTCGAGGCTGAAGGCCGGAAAAATGGTGAGTTCGACGTCGCCACTGTCGACCCATCCGGCCCAGGTGGCTGCATTTTCGATGGTAATGGTGCCGTACACCATGGTTTTGGCAGGTTCGTCGTCTTTGCAGGCGCTAAAGCCGAGCCCCAGGCTGGCCAGGAGTAGGGCGATGGCCCCTAAACGGAAGTGCTTGTTGGAAAAAAGCATGGATGTTATCTTGTATTTACTTGAGTTAATAAATAGGTCTGTTCAGACCGCGTAAAAAAGCGCTGCAAACCTAGCAGGGTCGGGGGTGTGGATTTTCACATTTCTGTAAAATCGCAGGAGGAGACTTTTTTTTGACACTTTGCAGACAAAGCCCTAAGTTCGACTTTAGCCTTTTTTAAACCCGAAATCGTGTCTGACCAGATTTTGA
>CAZVZH010000122.1:0-13266 GCA_964630705.1 uncultured Saprospiraceae bacterium | reverse complement strand
GCGCCTCCACCTCCCGACCAAGCAACTTGACTATTACCCGCTTTTTTAATTGCGGTTACAAACCCATGAATTTGCGAACCCGGTTCAAATACTTCAATCACTTCTTTTTTACAAGCGTATAGAAACATAAACAGGCTTAATACTGCTAGAATATTTTTCATGGTCGGCGCTTATTTTTGAATGATAAATTTTTGTGTGGACACCTGCTCACCATCAACAGCTTGCAAAAAATAAACACCCGTTGGAAGCCCGGCGGTATCGAGGACCAATCGCCTGGATTGGTCCAACTGGTCCATTCGAAGCAGCATTCCCTGAGCATCCAAAATTCTGAATATTATTGGCCCGCTGCTTGACCGCATGAAATCAATGGTGATATTGTCAGCGGAAGGATTCGGCGATAAGCGCCATTGTAGTGCAGCAGTTTGACGTCGATGCTGCCCCAGGATAATTTGACCGATCGACTCCTCGCAGCTCGTGCACAAGGCTGTGCTAACCTTTTTTGCGCGAGAAACTACCGTTACATTGTCATTGCTCGTTACCACTACCCGAAGAAAAAACTGGGGGCAGTTCAATACCTGGTTGATTGGTACACTGGAGCCTGATCCTAAATAATTTCCCGGTGAAAACACACCATCCGGGCTCCAATACCAGGCGTAGCTGTAGGGCGGTGTGCCCGGAAAACCGGGTGCAGGCTCCAGAACCTGTGCATAAAAGGTATTGTTCGAAATGCTTCCGTTTAGACCGCATAATGTGGGGCTTCCCAGCACTAAAACGGATAACTCAGGGGAACTCAGGTTGCTGGCGACTTCACACAGTGAAGCTCGAATGATGCGCGCGTTATCCCTGCTATCAGTTACCCCAGTTGCAGCTCCGCCAAATAATACGTCAGGATTGGAATAGCGTAGAATCCTCCCTGCCGGGTTATTTGCGGCGTCGATAAAAGACATAATTGTGGGGCGCTCCGTATCCAAATCCAGATAGTGCCCATGTGCGCAATCTTCTTCGATGCCACTGGCATGGTCAGGGTCGTGATCGCATCCAAACGTATGAGCAACTTCGTGGGCAAAGGTGTAGCGTGGATCAAGTAAAAAAGGCACTTCTACAATACAATACTTCGCTGCTGCGCTCGGGTTTATTGTATTCGCCACGCCAGCAATATTTTGGTAGCCGATAGCAGTTAGCATCACAACTATATCGGCCCGATATTGAAACTTCAGGCTTCCAGATTGTTCTTGTTCAACTTCAAGTTCATCCAGGTCAGTTAGATAATCATCACTATTTAGATCGAATGATGGATCATAATTATTTACAAACCGCGTCCGCACAACCTTATTCGGCACCCCACTCAAGAACAGCGCTTCGTTTATACTATTCGTGCCAAAATATAAATACGCCTGTCCGAATACTCCAAAATTCGCATTGATCCAGACCTGCGCGCTGTCGGTAATCAAAACCAAAACGTCCACCACAGCCGACCCGCAGTCGTCCTCCTCGCAATATTCAAGGATCGAACTTTCCGTCGTATCGGCCACTCCGGCGCATTCCATTTCCGGATATTCGGCCATATTGTGCCGGAGGATCAGGGCCAGGTCTTCGCCCAAAGGAAAGATGGAGTAGAAATCGGTAACCAGATCGATAAACCCGATTTTCCCATCCGAACTGGAATACAAGACAAAATCGCCGCCGTCTTCGCTTTTTTTACCGGCCCAGGAAAAATTCGCAGTGTCGGTAAAATTGACCTCTTCGGCGTGAAAGGTATGCGTTTGGGTGTCGAAATCGGGAATGCTAAAGCCGATGACACCATTGTCCTGATAGTCCCAGAAATCGGCGAGCCGCACCACTACCAGGCCATCTTTGTAGGGTAGCGAATTGGCGTAATCGATCACTTTCTGTTGCGATTCGGAGAGCGTCAAGGTATCTGGGTCTACTTCTTCAAAAAAGTTTTCCTGCTGAGCCTGGAGCAGAAATCCAGGCAGCATCCAGACTAGCGTGAAAATAAGGAGCCGGCATGTGCTGCCGATCGGGGGGGGAGCGAAAATCAATTTTCGTACCGTCATGTTGAAAAATTTAGTGGGTGAATAATTTCGGCATCGTTCGCCAGGGTACCGGCGGACTCCTCCGGGGTGCATCAACATTTGTGTACAGAGGGAATGGTGTGGGGATTAAAACTCCGCAGCAGAGTATGCGCAGGCCAAAAATAAGCCGATTGGCCAAAACAGCAAACCGGTGGACCGTGCTTAACAAAATTGGATTTAAGAAGCTCACTCCAATCTTTGCAACGGCAGCCGCCTGGAAAATCCAAACAGCAAGAATCGTTACTTTTGTTGCAAGACTACAGCCATGTCCGCCGCCCGCCCACTCTTGATTTTCCTGATTGCTGCCGGTATCAACGGTAGTTGTCAAAGCCCGAAAGGTTCCGCGGGCACGACCGCTCCCGGTTCGCCCGAAGGCATGTTGCTGCTGCATTTTTTTATCCGGAAAATTCCCGGCCAGGAGCAGCCAAACCTCCGCCTGTTGGATCAACGCTATGCGCCGCAGCGTTTAAAGCCCGATCCCCAAACCGGCCTGGCCGAGGTTCAACCCAGCGATTTGATTTGTCAGGCGTTCGACCGTTCAGGCCGTCCGGTGGAGCAAGTCCGGATCACCGACCCCTTGCGGCAAACATTCGAATACACGGAAGCCGACGGACAGCTGGCTCAAAAAACGGTGGAGCTGGACAGCGCGCATTTTTTACTGCGCCTGCCCTGGCGGCCGGCGTGCCGGTCGGTGGCAATTGAACGGGTGGCGGGATCAGAGCCTCTCCGCCTGTTTACCGCCGAAATTGAATAACTGACGTGTTGTTTTTTCGTATTTCAACCAAAATTCTGGCTTAGCATGCAATCAAAATCCGCAGTTTTTGCCCTGGCCCTGCTCGTCGCGCAATCCGGTTTTTCCCAAACCTTCCCGGTCGACACCTTGCAGTACAACGGCGACGCCGACCACCTGATCAACCTGGTAGTGCTGGGCGACGGCTACCGCGCGCCCGAGCTGGGCCAGTTTGCGCAGAACGCCGCAGCGTTTGTGGAAAACTTATTTGCGGAAATGCCCTATCAGGCGTACCGCTCGTATTTCAATGTGTTTTTGATCCCGACGCCCTCAAACGTAACGGGAGCCGCGCTGAACCCCGACAGTCTGATCGACAATTACTACGGCAGCACCTACTGGTATGCCGGTATCGAGCGGCTGCTCGTGGCCACGCGCACGAGCAAGGTGATTGGGGTGCTGAGCAA
The DNA here is from genome assembly GCA_964630705.1 of uncultured Saprospiraceae bacterium. Taxonomy (GTDB): domain Bacteria; phylum Bacteroidota; class Bacteroidia; order Chitinophagales; family Saprospiraceae; genus M3007. The sequence continues at coordinate 9,997 of CAZVZH010000122.1, read as the reverse complement.
TAATTTTCCGAATTACGACCAGGTGTTCATGCTGGTCAACCACGTGAAATACGGCGGTTCGGGCGGCTGGGTGGCTACGGCTTCACTGCATTCCTTGTCGTCGGAAATTGCCATCCACGAGATCGGGCACTCTTTTGCCGGCCTGAAAGACGAGTATTGGGCGGGCGATGGTTTTGCTGCCGAGCGGGCCAACATGACCCGGGAGATCGACCCGGACGCCGTCAAGTGGAAAAACTGGTTCAACACCAATGGAGTGGCGCTGTACCAGCACTGTTGCGGAGGCGCCTCGGGGCAGTGGTACCGGCCGCACGAAAACTGCAAGATGCGTTACCTGGAAAGGCCCTTTTGCCCGGTGTGCCGGGAGCAAACGGTGGAGTCGATCCACGGAAAAGCAGGCACGCCGATTGCCGGATTCGGGCCGGCCAACGGCGCTAATTTTTCGCCCGACTCCCTGCCGCTGAAGTTTGCCGTGCAACTGCTTCAGCCGCAACCTAATACCCTGCGCACCGCCTGGACGCTCAACGGCCAGACCCTGGCGCAACAAACTGACAGCCTCTGGCTTCAGGCCAATCCGCTTCAGCCCGGCCTCAACCAGCTGACGTTTTGGGTGGAGGATACCACAGCCCTGCTGCGGGTGAACAACCACAGCAACCTGCACCTGTACACCGTGTCGTGGACGATCGACAACAGCGCCAGCGGTATTCGGCGGCTCGCGGCCGCGCCCGGCCACCTGCAGCTGCGGTGCACGCCCAACCCGCTCGGCGAGCAGGCGCAGCTGCTGCTGGAAACAGCGGTTGCGGGGCAGTTCCGGGCGGTGGTGTACGATGTTTCGGGCGCTGTGGTTTACGAGTCTGAACTGGCGACCGGCAGCGCAAAGTTGGTAGAAACGGCCGGCTGGCCTTCGGGCGTTTTTGCACTGGTATTGTTTTCCGGGCAAGTGCCGGTGGCTTCGGGGCAATTGGTGAAGATTTAATCAAGCTGAAATATTACCTTTAGCACTCCTTTGTGTTCCAAACCAATGATTTAATCTTGTCATGTACTTTCCTCAGCTTTCCAGGGCCATAGCGGTTGGCTTGTTTTCGGTTTTTGCCGCACCGGCAAACCTGTCTGCCCAAGTGGCAATCAACACCAACGGGGCCACCGCTCACCCCAGCGCCATGCTCGACGTCACATCTGCCCAGCGGGGCGTGCTGGTGCCGCGCATGACCACTGCCGAGCGCACGGCGATCAGTGCGCCCGCCACGGGCTTGCTGGTGTACGATACCGATACGGGGCAGTTTTGGTATTTCGACGGCGTCGAGTGGTTGCCGCTCGGCGGCGCTTCCGGGCCTACCGGCCCTTCGGTGATCACGCCGCCGTTGCTCACCGCTACGGCCAACAATTACAATCCAACTGGTTTTGATGGCGCCACGGTGGTGCGGATTTCGGCCGACGACGGCATCCGCATGATCACTGGCATGGCCGCCCAAACCGACGGCGAGGAAAAAACCCTGGTGAACGTGGGCAACCACCCGCTTTACCTGGCGCCCGAACACACGGGTAGCACGGCTGCCAACCGTATCGCCTATTTTGAAGAAGTGATGATTCCGCCCGGCGGCTCGTGCCGGATACTGTACGACAATACCACCCAGCGTTGGCGCCCGCTCGACTCGCCCTGTCCGAATTACACCAATTTGCGCCGTTCGGTGCACTACGATAAATCGGCCGGCAAGGTGCCGCAAGCGGCCAACGACGATATCCAGCTCGACATCTTCGGCAGCCTGACGCCTGCGGTGGCCGGGCCCTCGGCAACGGCGCCGTTTACCAGCTGGAATTTTAACACGGGCACGAACCAGAGCGGAGGGTTGGGTTTGTTTTACGCCAAATCTTCCGAAGAAATGGCCTACGTCACGGGCGCGCACATGGTGGGTAAAATGCACTTTCGCTCGCCGGCGGTACTCAGCGATGAAACCAACAGCTACTATTTTTTCCTGCGCTTGGCCGACTTGCCGAGCAGCGGTTTTTGGGACCAGAATAATTCCCTGGGACTGCGTTATCGCCATGCCGTAAACGGCGGGAAATGGCAGTGCTATTCCCGGAGCGGCAGTGGTACCGATACTACGGTCGATACCGGTATTCCATTCGCGGTCAACACCGACTACGAAGTGATGGTGACGCTGAACAAGACCAATACCGAAGCCACCTTTTTTATCAATGGCCAGGTGGTTGGGCGCATCACGTCCAACCTGCCCGCCGCTACCGGCCTCGGCGTATCCTGCCATTTGGAAAAACTCACCGGCAACTCGGCGCGCTCGGCGCTGGTGTACCGATTCATGGGCGCGGCGGTAGCGCCTTAAACCCCGGCTGTCATGCTACATACTACCCGGTTTTTCCTGCTGGCTGGAGCGTTTATACTAAGCAGTATTCCAGCCGGTGCACAACTGACCAATTCGGGGCAGCTGGTTGTTTCGGCAAACGGCCAGCTGGTGCTTTCCGGCCTGAGTGTGGTCAATCAAAACGCCGGTCTCCTGACCAACCAGGGCATAGTTTCCACCAACCTGCACATCACCAATCAGAATGGCGGCACCCTCACAGGCAACGGCAGCTGGCGGCTCGGCGGCAACTGGACGAACTCGGGCACCTTCCTGGCCGGCGCCTCTACAGTGCTGTTCAACGGCAACACGGCTAGCCTGGTCAGTGCCGGCGGCGCGCCGTTTTACCATTTGCACCTGGACAAAAATTTTCAAAACCTCTACCTCGCGGCGCCGGTAACAGCCAACGGGAACATTCAATTTGTCACGGGCAACAATAAAATTGTTTGCTCCGGCTTCGATTTTACCGCTGGCAATACCGCTTCGATTTCCGGAGAAGGGCCTACTGCGTATTTCGTAACTGACGGCGCCAGCCAACTCAAACGCCTGGGGCTGGGCGCGGCGCCTTTCACCTTCCCTATCGGCGCCGACACCAGTCGCTACAATCCGCTCACCCTGGCTGAAAACGGCGCCGTCGACGACATCGGCGTGCGCTGCCTGCCCGAGCCGCTGACCAACGGAACGGGCGGCGCCCCGATCAGCGCCGACGCCATCGCAGCGGCCTGGGAAGTGACGGAACAAACCAGCGGCGGCGCCAACCTCAGCGCTACGGCCCAATGGGTGGCAGCCGACGAGCTGCCGGGTTTCGCGCGCACCGACTGCGGTGTTGCGCGGTTCAATGCCGGTACCGATTGGGATTTGCCGCCGGCTGCCATGGGCGCCGCTGTGGGCGCCGGGCCCTATACGCGCACGCGGAGCAACCTCAGTCCGGGCATTTTTACCGTACTCGACGCGGCCTACCTCAATCGCGTGCGCCTGGCTGTGCGCATCATGCTGCAAGGCCCGTACAATGGCCCAACCATGAACATGAACGACAAACTGCGGACCCTTGCGAATTTCCCTTTGACCGCTCCGGCAACCTACGGCGCAGGAAAATTTACCCACAGCGGCTGGCAGCCGTCGGGGGGCTACAGCATCGACCCGGCGGTGTTGTCGGTGAGCGGGAATAACGCCATTGTCGACTGGGTTTTTCTCTGGCTCAAAGACCCCAACAACCCCGCAACCAACCTGCACACCCGGGCGGCGCTGCTGCAGCGCGACGGCGATGTGGTTGATCTGGACGGCGTTTCGGAGGTGCTTTTCCCAGCCAATGCCGGCAATTACATCGTGGGCATCGGGCACCGCAACCACCTGAGCGTGCGCTCGCCCAACGGCGCCGGCATCGCGCTGAACGAAACCACAGTGACCAGCTACGATTTCACGACCAGCCTCACTCAGGCCCACGGCGCCAATCCGATGAAAGCCGTGCAAACTGCGCCTACGGCGATTTACGCGCTTTGGGGCGGCAACACCAGCGTCAACAACACCGTGCGCGCCACCGGGCCGCCGGCCATCAACGATTACACGGTAATCCTGAACACCCTGGGGTTTCCGGCTAATGTGCAGCCGAATGTATACTCCAACGCCGACGTGAATATGGACGGCACGGTGCGGGTAACCGGGCCGCCGGCCATCAACGATTACAGTAAATTGCTCAATATTCTGGGCGTACCAACCGCCATTATCACCGAACAATTTTGAAGCCTATGCGCGCTCTGGTCTGGTTTTTATTCTCGTTTTTAGCCGGGGGGGCAATGCCTCGCGCTGGGGCGCAGCCCTATTTTCAGGCGACGGCCGTAATCAGCGGCAACAGCATTGTGTACAAAGTGACGCCGGTAAACGGCAACATCACCTGCGGCTGGTCGGATATCGAGTTTTTCATCCGAAACAACGACAACCTGCCCAATGCCGACAATGCCTTTCAAAATGCGACCATCACGGTCAATACCAATGATTTTCCCGGGGTGACCATTCCATACAACGGCCTGAACGTGCAAGGCGCCGAAATGGGCTACAACAACTACTGGTTTGGAATTTCCTTCGTGCCTACCACCCCGCTGACCTACAACCAAAATCAGGAATACACGATTTGCACCATTGGGCTCAGTACCTCGCCGGCAGGCTTCGACTTCGAGTTTTGCCACAACGAGCCCAACTTCACACCGCACTACATCGTGCTGACCGACGAGGGCGGCAACGATCAAACGGCGCCTTCGGGCATTCTGAAGTTTTACGGTCCGGGGGCCCACATCTGCGAGCCGAACAATTGCCCTCCCAGCAACCCGGGCAACAACCACATCCTGCCGCTCAATGGCCCAACGCCGGTACAACTGCTCGATTTTCAAGCTGAAAAACACGATGAACATACGGTGCGGCTGGACTGGTCGACCGCCACCGAAATTGGTTTTTCAGGTTTTGAAATTGAGCGACAGGCTGGGGCCAGCTGGGAAAAAATTGGATTGGAGCCTGCCGGGGCCTTGTCCGGGGCCGGAGCGCGCTATCAGTTTTTCGATCATAATGCACCTTATGGCCGGTTGTATTACCGCTTGAAAATGTTGGACTTCGATGGCAGTTTTGCCTACTCGCCGATCCGGTTGGCGGTATTAGAAGGTGAATCCGGGTTAAGCCTGTATCCCAACCCCAGTACGGGCATAGTTTTTTTGAAAACAAGCGACCGTATGCCGGAATCGACCCTGCGCATCGAGCTGCGCAGCCTCCGGGGAAAACTGATTTTCAGCCAAACGGTGGAAATAGCGCCGGGCGCCGAATTGCCCATTTCGCTGGAGGGCTATTTTTTGCCGGAAAGCAGCTACCTCTTCCGGGCCACCGGGCCGGGAAGCGTAGTGTTTCAGCAGTATGTGGTGTTGCAGCGCCGTTAAGCTGACAAGATTAGCCATCCGAAAGATTCTCCCCCGTAACTGTTCGGGCAAGGCCGTACTTTTGCACGGCTCCTAACGCCCTGTTTTGGTGAACCGCCGGCTGGCCCTGCGGTTTATAATCATCCCACCAGCCGATATTTTTCACCTAACTGTGTTTCAAGTACTACTGCTCCGTTATGAAGTCATTGCTCTACACCGCTTTGCTGTCGATGGCAGCCATGGGCGCCGCCTTTGCTCAAAACAACCCCCAGCCGTTTAACGATCAATTTTTTTATGCCAAAACAGGTAACCCCGACTGGCTGACCGTCCGCGAAGGCGTCGAGCTCAGCGCTGCTATTCTGTCCCGCCAAAACCTGGCCGACCTGGGCCTCAGCGCCAACGATGAATTGCGGCTGTATCGCACCGACGTCGACGACCTGGGCTTCACCCACTACCGTTACCACCAGTATTTCCGCGGGGTACGGGTCGACGGGGCCGAGTTGCTCCTCCACGAAAAAGACGGCCGGGTACGTACGCTGAACGGCAAGCTGGTGCGCGGCTTGCAAGCCGATGTTCGCACTACGCTGAATGCCGATCAGGCCTTGCAACGCGCCCTGCAACACCGCCCGGCCCAGCGCTATATGTGGCAGGCGCCGGGCGCGGAAGCGCTGTTGCGCCGGATCAAAAACGACCCGGCGGCCACCTTTTTCCCGAAACCAGAACTGGTGTTGGTGGCGCCCGGGTTTACACAACAGGCAGCCGATTTTCAGGCGGCCTGGCGGGTGGAGGTTTTTGCCGACCAACCCGCATTCCGGCACGAGCTGTTTGTGAGCGCCTTTGACGGGGCGCTGTTGGAATCGGTGGAAATGTTGTGCGAACAAAATACGCCCGGCACCGCGCACACCAAATACAGCGGCGAACGGCAGATTTTCACTGATTCTATTGCTCCTGACCAGTACCGCCTGGTGGAAACCACCCGCGGCAACGGCATCGAAACGTACGATATGAAGCGCGGCACCGACCACGGGGCTGCCGTCGACTTTTTGGATGCCGACAACAACTGGAACAACGTGAACCCCGCCAAAGACGAAGTGGCCACCGACGCCCACTGGGGCGCCGAAATGACCTACGACTATTTTTTGCAAAAACACAATTACGCCAGCCTCGACGGCTTCAATATGCCGATGATCGGCTTTGTACACTTCGATCAAAACTGGAGCAATGCCCAGTGGACTGGCGAATGGGCCCGCTACGGCGACGGCAACAACTCCACCTGGGCGCCGCTCACGTCGCTTGATGTAGTGGGGCATGAATTTGTACACGGGGTGACTGATTTTACAGCCAACCTGCGCTACCGCAATGAAAGCGGAGCGCTCAACGAGTCATTCAGTGATATTTTCGGCACAGCCATCGAGTTTTTCGCCCAGCCCGAACAGGCCGACTGGCTGATCGGGGAAGATTTTGTGATCCTGGGGCCGCCCTTGCGCGACATGGCTTTCCCTAAAAAACAACAAAACCCCGATACGTATAAAGGCGAGCACTGGGTATCGGGAGCGGCCGACAACGGCGGCGTACACTCCAACTCCGGCGTGCAAAACAAGTGGTTTTTCCTGCTGACCCAAGGCGGCAGCGGCCGGAACGACAACAGCTTCGACTACGCCGTAACTGGCCAGGGCTTTGAGGCAGCGTCGGCTATTGCCTTCCGCAATTTGCGGTACTATCTGGCGGTGCTTTCCGAATACGCTGATGCGCGCGAAGGCTCCATGCAAGCGGCTGAAGACTTGTACGGCGCTTGTTCGCCGGAGTTTTTTGAAACGGTAAATGCCTGGAACGCCGTGGGCGTGGGCAAACCGCTGGCTGCATACGACTTGCGCAGCCTGGCCATTGTGGAGCCTCAGCCGCTTTCCTGCGGCCTCACCGGCGCCGAACCGGTGACGCTACAGTTTCGCTACAACGGCTGCAATGCCGATCTGGCTGCCGGTGAAAAAATACCCGTAGCCTACCAAGTGGAAGACCATCCGGTGGTTTGGGATACCCTGACGCTCAGCGCCAACCTCAGCGCCAGCGATACGATCAATTTTACCTTTTCGGTACCGCCCGCCGAGTTTGCCGTGCCGGGCAGCTACCACTTGCGCTGCTGGACGGCGTTTGGCAGCGACCAGAATGCGGCCAACAACGAACTGCGTACCGTCGTGGAGAGCCTGGCCGACCAAGATTCCGATTTGCGCCTTCAAAAAATTAATCAGCCGGCTTCGGGTTGCCTGTTGGGTTCGGAACGGCCGGAAATTGAAATTGGGTATTGGGGCTGCGATCTGCTGCCGGTGAACACGCCCCTGCAGTTGTTCTACCGCCTGAACGGCGGTGCCGTAGTGAGCGAAACCATCAACACACCGACGACCCTGAACACTGGAAAATCGTTTACCCATATTTTCAACACCCCGGTCAATTTGAACGCCAACGGCGAATACGATTTGGATGTATGGCTGAACTACAACCCCGACCAGCTCACTGGCAACGACAGTTTGTTCAACCTGCGCATTGTCAACCCTGTGCGTATGGTACGCGACGAGGTGCTGACGTTCGAAAACAGCGGCCAGTCGCTCGACACCGTGTTTACCCGCCGCGGCTCCGATCGAACCCGGGGTGAAATTTCAACCGAGGCAGCCAAAACCGGCGCCTACGGTTACCTGACTACCGGTGGCAACATTGCCCAAGCGCTGCTGTTTGGTGAAGCGGTATTGCCCACAGCAGAAAATGTTTGGAATACCAATGAGCGCTTTCGCTCTCAGCTGTGCGTGTGCGCCGACCTTTCGGGCATGGCCGGCGCGGAGCTGCGTTTCGACCACAAGCAGACGTTTTCGCTGTATTACTACAAAACGGTGGGTTACAATGCGCCATTTGCCAGCTCTTTGCAGGTGTTGGCCAATGGCGAGCCGCTAAGCCCGACCTATAAGCCGACTACCCACAGTTTCGACGGTTGGAAGTCGCGCAAGTTCGACCTGAAGGACTACCTCGGCGGCACCCTGGAAATTTGTTTTGAAATGATGACTGGTATCAGCCCCGAACTCGACACGTTTGGCAGCAAAGGCGACCGGGTGATGCTCGACAACATTGCTATTGTTGGCCAGCCGGTGAGTGGTACCAGCATTGCGAAGGGCGCGGAGCCGGACTGGAGCGTGATGCCCAACCCGAGCAAGGGGGCATTTACCATTGCCTACCGGACGGCAGAAGCGCAGGAGTTGCGGCTGACGGTAGTGGATGCGCTGGGGCAGATGGTGCTGGCACGCACTGTTGCCGTTGGGGTGGGTGACAACCGCATTCCGCTGCAGCTAAACGGCGCCGCTCCAGGCATTTACCAAGTGCAGATAGGGCAAGCGCAAAGGCGCTCGGTGCGACGCCTGGTGGTGCAGCATTAAAATTATTTGTAGAGTGCCAGGTATCGGGTGACGTATTTGCCGATCACATCGAACTCAATATTGACCTGTTCTCCGGCGGCGAGCGATTTAAAATTCGTGTGTTCCCAGGTGTAGGGGATGATCGCCACGGAGAACAGGTCGTTGTGGGGCTGTACGACGGTGAGGCTCACCCCATTGATGCACACCGAGCCTTTGTCGACGAGCAGGCGCTCTGGCGAAGGCTGGTAGCGAAAGGTGAAGCGCCAAGAACCTTCTGTTTCCAAAACTTCCACACAAGTGGCCAGAGCATCCACGTGCCCTTGCACCAGGTGGCCGTCGAGCCGGCCGCCGATGGGCAGGCAGCGCTCGAGGTTGACGAGCGTGCCGGGTTTCCAGGCGCCTAGGTTGGTACGGTGCAGGGTTTCTGCCACAGCGGTTACTTTATGCCAGGCGCCGTGGAGCGGGTCGGTTTCGACGACGGTGAGGCATACGCCATTGTGACTGAGGCTCTGATCAATTTTTAGCGCGCCGCTGATAGGGCTGGAGAGCGTAAAATGGATGTTGGAGCGGTCGTGTTCGGTTTTTTCGACTTGGCCCAGGGCTTCTATGATTCCGGTGAACATGTGCAGGTGGTGATTTTACTGGTTGGGTAAAGATAAAGGATCGGTAGTTTGGGGGCCGGAGTTTGTTCCCAGGCTGAACGCTGGTTATTGCCGATGGTTTTTTAAAACAAAAACTGTTTTTTAGTTTTTGCCTGGAAAGGAAAACCTAGCAGGTTTCGCCAGGAGGCCCCGAGGCTGCAGTATGGATAAAATTCATTTTTTTTCATCAAAAAAATCGAAAAATACGGAAGGTAACTCTCTGTTTTTCAAAAGCATACATTCTGATTTGTTGATATTAGATTAAAAAAAATACACGTAAGGCTAGGCGCGCAAAAACATTTTGTTTATTTTTGTCGACATTTTCAACAAAACCGCAGCACATGTCGAACGAAAAAGAAAACAAACTCAAGACCCTGCAGGCGACCATCGACCGCCTTGATAAAACATACGGCAAAGGTACGATCATGCGCCTGGGCGACAAACAGGCTGTCGAAGTGGAGGTAATTTCTACCGGCTCTCTGGGGCTGGATATCGCCTTGGGGTGTTACGGCTTGCCGAAAGGCCGGATTATTGAAATTTATGGTCCGGAAGCTTCTGGTAAAACTACGCTCGCGATCCACGCCGTCGCTGAATGTCAGAAGAGGGGTGGTATTGCGGCCATTATCGATGCGGAACACGCTTTCGACCGTTTTTATGCGCAAAACCTTGGTGTGGATGTCAACAACCTGCTCATCAGCCAGCCGGTCTTCCAC
>CAZVZH010000121.1:10426-13362 GCA_964630705.1 uncultured Saprospiraceae bacterium | reverse complement strand
CGTCGGCTTCGCCGACTGTTGAAAATCAAAACGAAATCTCAAAAAGCAAATCTTTTTTATCCTGTTTATCCTGCAAATCCTGTCTGTCAAAAAAAATCAAGTCTAATCCCACCTGGCTACCGCGCCCCCTGAATTTCCGGGAGCAGTTCCTGTCGTTCCAGATAGTTTTTCAAGGCCAGATACACCCCGTTGCTCCAGCCGAAGCCATCCTGCACCGGGTATTCGCCGCCGCCGGCTTCCAGCGACAAGTCTTCCACATTGTATTTTTCCAAAAACTTGCCCGTGGCGCGGTACACTTTTTCGTTGAGCGTTACCCAGCGTTGGGCTACTTCCATGGCGAGGACGCGGTGTCCATACCGGTGAAGCCCGACAACCGTCATCCACTGCAGCGGGGCCCAGCCGTTCGGGGCGTCCCATTGCTGGCCGGTGTTGCGGTCGGTCGCCCGGACGCCCCCCGGGGCCAGCAGCCGGGCAGCGACAATTTCGGCCACCCGTTCGGCTTGCCCTGGCGTAGCGATGTCGAAGGCCAGGGGGAACACAGTGGCCAGGCTCAGCACAGGGGTATGTTGAGCCCGGACGAACTGCCAGTCGGAAAAACACCCGGCCGCTTCGTTCCAGAAATACCGGAGGATCAGGTTTTTGCGGGTAGTAGCCTGTTCCAGGTAACGCGCTTCCTGTTCGGAGGCACCGGTAGCCGCGCTAGCCCGGGCGATGGTAGTTTCGAGTTGGTACAGCAGGCAGTTGAGGTCGAGGGGTAAAATTTCGGAGGTATTGATCGTGGCCAACCTTAGCCCATCGTCGAGCCAGCGGGAGCTAAAATCCCAGCCCGACTCGCAGGCCGCGCGAAGGTCGAGAAACAATTTTTCGGGCGCCCGGCCGCTGTGTTGCGCCAGTTCAACATCAGCCAGGTACATTTCCTGGCGGGGACTGTGAAACCGGTCAAAATAGCGGTTCAACAGCCCGCCGTCTACCCGCACCGTGCGCTCGGCGGCGGTTTGGCCGGTGTTTGGCTGCACCGCCCCTCGCATCCAAAACGCGTATTCGCGAAGCAGCGCCGGCAAGTACTGTTCCCAGATACCCGGCCCCTTTTCAGCGACCAGCAGTTCGATCATGCCGGCAAAAAACGGCGGCTGCGAGCGGCCTAGAAAATAGGAGCGGTTACCGTTGGGAATATGCCCAACCTGATCGATCAGCCAGGCAAAATTCCGGATCATGCCCTCGATGATATCCCAGCGGTGGTGCGCGCGCAAGCCCAGCATGGTGAAATAACTGTCCCAGTAGTACACCTCGTTGAACCGGCCGCCGGGCACCAGGTAAGGGTAAGGCAGGGGTATGAGCGAACTGCCGGGCAGGGGCGTGTCGGGCGGGCGGTAGAGCACGTCCCACAAGCTGCGGATATGCTCGGACTCCGATTTGTTGGCGTCGGTTTTAAAATGGTTGTCAGTAGCCGTTTGGATGCGGAAAAAGCGGTGAAAAAACGCTTTTAGGTCAAAACCGGCCTGTGATTTTTCAGCAGCATACGCCGCCAGAATTTGGTCGGGCGGCGCCAGCGGCAAGGCGTCGGAGAGCAATTTGCCGTCGGGCCACAAGCCGCTGAGGTGCACGTCGGCGAAGAGCCCGGGATAAACCTGGTCGGGAGTTTGAAACGTCATAGCCGTTACGATTGCTGGGCGGCCTCGGCCTGCCGGGTGAAGCGGTGCAGCAGGGTCAGGGTGATCATCAGCGCTACCATAGGCGCCAGGGTGTAAAAGAATGCACTTTCGGCCCCCACGTGTTTGAACACGTAGCCGATCAGCCGCGAGCCGAGCGTGCCGCCCAGGGCGGAAAAAATGATGATGAGTCCGGACATGGGGCTGTGTAGTTTTTTCGGCAGCGCGCTGAGCACCGCCGAGTTGATCAGCGGGTAGATCGGCGCCAGGAACAATCCCACCACCGGAAAAGCGAAGCCGATGGGCGGAATATCGCCGAGGGTTTCGATGCCGGGCACTTTTGCCTGAATGGCCTTCGGCAACACAAAAACCACCAGCAGCATAGCCGCAGCCAGGCAGCCGGCCAGCAGGCCGTACCAATGGATGCGTTTGACCAATTGCCCCGCCAGGAGACGCCCGGCGCCCACGGAAATGGTCAGGATAGACGCCATCATGATCGCCAGGTTTTCGGGCAGGCTGAGCACCCGCTCGTTGAAGGTAGGCAGCCAAGTCATAATACCCTGTTCGATCATGACATACAAAAAGGCGCTGAGCACGAATACCAGCACCAGCGGGCGTGCCATGAGGCGAACCATGGCGGCGAAATCCTCCTGCAGGTTGGCGCCGGGTATTTCCGCTTCTTTTTCAAATTTGGAAAAATAGAGAAACAGGAAAGAGAGCGCCGACAGCAGCGATAGAAACAAATAGACCCGCAACCAGGCGTCGGGCTGGCCTTCCACATTGAAAAACGGGAACAGGAAATAAGCGAAGCTGACGCCCACCATGAAAAAACCTTCGATGCTGCTCATCAAACTGTTGTGCTCGCGCGGTGTGGGGCACAGCAAGCCGATGGTCGAATACACCGAAACTTTGATCAAGGCAAACGAAACGCCCACGCACAGGAACAAGAGCCGCGCCGACCAGAACGAATTGCCGGCGTACATGCCTAAAGTAGCCAACGAAACGATGCCCAGCCCGATCAGCATGGCTTTTTTGTAGCCTAGTCGCGGTAAAAAGGAAGCCACCAGGAAAGACACGATGGCGATCGGCAGGTCTTTGAACAACTCCAGGGTGCTGGCTTGCACCTCGTCAACCCCGTAGTTTTTCTGCGATTTCAAAATGACGATGCCTACGCTGTTGAGCAGGATGGCAAAAACAAAGTAGTTGAGGTAGAGGGAAATTTTTATTCGGGTAGAAGTAGACAGCATGACACAGGTAATTTTTTCAAAGTTGTTTCATCTGGGCCCG
>CAZVZH010000121.1:0-10326 GCA_964630705.1 uncultured Saprospiraceae bacterium | reverse complement strand
GCCCGCTACCCCATCGCCGCCACAATCGCCGCAAAATCGTCGGCTTTCAGCGAAGCCCCTCCGATGAGGCCGCCGTCGACATCGGGCTGTGCGAAGAGCTCGGGCGCGTTTTGCGCGTTGCAGGAGCCACCGTACAAAATGCTGGTAGCGTCGGCCACCGCCTTGCCGTATTTTTTAGCCAGCAACACCCGGATGGCGGCGTGCATTTCCTGCGCTTGCTGAGTGCTGGCCGTGCGGCCGGTGCCGATGGCCCAGATGGGCTCATAGGCGATAACAATTTTTCGAAAATCGGCTTCAGACAGGTGGAACAAACTGGCTTTCAACTGCTTGGCCACATAGCCTACGTGCGTGCCTTTTTCGCGAATGCTCAGCGGTTCGCCGCAGCAGAAAATCGGGACCAGGCTTTTGGCCAGCGCGCGGTTGACTTTCTGCGCCAGTTGTTCGTTGTTTTCCTTGAAATATTGGCGGCGCTCGGAGTGGCCGATGATGACGTATTCGACTCCGACGGATTGCAGCATGTCGACCGAAACTTCACCCGTGTAGGCGCCTTTTTCCTCGTGGTGGCAGTTTTGAGCGGCCAGGTGAAAGCCTTTACGCACCTTAATCATTTTGGCGGCCGCCTGCAGGAAGGGGAAGGGCGTGGCAAAGACCACGGGGCCAGACGGCCGTTGTTCTACTTTTTCGAAAACGGATTTGATCAAATCCAAGCCCTCGTCGAGGGTTTTATTCATTTTCCAGTTGCCGGCAACTATTTTTTGACGCATATGCTTGTGTTCAGGTAAAATGTTTCGAGATGCGCCAAAAATACGAATTACCGCCAGAGGAAAAAGCGGGCGCTAAGATTCAGACGGCGCCTGCTCGCCATCCACCCAGAACATCTCCATTTTGCCTTTGCCCTTCACTTTCACCTTGCCCCGCGGCGTACACAAAAAGCGGTCTTTGACCAATTCGAAGGTGCTGAAGGAAATATTCACCTTGCCGGGTTCGCCGCAGGTTTCCATGCGGGCGGCGGTGTTGACGGTGTCGCCCCAGATATCGTAGGAAAACTTGTGCATGCCGACCACCCCGGAGATGACCTGCCCGGTGTGGATGCCGATGCGCACATCCCAGACGATGCGCCCGGCGGCGGCTTGCTCTTGTTTCCAGTTTTCAATAAAGGTTTGCATGCGCAAGGCGGCCTGCACGGCGTCGATCGGGTGGCTCGAATTGGGCATAGGCAGGCCGCCGGCAGCCATGTAGGCGTCGCCGATGGTTTTGATTTTTTCGAGGCGGCAGTCCTGGATAATTTTGTCGAAAGCCATGAAATACTGGTTCAGGTCGTCGACCAGGCGTTCCGGCGAAATATGCTCGCCGAACTGGGTAAAGTCTTTAAAATCAGCAAACAGAACGGTCACCGAGTCGTAAATTTTGGGTTTGGCGAAGCCGTTTTCCTTGAGTTCGCGGGCGGTGGCGGCGGGCAGAATATTGAGCAAGAGCTTGTCTGATTTCTGGCGCTCCTGCTCGACGGCTTCGAGGCTGAGGCTGAGTTCGCGGTTAGCCACTTCGAGTTGTTCGGTGCGTTCGGCTACTCTTTGTTCCAGCACCAGGTTTTGTACTTTTACCAGGCGTTCTTTTTCCCGGGTGGCTTCCAGCAGCTCGTGCTGTGCCGCTTGACGGCCCCGCTCGATCTCGGCTTTTTCCCATTCAAAACGTTTGGACAGCAAGTACGACAACACGAAAGCCTCGATAAACGTCGCCCAGGCCACATGGCTCAATCCCAGAAAATACCGCGGCATGCCGGTTTGGATGTACGTCGCCTCGGTGAGCACCAGCAGAAAATAGATGAAATAGGCCAGCGCATAGTAATAGCCCATTTTGTTGCCCTTTTTTCCCACACTGACGCCGACGTATCCCATCATAAAAAAGGAGATTAGCGCATGCACGGTATTGACTGCCAGTACTGTAGGTGTCGACCAGACAAAGCGTACCAATCCGTATACCGCGAAATACCCGATCAGCCACCAGGTGAACCGCGTCAACCGCGGCACGTATTTTCCCGATTCCAAAAACAGCAGGCAATAGATCATTTGGACTGGTATCCCGACGGTCGGGATCATCAAATACCAGAACATCATATCCAGCTGTGGGAAAAAATAGAGAATAAACCCATCCAGCACTGTAGAAGCATAACTGATATAGATGACCACCACGCCGGCATAGAAAAGATACAGAAAATTCCGCAAGGAAAAAAAGAGAAATAGGTTGTTCAGGATTACAAAAAACATAAAGCCCAGATAGAAGCCATACACCAGGCGTTGTTCATAGGTATGCACTTCGTAGGCTGTTCTGCTCCAAATGCGCACCGGCAAAGGGTGGCAGTTGGTCAGCACTTTAACATACACGGGGTAATTGCCCTTGGGCAAGGAAAACAATTGGTAATGGTGGGGTAAATATTTTTCCGTCAAAGGGAGCTGATAACCGGCTTTCACCTCTTTCCAGGTACATTCCGGATCAGGGATATACATATTCGCAACCGGCAGGCTGGCGTGCGCAATTTCCAGTAAAGCTGGTTCGTCCAAGGTGTTATGTACCGAAAACCGCAGCCAGTGGTATGAATTGGTAAAGCCGAAATTCAGGATCGGCGTGTTGGGACGTACAAATTGCGTGTCAAATTCAGTAGCGGCCACCTGATCGATGGTCAGCTGGCCGTCGGGGTCTTCCAGGCTCTCCACCATTTTGGCGATATCCATCATCCGATGGCGTCCGTCCCAGTCGATGTCCTGAGCGCCAGAAAACGCCGGCGCTGCCAGTAGAAGAAACCATGTGAGACCAATTGCACGCATGCGACGAAAGGATCAGCTGTGGAACGGATGTTCCCGGTAAAACTTGGAGGGTATACCGAGCAGGGTCGCCGTAGTGATCCACCAAATCCAGCAATACAAGCCGAACGGCAGGTAACCGAGGTAGCCCAGCACGGGCATTTCAAAAATTTTAGCCGTCTGCACGTAAGGCAGGCTATACACCCAGTAGGCCGGGGCTTCGCTGAAAATCAGGTTTCCGTCAGCGTCGTGCGTGCCGCTGAAATAATTCTGGCATTCCAGGCAGAGCCCTTGCACCAGATAGGTCAGCGAAAACAACAGCGTGGGCGTCCAGTTGCCTCGGCCGATGGGGCGCAGCGGCGTCCACACGCCAATTTTATCCAGCGCCACCGCCAGCAGCAAGGGCGGCGCCAGCCAAAGGGAAAAGAACAAGGTGTCGGGCAGCAGGCCGGAGCCGAACAAGCCGCCGAGGGCCAGCAGCAAGCACACATTTTTTACCCATTCCGGCAGTATAATTTTTATGCCCTGGGAAAACCGCTGCCGCAGGGCCGGGAAACTGGTGAACAGGCTGTACCACTCGAAAGCCATCGTCAGCAAGCCCGACGAAATAATGATGGCATAGAGCAGAAACTGTTCGCTGCTGATGATGCCGCCGTTGGGATAAAACCAGTTGTCGTCGACAAAAAAATTGAGGTATTCAAACAGCATCCAGCCCAGCGTCGAGCATAAGCCGATGCCCACTACTTCCTGGGGTACCTCGCCGATGAGCGAGCGCCCGCCGTTGCGTTTGTACACGATGCCGTCGAGGAAAAAAATGAAGCCCCAGAACAAGGGCAGGTCCGACCAATGCAAATACCACAAGGGCTGCCGGGCCTTCGACCACAGTAAGATCAGCGTGCCCAACCAGGCGACCAGGCCCAGCCAGAACCACAGCGGGTAGCCCACCTTCGGCTGCTCCGGCTGCTCGGGCAGGGGCACTTTTTTAAACCCAAACCATTGCGGAAAAAGGTACACCGCCGCCACCCCAACGGAAGCCAGGGCAATCAGAATAAATACCGGCAGGCTGAACGGCGCTTTTTCAATCGGCTTAAGTGGCGGGTAGGCGAAAAAGCCAGGCGGGAAAACCCCATCGTAGTATAGCCAGGCGCCGACGAATGGCAACACGAAGATCGCCAGGATAGCCAGCAGCAGGTACGTAATTTTGCGCGTCATACTCATGCTACTTCTGTTTTGATTTTAAAAAAATTTACTCGCCGCGGCTGACCAACCGGTTTGGCTCGATATCATTCACGTCTTTCATCATAATCAGCAGCATCCACTGCACGCCGCCGAATAGAATTATGATCGCATAGGTGGAAAGGTTATCACCCACAGGAAATAAATGCGCCCAAACCTGCTTGATTACCTCCAGCGGATGTTTGAAAAAATCAGCGGAAAACAACAACAGCACCCGGCCCATGTAGAAGCCCAGGCAACTCAACAACAGCGTCGCCCAAATAGCCAGATTGGCAAAGCGCGGGCCCCGGCGCTTCCGGAACAAGCGGTACATGATTTTCAGCGAAAGAAAACCGTAAAACGCCGACAAAATGGCAAAGGCAAAAACGATCAGATCGTCGTAATTCTGCACAGCCTCGGGGCTTTGCCCCACGTGCTTCAAATCGCTGATCATGTAGGGCGAATTGGGGTAATACAACACCCAAACCAGCGTGATCAGCCAGAAAAACCAGCCGCTGATCCGATCGTTGAACCGCTGGAGCAACCAGGCAATCAACAAGGGTACAAAGCCGTGAAACAAATTGAGCAACAGGGTATCCTGAATGCGCTCCGGAACGATCAGGTTCCGGATCCAAAGGGTGAGCAAAACGGCGGCCGTCATCAGGGCCACAACCCGTAGAAACGGGGGAAAGTCAGGTGTTTTCATTGGCAAATTGTTTACTGTGCGAAACTCAAATGTAAATAAATACCGAAAACCCAGGCCGTTTACAGGAAAAAAATCAACCCGCACTTTCTTGGCTCAAGCGCCCTACCTTTGCTCCTGCTATGGCCAAAACGCAGCAACAAAAAATAGTGCTCGGGCTGAAAGTCCGGCAATTCCGCCACGAACACGGCTGGAATTTTGAGGAAATGAGCCGCCGCACAGGCATCTCGGTGTCCTACCTGAACGAAATTGAAAAAGGCAAAAAATACCCCCAACCCGAAAACCTGCAAAAACTCGCCGGCGCCCTCGGCATTAGCCCCGAATTTCTGACTGCCCCCGAACTCACCAAACAATTTGCCCCGCTGGGCGACCTGCTGCAGAGCAACTTCCTGAACGAACTGCCGCTCGACCTCTTCGGCATCGAAGTCCAGCAAGTGGTGGAGATTATCGCCCGGGCCCCCGACCGCGTCAATGCTTTTATTTCCGCCTTGCTCGAAATTGCCCGCAATTACTCCCTGCGCGACGAGAATTTCTACTTTGCCGCCCTGCGCGCTTATCAGGAGTTGCACATGAACTATTTCGACGACATCGAAAAAGCGGCAGACGACTTTGTACAACAACACCGCCTGCCCACCAACGGCGGCGTACCCGCCCAACTCCTGGCCGAGCTGCTGCACTCAGAATTTAAATACAAAATCGATGACCGCGCGCTCGACCAGTACCCCGAACTGTCGAGCGTTCGCGCTGTTTTTCAACCCAAACCCAAACGCCTGCTGCTCAACAGCCGCCTCAATGAACGCCAACGCGCCTTTCAACTGGCTAAAGAACTGGGCTTCAACGCGCTGCACCTGAAGGAGCGCCCCCTGGCTTCCACCATGCTGCGTGTCCGCTCGTTCGAGGAGGTACTCAACAACTACAAGGCGGCCTATTTCGCCGTCAGTCTGCTCGTCAACCGCCAGGCCTTCGTCGCCGACCTCGGGGCTTTTTTCCAACGCGAACGCTGGGACCCGCAAGCCCTCCTCCACCTGATGACCAAGTACCAGGCCAGCCCCGAAGTGTTGTTCCAGCGGTTCAATGTGCTTTCACTCGACTTCGACCTTCAAAAAGTGTTTTTCCTGCGCTTTATCCACGACCTGGAGCGCGACAAGTTTGAAATCGACAAAGAACTTCACCTCAACCGCCGCCACCAACCCCATGCCTCGGGCCTCGATGAACACTATTGCCGGCGCTGGCTGTCGATTGCCCTGCTCCAGAATTTACAAAATTTCCAGCGCCAAACCGGCGATCACACCCAACCCCAGTCGGGTATCCAGCGCGCCTTATTTGCCGACAGCGGCGAGGAATACCTCTGCCTTGCCGTGGCCAAACCCGGCTACCCTACCCTCCACCGGAATATCAGCGTGACCCTGGGCATCCTGCTCGACGACCAGGCCCGGCAGGTCATCCGCTTCTGCGACGACCCGGCCATTCCCCGCACGCTCGTTAACATCACTTGCGAACGCTGCAATATCGCCGATTGCACCGAACGCGCCATGCCGCCTACGGCCCTGGAAAAACGCGAGGCCCGCCGCCGCATGAGCGAGGCCTTGAAAAAACTATCCGAGTAAACCTATGATTATCGTACAAGACAAACTGGTGAGCGACGATTTGATCGAACAGCACTTCATCTGCAATCTCGAAGCCTGCAAAGGCGCCTGTTGCTGGGAAGGCGACTCCGGCGCGCCCCTGGAAGCGGCCGAACTGCCTGTGCTCGAAGCCATATATGAACAAGTCAAACCTTTCCTCAGCCCGGCGGGCATTCAAGCCATAGAACAACAAGGGAAATATACCTGGTACGAACAGCCGGAGGAGTACGGCACGCCGCTGATCGACAACGGCCCTTGCGCCTACATGACAATCAACAGCGCCGGAGTAGCCCAGTGCGGCATCGAACGCGCCTACCTTGCCGGCGCCGTCGATTTTAAAAAACCGATCTCCTGCCACCTCTACCCGATTCGCGTGGAAAAAAACGAGGATACCGGTTTCGAAGCGCTCAACTATCACGAGTGGGATATCTGCTCCGCCGCCTGTACGCTCGGCCGGCAGCACCAACTGCCGGTGTACCAGTTTCTGCGCGAAGCGATTGTGCGGAAATACGGCCAGGATTTTTACGACGCGCTCGATGGAGCCGCCCAATTTCTTGGACGGACAGGAAGCGGCGGACAGGATGTACAGGATTAGGGGCTGGACAGGATTACCAGGATTTACAGGATAAAAAGATGTGATCTTGTAATCCTGTCCAGCCCCTAATCTTGTACATCCTCGTCAATCCCGCCCGCCCCAGCATGCCCCAAAAAACCTGAAAATTCTATCCGTCATGCGTAAGACATTTTTCTGTATCGATGCCCACACCTGCGGCAACCCTGTGCGCCTGGTAGCCGGCGGCGGTCCCTTGCTCGACGGCGGCAGCATGGCCGAACGCCGCCTGCATTTTTTACGGGAATACGACTGGATCCGCCGCGGACTCATGTTTGAGCCGCGGGGCCACGACATGATGTCGGGCAGTATCCTGTACCCGCCCGCCGATCCGGCCAACGACATCGGCGTGCTCTTCATCGAAACCAGCGGCTGCCTGCCCATGTGCGGCCACGGCACCATCGGCACCGTCACCATCGCCCTGGAAGAAGGCCTGGTGCTGCCGAAAACCCCCGGGCGCCTGCGCCTGGAAACGCCGGCCGGACTGGTGCTGGTGGAATACCAGGAATCGGGAGGAAAGGTCAAATCGGTCCGGCTGACCAACATTCCCTCGTTTTTGTACCGCGAAGGCCTGGAGGTGGATTGCCCGGACCTGGGTCCGCTGCGCGTGGATGTAGCCTATGGCGGCAATTTTTACGCTATTGTCGATCCGCAGGACAACTTCCCCGGACTGGAACATTTCACCGCTGCCGACCTGATCCGCTGGAGCCCTGTGCTGCGCCGGCAGCTCAATGAGCAGCATAGTTTCCAGCACCCGCTCGACGAAAACATCCGCGGCCTGAGCCACCTGCTCTGGACCGGCGCGCCCCTGCACGCCGGCTCCACGGCCCGCAACGCCGTTTTTTATGGCGATAAAGCCATCGACCGCTCGCCCTGCGGTACCGGCACTTCAGCCCGCATGGCCCAATGGGCGGCGCAGGGCAAACTCCGGGTGGGCGACAGTTTCGTACATGAAAGCATTATCGGCAGCCGCTTTACCGGCCGGGTGGAAGCGGCGACTACCTGCGGGCCTTATGCGGCCATCGTTCCCAGCATTGAAGGCTGGGCGCGCGTGACGGGGTACAACACCATTGTGATCGATGATACGGATGATCCGTATGCCCACGGATTTCAGGTGGTGTAGGGATTGGCCGGGATGCCAGATTTTTAGCTGAAAAGTTCTTTTGTCAGCGCCGCACGTTGGAGGGAGACTATCACGAAAAGGGCAAAGGCGCACTAAAAAAACCGCCGCAACCTGTCGGCTGCGGCGGGTCCCCTACTTCCTTCACCTGGCTGGGTTCCGGGGTCAAATAACAAACTGGCGCACCGGAATACTGGGGGCGCCTTTGCGCTGGCCCGCTCCTATTGCCGTCACGCGGAACAACAGTTCAGCGCGTTGGGGCAAGCCGCCGAGCTGGGTGCGCCGGGCAGAGGAGTAGGTGCCGTTTTGCCAGGTCTGGCCATCGTCGGCACTCCACTCGGCCGCATACACCAGGGCCCGCGGAACGCCGGGAAAACTCAGCAAGACCTCACCGGGACGGATTCCGGTCGACACGTGCAGACCTTGCACCTGTCCGATGTCCGGCAGCTCACGCCGGGTCGGTTTGGGTCGCACCGAAAATCCCGCATCCAAAATCACGGAATCATCGCCGGCAGCCAGTGTGGACACCTGGCCGGCCAGGGTTTCCAGCACGTCCAGCAATTCCTTGCGGCGGGCGCGTTTTTCGGCGTGTTTCACCCGGCTGCCGTCGGCCGCCTCCTGTACCACCGCGACGAAGGCGTCGAGGTTTTGTTTCAGTTGGGTGTCTACCAGCGGTTTGATGCCGGCAAAACGCGGGTTGTCGGACATCCGCGCCCAAATGTTGTGGGCAAACTGCGCCAGTTTGGCGTCGTTGAAGCTCGACTTGAAGTCGAACAAAGCATAACAAGACATACGCTTAAGGTTTAGAATGTGAACAATTTGATGAATAGCGCCGGTGCTTGATCCGGCGACCCAAAATTGTTCGGTGGGGAAAGTGCGAAACAAGCCCCGTTAACAAACCTTATCTTAAATTATTACAAACGCCCGCATTTTAATTCTTCATAAAGTTAAAATTCGCGGCATTTTATTTTAAATTAACACTGCCGAGGAAACCTCCGGCGAACTTTAACTTTTTGTTGCGCCGGAAGGCATAGTGTTTTTGGGGATTTCAGTCCTGGAAACAGGAAAAGCAAGGCTGGAAAAGCCACAACCAGGGTTAGAAATGGAAAAACCAGGGCTGGAAAACCGAAAACCAACGTTAGAAAAGCAAAAACCAACGTTAGAAAAGCAAAAACCAGAGGTAAGAATGGGAAAAACAGAGTTAAGAGCCCCATGACCAAGGTTAGAAAAGCAAAAACCAGGACTGGAAATCTGAAAACCAACGTTAGAAAAGCGAAAAGCAAGGTTGGAAAACTAAAAACCAGGGTTGGAAAGGCCGGTCGGGCTATTTCAGGAATGGACAAAAGGTATGTTTGGCTCGACCCTCGCAGCGTGGTTTCCCGCAGATTTCGGCAGATTTTTTCGGAACAGGTAAAAACTCCCGCGCTTTTATAGCGGAGGATTTCAGACTATGCAGGGAATTTCTGCGAAAATCTGCGGCCTTTTCTGCGAAAATCTGCGGGAAACCCAATCTACGGCGCGCCATTTGGCCATCCGCCCCCTGAGCAGGCATTAATTTTGAAGGACTAAAATTTCCAAAAGAAACGTAGACAAGGTGACAGGAAAAAGATAGATTAGCTGTCGCCAAAGATGATTACCGGGGAGGGAACTCAGGTATCCGTTAACCCTTTCCATGTCTCTAAACGCCACAACCGCCAGCCCCATGCTGCTCAAAAACCAGAATCGTCTCCGGGTTGATTTCCCATACGACCCTGCCCTGGTTCAAAAAATCAGAACCGTCTCCGGCGCTCGCCGGAGCGCGCTGCACCGTTGTTGGCATGTGCCGAAAACAGTGGAGGCTGGGCAGCAATTGAAGCAAGATTTTCCGGATATACAACTTACGAAACCGCCCGAAAAAGCGCCTTCGGCACCTGAGCCGGTTGTCGCTAACCGTCAACGGATATTGCACAACCGAATGATATACAGGCGACGACAGGCAATTGTGATGTACCCCTTCGGCACGATAAAAAGAAGTTGGGGCTTCCACTATACACTTCTAAAAGGCAAAGACAAAATTGAAGCGGAATACAGTTTGTTATACCTAAATCGATATTATTTTTATAATAATATCAAAGATGCCAAATCAGACGAAATTCTTGACCTTACTTTTAGAGCATGTTGGGGAATTTCCCGCTAAAGCTGGACACGTCTGCTGGAGGTGAAAATTAGGGCTTTTTTTGACAGTTTTTGCGTTTTTGAAGGAGCATAACTTGTCC
>CAZVZH010000120.1:0-13376 GCA_964630705.1 uncultured Saprospiraceae bacterium | reverse complement strand
ACTACCACTCCATGAAATTCGCCCCCGGCAAGCGCTACACGTTCACAACAGGTACTACCCAAACCCTCGTCCCCCACAACGGCACCGAAGGCCAGTTCATCGCCCAGGGCCTGCCCGGCCAGTACATCGAAATAAAATCCTCCGACCCCAACACCCCGGCTGTCATCCACAAGGACGACTACGACGGCACCAGCACCTGCACCAAGTACCTCTTCCTCACCGGCATGACCCACACGGGCACCGAAAACATCTACGTGCCCACCCCCGGCGGCGATGTGTTCAACAACGCCGGCTGGCTGTTTTTCCCCTGCAATCCCTGCCCGGCCTCCATCCCCGTGCTCGATGCTGCGGCCAGCATCACTTCGGGCTGCCCGCCCGGAAAGGCCAAACTCGTGCTCGCCGGCCTCAAGGCCGATGAGTGGGCCATCTGGTATTCCGACCCGGCCGCCACGACCAACATCGTGTACAACGGCGGCACGCCCGGCCCCGCCGGCAATATGTTCATGCCCGACATTACCGGGCCCGTCACCTACTACGCCCGCGTGTACAGCGACGGTGGCTTGTGCGAAAGCACCGTCGTGTTGGCCGTGCAAATTACGATCACCGCACCCCCGGCGGCCTTCACGGTTTCCGGTGGCGGCATGGTCTGCGCCGGCAGCAACGGCGTGCCGGTTTTGCTGAGCGGCTCCGCTTCGGGTTTTAATTACCAACTCCAACTCGACGGCGCGGACGCCGGCAGCCCCCTGGCGGGCACGGGCGCCGCCCTCGACTTCGGCCTGCAAACGGCCCCCGGAACCTACACCGCAGTGGCCAACCCCGACGGCGCCAGCTGTTCGCTCGTTATGAACGGCTCGGCACTCATCACCGGCGATCCCAACCAGGCGCCTGCCGTGGTGGCGTCGAGCAATGCCCCGCTCTGCACCGGCAGCGGCGATTTGCTGCTGTTCGAATCCGGCGGCGCGGCGCTGTCCTGGGCCTGGAGCGGACCAGGCGGCTTTGGTTCTCCGGCGCAAAATCCCGTCCGCCCCGGCCCAACACCCGTCCACAGCGGCCCCTACACCGTGGTCGTCACCGCGGCGAACGGTTGCTCGAACCAGCAAACTATCCAGGTCCTCATCCACGCGCAGCCGGTCGTGGCTTGCCCGACCGACCAGAACATTTTCGACAGCCAGCTCCCGCTCGACCTCGGCGCCCTGCCCGGCGCTTCCCCTGCCGGCGGCG
Organism: uncultured Saprospiraceae bacterium; assembly: GCA_964630705.1. Classification (GTDB taxonomy): domain Bacteria; phylum Bacteroidota; class Bacteroidia; order Chitinophagales; family Saprospiraceae; genus M3007. The sequence continues at coordinate 12,155 of CAZVZH010000120.1, read as the reverse complement.
TGTTCAGCGGAAACGGCGTCAGCGGCACGAGCTACACCGCCGGAGTCGGTACTACAAATACCGTGACCTACACTTACACCGACGGCAACCAGTGCCCGGGCAGCTGCGACTTCGACATCACAGTGAGCGCCGCGCCCACGGTGGCTATCACGTACACCGACTACTGCTCCGGCGAGCCGGGGCCGCTCATCGGCCTGAACGGCTCCGAACTGGGCTCCACTTACCAGTTGCAGACCAGCGGCGGCGCCAATCTCGGCGGGCCAGAGGCCGGCACGGGCGGGCCGCTCAGTTTCGGCGCCTACCCCAACGGCGCGTACCAGGTGGTCATCACCTCGGCCGGACCGACGCAGACCGTGACCGGCACCGTTGCCGGCTCGGCAGTGGCCTGCTCCATCGCCGCCCCCGACTTCTGCGCCTGCAACGCCCCCGACGGCCGCGCGTCGGCGACATTAAAAATAAATGCCCCGGAAGGCCAAACCTGGACGGTGAAAGCGGTCATCGGCTTGTACGACGCCGGCAGCCCGCCGGCTCCGGGGGCATTGGTTCCGCTGGCAGTGGGTACGCCGTTGACGTACGTGGGCGGTGGCATGTACGCGATGGATGCCCTGCGCCGGGCGGACAAGGGCTATTGGGTGCGGCTGACGAACGGCAGCTCGGATGTGGAGGTAATGGTGGGAAATGCGGCCTGGTAGCTTCATCAGCTCCATGCCCCGAAATGATGAACCACTTTTCAAATTGAACTTTTCAAATTGGACTTTTGACTTTTTTGAAACATCGCGCACAGGGGAGTTTTTTTAAGTCAAAAGTCAAATTTGAAAAGGCCAATTTGAAAAGTTAGTTAACCCAGTTTACACTCCAAGCCCAGTTTTTCCACTGCCTGCGCAAACTCCGAGTCGGCGTGCACCTTGCGTTTAGTGGCGGCGAAAGAAAGCGCGTGTTGGTTGACATAGTCGAGCAAACGGATTTTTAGCTGGTGCTGGCCCTTGTGGTTTTTGCAAATGGCGTCGAGTTGGTTGAGCAGGCCCGGGCTGAGCATATCCACGGGAATGTGGAGGGTGACGGTAGAAATTTTCGATCGGCTGACGGTTTCGAGCAGTTCTACTTTTTCCGGCTTGAATTCGTACTCGTCGCTGTTGTAGCGTTGGCGGTAGGCGCCGGTGATAAACAGGCAGTTGCCCTCTTCGAACAGGTGTTTGAACTGGGCGTAGTCGTTGCTGAACAGGGCCAGTTCGAGGTTGCCGGTGTAGTCGCTGATGGTGAAGCGCCCCCAACCGGTGCCGCGCTGGCTGATGCGGTGTTCGGCGCGGGTGACAAAGCCGGCGAGGTGTATTTTTTGTCCTTTGAACTGCTCGACGCGGTCGAGGCCGCAGGTGGTAAGGTTGTCGACTTCGAAGCGGTAGTCGTCGAGCGGGTGGCCGCTGAGGTAGAGGCCGATAACGTCTTTTTCGCGTTGGAGTTTGGTCAGCAGGTTCCAGGGTTCGGTTTTGGGCACGGTGGGTTCGGGGATGCTGACGGAGTCGGACAAGTCGCCGAACAGGGAGTTGACCGACATGATTTTGTCTTCCTGATAAGCGGCGCCGTATTTGAGCAAGTGTTCGATAAAGCTGTCGTACTTGTCGGTGGGGGCGAAGAAGGTAGCGCGGTGCATGCCTCCGCCCGGGTGGGAGGCTGCCAGGCCGTCGAAAGCGCCGGCAAAGGCCAGGCTTTCCATGACGCGTTTGTTGATGGTGCGCAGGTTGATGCGGCGCATGAAGTCGAAGATCGACTCGAAGGGGCCGTTGGCCTGGCGTTCCTGAATGAGCGTTTCGACGGCGGCTTCGCCCACGCCTTTGACGGCGCCCATGCCGTAGCGGATGACGCCTTTTTTGTTGACGTTGAAATGCACGCCCGATTCGTTGACGTCGGGGCCTTTCACGTCCAGGCCCATGCGTTTGCACTCTTCCAGGAAGAAGGTGATCTTATCGATGTTGTTTTGCGAGTGGGTGAGTACGGCGGCCATGTACTCGGCGGGGTAGTGGGCTTTGAGGTAGGCGGTTTGGTAGGCGACAAAGGCGTAGCACGTGGAGTGCGACTTGTTGAAGGCGTAGGACGCGAAGGCTTCCCAGTCGGTCCAGATTTTTTCGAGCTTGTCGGCGGGCAAACCCTTTGCGACGGCGCCTTCGATAAACTGCCCCTTCATTTTATCGAGCACCGCCTTTTGTTTTTTGCCCATGGCTTTGCGCAGCACGTCGGCGTCGCCTTTGGAAAAACCGGCTAGTTTTTGCGAGAGGAGCATGATTTGTTCCTGGTAGACGCAATTGTGCAGGATGACATTGTTGCCTACAAAATTGTGAATCCCCTCGACTGTAATGTCGTAAACGAGTTCGGCGCCGGCGGGTGTAATCGATTGGATTTGCTCCCAACGCACGTTCAGATTTCGACTGGATTGCGGCAAGGATAATTTCTCGCTCAGGTCGCGCACGATATGCGCAGCAATTCTGGGCAGCTGGCGTTTTTTCTGATAAAGATGCTGTCGATCGATGCCATGTGTGCGCATCAGTGCTTTTACCGAACCCTCCCAGCTGCCCTGCACCTCATTGAGGAATATTTGCCGGGACAATTGGTCGCGGAATTCCCGGCCGTTGAAATTGTCGCCGTGCATTTTTTTCAAAAGCAGATGGGGCGCAATCTTTTGGTAAAAGGCCTTTAAATTGTACAGGGTAACCTGATAAGCGGTAATTTCCTCCTGGCGACGGTTGTTGAAATATGTAGATTCGTAAATAGCGGTATAAATGCCCAATCGCAGCAGCAGGGTTTGGATGTCCAGCGCCAGCCGGTGCGAAATGGTTTTTATAAAACAGGCGCGCTGCCCGACATGGCCGTCGCAATCCCAAAAACAAGCGAGGAAAAAGGCGATTTGCTGTTCATCCAGTCCAAAAACGAATTCCGGCACAAACTTGTCGCCCGACCAACAGCCTCCCTTCATGGTTTTCAAGCCCCAGTCGCGTAAAAACTGGACCAAATCGTTCGGCTCATGGTAGTGGGTTTTTTCTTTTCCCGCCACCATGACACGGGTTACTCCGCGTACTTGTTGCAAGGTGCGCGGTTCCAGGCGCTCGAACCGGGTCAGGCTTTCCGTATAGGCGTCGATCAGGACCTGGTCTTTTGAAACAAATTCAGCGGTAGCGGCATGCGCCCTCAAGGCGCCGTCGGCCAACAGGTAGGCCAATACCCGGAGTTTGTGCGGGTCGGTGTGTTGCGTGGTTTCGGCCAGCAACTGGCGGGGGGTGGCAATGTGGTCGCCGGGTTTGAGTTGGCCGATGGCCCGCCAGCCATTTTCGGTGAGCACCCGGTGGTCGGCGGTCATTTTTACGGTGGCGCCGCTTTTCAGTTTGATTTTTAAAACCGGTTTTTCACCGTTGCACACCCAGTGGGTGAGGAGCGCTTTTTGCGGTTGTAAATTTTCGTCGACGCCCTGCACGTAAAATGCTCCAACCCGGTAGCGCAGCTGGTCGATCCGCACCCGTTTCCCCGTTATGGCGTCGTACACCAGCGTATCGCCCGACACGCAGATGCCGAAGGTATCCTGCAGGTATTCCTCCATTTCCGGCAAATCAAAAGTCACCGCCTGCCGCCCGTGTTTGCGGGCAATAAAATCGGGAATATACTCCAGCGGCCCCGGCCGGTACAGGGCGTTCATGGCGATCAGGTCGTCGAACTTGTCGGGTTTGAGCTCGCGCAGGTACTTCTGCATGCCGGCGCTTTCAAACTGGAAGGTGCCGTTGGTGGCGCCGGCCTGGTAGAGTTCGTAGGTTTTGGCGTCGTCGAGCGGGATGTCGTCGATGCTGATGCTCAGGCCGTGGTTTTGTTCGATCAGGCGCAGGGCGTCGCGGATGATGGTGAGGGTTTTGAGGCCCAGGAAGTCCATTTTGATGACGCCGGCGTCTTCGATGATGCTGCCTTCGTACTGGGTGATGAGCAGTTCGGTTTCCTTGGAGGCGCACACCGGGATGATCTCCGTGAGGTCTTTGGGGGCGATGATGATGCCGGCGGCGTGGATGCCGGTGTTGCGCACCGAGCCTTCGAGCACGAGGGCTTCTTTGAGCACCTGGCTTTCGAGGGTGCCTTCGGTGGCGAGAAAATCGCGGAGCTGGCGGATGTTTTCGATGTCGTCGGGGCCGAGGTTTTCCTTGTCGCGCAGCGAGCCGGGGCCGTCGAGCGGGGCGGTGAGCACCCGGTTGAGCGAGATGCCGGGTTTGTCGGGCACGAGTTTGGCCAGGCCGTTCGACTGGTCGAGGGGCAGGTCGAGCACGCGGGCCACGTCTTTGATCGACATTTTGGCGGCCATGGTGCCGTAGGTGACGATTTGGGCGACCTGTTGTTTGCCGTATTTATCCACCACGTAATCGAGCACTTTTTGCCGGCCTTCGTCGTCGAAGTCGGTGTCGATATCGGGCATGCTCTTGCGATCGGGGTTGAGGAAACGTTCGAACAGGAGCTGGTACTTGATGGGGTCGATGTTGGTAATGCCGATGCAGTAGGCGACGGCCGAGCCGGCAGCCGAGCCACGGCCGGGACCGATGAACACGCCCAGGTCGCGGCCGGCTTTGATGAAGTCGGCCACGATGAGGAAGTAGCCGGCGAAGCCCATCGTGAGGATGGTGCGGAGTTCGAAGTTGAGCCGTTCCTCGATTTCGGGGGTGATGTCTTTGTAGCGCTGGCGCGCGCCTTCGAAGGTGAGGTGGCGCAGGTAGTCGTCCTGGCTGGCAAACTCCTTGGGGATGACGAAGTTGGGCAGCAGGATGTCTTTTTTCAGTTGGAGTTGCTCGCACTTGTCGACGATCTCTTGGGTGTTGTCGAGGGCAAAGGGCAGGTCGTGAAACAGCGCGCCCATCTCGGCTTGTGTTTTAAAATAAAACTGGTCGTTCCAGAAAGCGAAGCGGCCGCCTTTCATCACGGTGCCCTCTTCCACAAACTCGCGAATGGCGGGGGTGGCTTGCTTTTCGCCGGTGTTGATACAGAGGAGAATATCGTGGGCATTCCAGTCTTTCTGGTCGACGTAGTGCGAGTCGTTGGTGCAGATCACCTTGACCTTGTACTCATCGGCCCAGCGGAGCAGCACTTCGTTCACGCGGTCTTGCTCTTCCATCTGGTGGCGCTGGAGTTCGATGTAATAGTCTTCGCCGAACAGGTCGAGCCACCATTCGAATTCTTTTTTGGCGGCCGCCTCGTCCTGGCGGAGAATGGCCTGGGGTACCATGGCGCCGATGCAGCAGGTGGTGGCGATAAGGCCCTCGTGGTACTGGAGGATGAGTTCCTTGTCGATGCGCGGAAACTTGCCGTACAAGCCCTCGATGTAGCCCAGGGAGCAGAGTTTGACGAGGTTTTTGTAGCCTTCGGGGTTTTTGGCCAGGAAGAGCTGGTGGTAGCGCTTGTCGCGGTGTTCTTTGGTGAAGGTGCGCTGGCGCCGGTCGTCGACGACGTAAAATTCGCAACCCACAATGGGTTTCACACCCGGGTGTTTGGCTGCTTCGGCCACGAACTGAAACACCCCGAACATGTTGCCGTGGTCGGTGATAGCCAGGGCTTTCATACCGTCGTCGGCGGCTTTTTTGAACAGGTTGGGGATGGCCGCCGCGCCGTCGAGCAGGGAGTACTGGGTGTGGCAGTGGAGGTGGGCGAAATCGGGCATAACAAGAGGGTTTCTGGTTGGAGGGTTTCTGGTTAGAAGGTTTCTGGTTAGAAGGTTTCTGGTTAGAGGGTTAGAGGGTTTCTGGTTGGCGGGTTGGGCAAATTTAAAACAAAGTGTGGGAAAAAGAGGAGGTAAAGTCAAAATGTAAAATGTAAAATCTAAAATGAAAAAGTGCGGTTACGACGTGTGGAACTTTCGCGGCATTTTGGCCACCATCTTCCGCTGCACGCGCACTTCCTTTTACATTTTAGATTTTACATTTTACATTTTGACTTTAAGCGTTCCGAAGCGAGCCCGCGCGAAATATGAACCTGAACGCGGTCTTTCCGTTATTCCAAACATCGACAATCGGGCGCAGCGACCTAACGAGCAAGCTGCCCATTAAAAATTTTCCATGCACCTAAAATCTATCCTGTTTGCCCTCGCCACTACCTTCGTTTTCCAGCAATTACCCGCGCAAACCGTCGACCACACCAATTCCTGGTGGATGTATTTCGGCAACCACCGCCTGACCGACAAACTGGGTTTGCACACCGAATACCAGTTTCGCCGCAGCGAGTTCGCCAGCCAATGGCAGCAGTCGCTCCTCCGCCTCGGCGTCGATTTTTACCTGCCGAAAAACGCCCTGCTCACGCTGGGTTACGGCTGGATCGTCACGTTTCCCTACGGCGAACAGCCCATCGCCACCGAGGTGCACGAGCACCGCATCTGGCAGCAGTTCGTCCTGCAGGACAACATCGGCCGCCTGTACTTCCACCACCGCTACCGCCTGGAGCAGCGGTTTATCGAAAATGCCCGCCTCGATGCCACCGGCGCGCGTACCGTCGACGGCCATAGTTTTCGCCAAAGAGGCCGCTACCGGCTCCTGGTATCCATCCCGTTGAGCAAAAAAACCATGGAAGACAACACCCTGTTTTTCAGCGCGTACAACGAGGTATTTCTCGGTTTCGGCAAGGGTATTCAAAAAAATGTGCTCGATCAGAACCGCCTCTACCTCGCCCTCGGCTGGCGGTTCAACAAAAACGCGAACCTGCAACTGGGCTACCTGAACCACTACGTCATCAAAGGCGACGGGGCGCAGAAAGAGCGCAACCATACTTTGCAGGCGGGGCTGACGTACAATTTGGATTGGCGGAAGGGGAATTGAAAACCTGACAGGTTAGCCATCGGGCCCAAACTATTTCACCACCACTAAAATATCTTCGCCTAAAACCGCCTCCAGTTTGGCAATGCTTTTCAAGGTGAAATTATGTTCGCCGGCCAGCCACTTACTCACTTCCGATTCGCTCTTTCCGAGCGCGGCGGCGAGGTCGCGGCGTTTCATGCCTTTTTTGTCCAGCAGGGCTTGCACCCGGTCAAGAATGTCGGTGTTTTTTTGAATAAAAATATGCGTTTCAACGGGGATTTCGTCCAGGGTTTGGCGAAAAAGACTTTTGTGCGTGGTCATTTTTTAAGTTTAATAAGGTAGAACGATCAACTGAAAAAAACCGGCAGATAGCTCAATTCCAAGCCTGAGCACGGAGTTCCTTTTCATCTAAATCCCTCACCGCTCGCCCCGCCGCCAAAGCAAAACAGCAAGAAGAAAGTTGAGAAGCAGGCTGGCAAGCAGTGGCCAGTTTTGAGGCAACAGGGGCTTAGGAGGAGGTTTCTGCTCAGGAGCTCTTTTTTCCTTTATGTACGGAGTTTTCCATATCACAGTACTGTCTTGAAGAAACTGAACTTCTTCTTCGTTTGGGACCAATCCAGAAAATTCTTGATAGTAGTCGTTGGGATCAGGCCTATTCCTGGCGGCCTCCCAAAAGGAATCTGGTGGAGGTATCTCGACGGAAAGTTTAGCATAACGGTGGCATTGCGAGCCTACTAAAAACTTACCTTCATAAGGATTGCCAATAATACTCGCAAAAAGCAACATCGTATCGCCCAACCGAATGCCGTTGCAATACCCCCCACAGTTAGGTCTGTGGTCAAAAACGGAAACATAGTCGGAATTCTCCTCCAAGCCTTTGTAATATTTTATAACCTTAAAATTGAAGTATGCCACTCTCCCGTCGGTACTGCCTTCATCCGCCATATACAAGCTATCCATGCGCACAATGCCGGTAAGCACACCGATGAAAATAGCATCGTCATTTTTTAAACAGTACTCCAGTCCCATTCCCATACAAATACATGCCTGACCAGCCCGGGCGCCAAACATCGAGAGGAGAAAAATAAAAATCAGTCCTTTACTGCAAGAAAAAACTTGCAGCCCATCGAAAATCCCAGTGCATTTACGAAAAAAGGTTGGCATTTCTGCAGGGATTACATCTGGGTTTTGGCGAAAAAAACTTCTGTTCTTGTCCATTTTCTACGTTTAATAAGATAGAACGATCAACTGAAAAAAACCGGCAGATAGCTCAACTCCAAGCCTGAGCACGGAATTCCTTTTCATCTAAATCCCTCACCGCTCGCCGCCGTTGTCCGCCACAACTTTTCCAAAATGCCAACTCAAATAAATCAGCGGCGCCGTCCGGGCATCCACCGTAAACACCGTGTTTTCATAGGGGTCGCCCAAAGTGCCGTTGCTACCGTTGCGGGTGCTGCTGAAATCGAGTCCGGTTTGCAGGTTGAGTTCGGCGCCGATGCTCCAGCTGCCGCTGAAAAAAAACTGCGCGCCGCCGAACAAGCCCAGGCGCAGGCCGTGGTTACGGGTTTCGGATTCGGAGCTGCTGAATTCGATCAGATCGGCGGTATTTTTATCCACCACCCGGAATTCCTTTTTGGCGGTAGCCTTCCAGTACCAGTAGCCCATTTCCGGGCCGTAGTACAGCCGCCAGCGTTTTTTACTGTATTGGCGTTCGAAGCCGGCGAACAACTGGCTGTGCCGCTTGTCGCCGTCGAAATGCAGAAACTGGTACAGCGAGTCGCCTTTTTCAAAACTTATCTGCTCCGCGTTGAGGCCTTCCCGGTACCAGGCGCCGCTGAGCCGGAACGCCCAGCGCTGGTGCCAGTTGGCCGACCGGCCGGGGCCCAGGGCTTGTTTCCAGACGAGGCCGGGGCCGAGTTTGTTGGTGAGGAGCATGACCGGGTCGAGGCCGATTTCGCTGCGGTGGAGGGGAAAATGGGTTTGGGCGCTCGCGCAGAGGGGGAGCACGGCCAGCAGGGTTATAACCAAGCGCATGGTTCAAAATTATGGTTTGAAAATTTTCGGGTAGAAGGCAAAGCCCGTTTTATTGCTGTAAAAAAACAAATTTTCCTGCAAAAGACCAAGCCGCGGCCTGACCACACGCACCCCGCCGCCTGACCCCAATTCTTGCTTCGCCGCCTGCCGCCACCTAAACTTTGCCTCCACTCCAACCGGCAGCGCGCGCCGCTTTGCAACGCCGCTGCGCAAACACACTAACTATGCGTACCCGACTATTCGCGCTGCTTTTCGGCGCATTCATCTGCGCGGGGACTGCCTCTTTTGCCCAAACCGACCGCGCGCTGTTGCGCGAACTCGCCCAGGACAACAAACAAGCCGTCGAAGCCCTCGTGCTGTACCCCGAAGAAACCCGGCTGGCGATTCTCGAAGCCGCCCAACACCCCGAAGCCCTGATCAAAATGCAGGGCATCCGCCAAAAAACAGCGGTCGCTTTCCGGCGCCTCATCGAGGATTTTCCGCAAAGCGCCCAGGCTGTTTTTTACGACCTGGCGCGTTTCCCGGGCCTCACGGCCGACCTGATCGACCATGCCAACGACCGGGAAGCGCTTCGCCTCGACCTCCAGGCCCTGCCAGAAAATAAACGCGCAGAGGCACTCGGCGTCGTGGAGCGTCAAGCGACCACCCTGCGCAACATCCTCGCCTTGCAACAAACGGCCGAAAATGCGTTCGACCAACTCATCCGGCCCTACCCGCCCCTGGCGCAACACGCTCTGCGCCGCATGACGGAGCTGCCCGAAGTGCTCGACATCCTGAACGACGACCTGCGCTTCACCATCCTCGTCGGCGAAGCCTACCGCGACGACCGCGCCTGGGTGCTCCACAAAATGGACTCCCTGCACCTGGCCATTGCCCGCGAACAGGCCGCCGAACTGGAAAACTGGAAACAAACCGTTGAAAACGACCCGGCAGCCCGCGAAGAGCTCCAGGCTTCCGCCCTGGAATACGCCTCCGAGTATGGCTACACCGATGAATACTTCACCGGCTATGCCGACGACTTGTACGCCGAAGACAACGCGGCCCCGCAAACGGTGTACGTCGAGCGCTACTATTCGTACAGTTACCCCTACTGGTTCGGCTACCCCTGGTGGGCGCCGCAGCCTTGCTGGCGGCCATACCCCTACTGGTGGTACTGGGGCTTTTACCCCTACCGGGAAACGGTGGTGATCGTGCAGTTCCCTTCGTTCCATTTCATGCACTGGTATTTTTACCACCCCGAACACCACCACCGCTACAACCGCCTGTCGACCCACTTCGTCAACCATTACTACGGCCACCGCAACAGCGGTTCGACCATCAGCATGGGCGTAGGCGCATGGCGCGACCAGAACCGACGCATCCTTTCCGACGAGTGGCTGGCCAACCCGGCGCGACTGCCGGCCCGCCTTGAGGAGTATGCCCGCTTTGAAACCGAACGCCAAAAATTCAATACCCAAAACCCGCGGCGCCCGCTCGAACGCGACGAATTTCTGAAAATAAACGGCCGCCAGTACCCCGAACTCGAGCGCTCGCGCGAAGCGGCGCAAGTCGAAATCCAGCGCGAACAAACCCAGGCCGAACGCCAACGCAGTGATTGGGCCCCCGCCAAAGCGCCCGCCAAAGCCGACCCTACGGCGCCTTCACCCCGGCCCATTCCGGCGCCGACAGCGCCGCCGTCGCGCAAACAACCGGATAAAAACAAAGCCCCCGACCCGGGCACGCCGCGGCCCGACCGGCGCGCACAGCCTCCCGTGACGCCGCCCGACATCGACAAGGCCCGCGATTACCACCGCGAAAAATGGCAGGAGCCCCGCCAACCGGCTCAACGGCCGCAAGCGGAGCCCAGTAAAAAGCCGACGAGCGCGCCCAATCCGCCCAAAACCAGCCGGGAAAAACCCAAACAAGCGCCCAAACCTCAAAAACAGCGCGGCGGCTAGTTCGGCGTCGGTGCTCCGCATCGCTCGTCCGGCGCCCGCATAGCGCCGGACGAGCGAACGGGGCTGTTCGTAAAAACAACTTTCTGCCCGGCGGCTCAGCGGGTACATTTGACGGGCGGATTTTCCTGTTCCGCTATTTTTAAACAACTGCATTATGAAAACAATATCCATCCTGACAGGCGCCCTGGCGCTCCTGTGCATTTTTTCTGCGCCGCTTACGGCGGCCACTATCCTGACCGGTAAAACCGTACGCGTCAGCGCGCCCATCGACGGCAACGTGTACGCCGGCGCCGGTGAGATTTACATCAACGCGCCCATCCGCGGCGACCTCACGGCCGGCGCCGGCGAGCTCCAGCTGCGCGACACGGTCCATGGCGACCTCATCGCCGGCGGCGGCCGGGTGCGCATCGAAGGCGTGGTCGGCGACGACCTGCGCTGCGGCGGCGGCGAAGTGCGGCTGTTTGGCGAGGTATTCGGCGACGTGCTCGTAGGCTCCGGCCGCCTGGAGATCAGCCGCGGCGCCGTCATTCACGGCGACCTGGTGATTGGCGGCGGCGAAGTGCAGGTGTACGGCCAGGTGTTGGGTTCGGTGATTATCGCCGGCGGCACCGTGGTGCTCGACGGCGAGGTGGCGCAGTCGGCCAAACTGCGCGGCGGCGAGTTCAAACTCGAGGGCATTTTCCGCGGCCCCTGCGAAATCGCCGCCGGCCATATCGCCCTGGGCGACAAAGCCGAGTTTCACCAAAACGTGCGCTACTGGCAACGCGACGGCGAGCTGGATTTTTCCAAACAACTGCGCGGCGAGGCACGCGCTACGTTCGACACCAACCTGAAACAAGGCTTCGAAGAACAGGAGGGCAATTGGGCCTCGCGCGGATTTTCCTTTTTTTCCCTCTACCGCCTGCTGGCGGGGGCCCTGCTGATCACGGTGCTGCTGCTCTTGTTTGAAGGATTTTTCCGCACTGCTGCGGAAGGTTTGCCGCAACAATGGCTGCAACGTCTGGGCAGCGGGGTGCTCTACCTGATAGGCGTGCCCGTAGGCATCGTGTTGCTGCTCATCACGGTGATCGGCATTCCGTTCGGGTTGTTCGGACTGTTCTTTTACCTTTTCACCCTGGTGTTCGCTCCGGCGCTGACGGCAACGGTAGGCGCCAACGCCCTGGAACAATACCGGCAGTTGAGCTGGTCGAAAGGGCAGCGCATTCTGGTGGCGATTGGCCTGCTGGCGGCGCTGCGGCTGATCGCCTGGATTCCGCTGATCGGTTGGCTGGCGGTGTTTGTGCTGGTGGCCGTGGCCTTTGGCTGCTTGTGGCGGGCTACGGTTGGGCGAGCCTAAGCTGACAGGTTTTCAATCCTCCTCCGAGCCATTTTTTTTCTGAAAAACCTC
>CAZVZH010000119.1:0-13459 GCA_964630705.1 uncultured Saprospiraceae bacterium | reverse complement strand
CAACGCGAACAGCGCGTAAGCTAGGGGTTCAACACGAAGCGCGAAAGCCGCTGCCCTGGCGAGCGCGAGCGCGGGCGAACGAACCGTTCGCGTTACTCAAACCGGCGCTTGTAAAACCAGGAGTTATCGTTCAACGTATACCCGACCGTGATTCGGAAGTACGTTTCCTCGATCGGCGAATCGGCGCCCAGGCGCCCGATTTCCAGCGCGGCATTGATAAACGAGGTCTGTTGCCGTGGCAACACCACCGGAAAACCCATTCCGAATGTTACGCCCACATCATCGAGCCCTTTCCTATCCAGCACGCGGGGGTCTTGCCGGTAATACGCGCCGGCGCGCAGCCGGATTCGTTTTGCGTAGTTGTTGTAAGAAGAATAATCGGGAATGTATTCCACGCCAGCCGAAACGGAGCTGGTGTTCCGATACTCGGCGTCATTGGGCCGGGCTTCGTTTTTAAATGCCGACCAGCCTTCGTACTGGTATTGGCCGCCGATGCGTAGTTTGTTTGCAATCACGTATTGCACGCCCAAGCCGAAACCCGCCGGCAAGGTGATCGTGCGCTTTTCGCCGACATCAAGCCGCAAGGTGTCGGCGCTTTCGTATTGTCCGTTCGACAATCGGCCCCGGCTGCGCAAAAAGATATGGTCGGCAGTGCTCCGAATGTTGTGTGCCGACTCCCCGGTGAGTCCAACGGTTATCCAGCGGGTGGGCAGGGTTTTGTCGTTTTCGGAGTATTTCAACACAAAATCGCGCTGCAAACCCAGATTCCAGACCAATCCGCTGACCCGGATATCATCGCGGCCGGTGTTGGCAAAGGTCGGCAGCGAGTCGGCGAAGTAGGTCGTGGTTTCGTAGGTGTTTTTTCCAAAAACCCAACCGATATTGAGGCCCAACGCTGTGTTTTTGTATTTGACGGCATTGCTCCAGGTGAAGCGATAGGTGCCGCCGTTGCCCTCAAAGCTGCTCTCGGTTGCGCCCAAATTGGGTTGCGTATCGCGTACGGCAACATTGTAACCAACCACAGAATTCGGAGTCAGCGCAATCCCCATGCCGTATTGCCAGGGCGATTTTTTCTTATCGAGCACCTCGTTGATCGGGCTGCGCAGGGGGAAACCCACCGCCAGATACGCCAGGTTGCCGCTCCAGGTTTTTCTCGAGTCGACGGCCGATTGGTAGCGGCTGTTTTTCATAAAAATGCCGCCGTCGAAGGTGGTTGCCCGTAGAAAAGCATAGGACGCCGGGTTCACCAGATTGAGGTGAAAGGGATCGTGAAAAGCCACGGTTTGTGCGCCGAATCCAGCCTGCGCAGCGAAAAACTGCGGGACCGGATCGCCCAGACCGTAACGGGAATATGGAGAATTCTGTTTGGGCTGGGCGACCAGCAGGGTGGCAAACAGCAGGAAAAATGCGCTCAGTTGAAACTTCATCGATGTATTACGTTTAGCAGGATTTCTACGGGATCAGCTGGTGGTCCAGGTTGTATTGTAAAATATGGTTCAGTCCGTACAAGGTTAAATGAGGTTCAACTTTCAGGGCTTCAACCGGCAAAAATGGCGCGAAAAAACTGGCATCGCCGCCGCTCAACACGACTTCAAGCGCTCCGAATTGCTCCTGGAACAAACGCACGAAACCCAGGATTTCCAGTGCCGCCCCCCGTAAAGCCCCATTTTGCAGCGCCGTTTGGGTACTGAAACCCACCGCTTCGGCTGGCATTTCCATCGGCACTTCCGGCAAGCGGGCAGTGAAGCGATGCATGGCTTGTATCCGCATTTGCGCACCAGGAGCAATATTTCCGCCCAAATACTCGCCTGCTGCCAGCAGGAGTTCGTATTTGATGCAGGTGCCACAATCCACCACCAGGCAATCGCGGCCGGGAAACAAGGCTTGCGCGCCAGCCACTGCTGCCAGGCGATCGCGACCCAAGGTTTCTGGGGTCCGGTAAGCATTCCGGAAAGGCAGCGGGGTTTCGGAGTTCAGCTCCAGAACCAAGGGGAAAACCTCGATCAGGCGCCGGCAGGTATTCGGGTCTGGCACAGCGACCGAGGCCACGATAACCCGCTCCACACCAGCCTGTTTGCCGTAATCGATCAAATCGTCTAACGATTCATCCGTCCAAAGCGCTTGCTCCAGCAGTCTGTTTTTAAAAAACAGGCCCGTTTTGGTTCGGGTGTTTCCGATATCGAGTACCAGGTTCAAGGGTGCGCGGCGTTAGTTCGCGGTTTAGCAAGGTGGCAGAAATGCGCGGCAAAGGTACATTGGTACGATCGGAATTTTCCAGTTGCCTTAAAATCAACTTGCCCACCCGAAAACCGGAAAAAAAACAGGAGCCATCGCCGGCACTCCCGGGATGGCTCCTGCTCCTGAAAAATAGTTATTTTTAGCCTAGGTACGATTTCAATGCATTTCGGTTGTATGCTTTGCGCAAACGGCGAATAGCCCGCTCTTTAATCTGCCGAACGCGCTCGCGCGTCAGGCCGTACAACTCGCCGATTTCCTCAAGCGTCAGCGGCTTATATCCGTTGAGGCCGTAATAGGAAGCAATTACTTCCACCTCCCGGGGCGACAAAATCGACAAACCCTGCGCTACTTCTTCCCGCAGCGATTCCGCCATTAGCTCGAGGTCGGGCTCCTGGGAGTCTTCCGGCATAAACACATCGAGCATGGTCGCTTCGCCTTCTTCAGTGTTCGACAGCGGGGCGTCGAACGAAACGTGCCGTAGGGTGCTGCGCATCATAGTTTGGACCTCGCGCGGCGTCATGTCCAACAATTCGGCCAGTTCCTCGTCGGTAGGTTCCCGTTCGAATTCCTGGACAAAAGAAATATACGCTTCGTTGACCTTGTTGTATGAGCCCACCTTATTCAGCGGCATGCGCACAATCCGGCTATTTTCCACGATTGCCTGCAGAATACTCTGACGAATCCACCAAACCGCGTAAGAAATAAATTTAAAGCCCTTGGTTTCGTCGAAACGTTTGCCCGCCTTCATCAGGCCGACATTGCCTTCGTTGATGAGGTCGGAAAGCGAAAGGCCCTGGTTTTGATACTGCTTCGCCACCGAAACGACGAAGCGCAGGTTGGAGCGCGTGAGTTTATCCAATGCTTCCTGATCGCCGGCCCGGATACGCCGGGCAAGCTCCGCCTCCTCATCTCCCGCTAACATCGGGATTTTCCCGATATCGGTAAGATATTTGTCCAGCGCTAAACTCTCACGCGTGGTAATTTTGTGGGTGATTTTTAACTGACGCATATGGACAGGATAAAATTTAATTCCTCTACTAAAACGAAATATATCGGAAAGGTTTGCAATTTTTTACAGAATTTTTGACAGAAGGGTTGACTTTTTACAAAAATCCCATTATAGGCCATCTTTCCCGCTTGTTGTTACAATTTTACTGCCAAAAAAGTTCGCATGTAATCGTCTCTTTTCCAGCTGCACTTGCCTCCTACCCCGGGATTTTCACCTAATAATTGCGCTGACCTTTATGGCAATGCCCTTTTCAACAGAAATTTTCAGTAAAATGCTGAAAGGTTTCCGGCTCTTGGCCGTCCAGGCGCGGCAAAGGACGTCCGCTCACCCCAAGACGTTTTTGAGCGCCCTGGCGTTGCTCCTGCTCTGGATTTTTTGTTTGCCCAGGCCATTATTTGACGATCCCTTGTCCTTCATCCTGGAAGATAGCCAGGGCGAACTGCTCGGCGCCCGCATCGCCGCCGACGGGCAATGGCGCTTCCCCGCGCCCGACAGCCTGCCGGAAAAATACGTACAGTGCGTCGTCGCCTTCGAAGACAAACGCTTCTGGTGGCACCCCGGCGTCGACCCGCTCAGCCTCGCCCGGGCGGCCTGGCTCAACCTCCGAAACGGCAGCATCCTCAGTGGCGGCAGCACCCTCACCATGCAAGTCATCCGCATGGCCCGCCACAACCCGGGGCGCAGTTTTTTGGAAAAAGGCCTCGAGGTTTTTATGGCTACCCGGCTGGAATTGACCTGGTCTAAACAGGAAATTCTCACGCTCTACGCCGCCCACGCCCCCTTCGGCGGCAATGTGGTCGGACTCGAAGCCGCTGCATGGCGCTACTACGGTAAACAACCCGAACTGCTCAGCTGGGCCGAAGCGGCCACCCTGGCCGTTCTGCCCAACAGCCCGGCGCTCATCCACCCCGGCCGCAACCGCGCCGCACTCCTGCAAAAACGCAACCGCCTGCTCGACCGCCTGGTTCGCCAGGGCACACTTTCTTCCAGCGCAGCCGAACTGGCGAAAGCAGAACCGCTGCCGGAAGCCCCGCAACCGCTGCCCCAACTTGCCCCGCAACTGCTCGACCGGGCCGCGACCCGAGCAGCCCCTGGCCAGTTCCGCCTCCACAGCGCTATCGACCGCTCACTCCAGCAACGCCTGCTGCGCATCCTCGCCCGCCGGCAGGAAAGCTACCGCGGCAACGGCGTGCACAACCTTGCCGCTCTTGTCGTCGATGTGGCCAGCGGACAAACCCTTGCTTACATAGGCAACGTGCAGGGCGCCGGCGCTGAACACGGCGAACAAGTCGACGTCATCGTCGCGCCCCGCAGCACCGGCAGCATCCTCAAACCCTACCTCTACGCCCTGGCCCTGGAGAGCGGAACCATCCTGCCCAACAGCCTGCTGCGCGACGTACCCACCCAACTCGGCCGCTACAAACCTGAAAACTACTACGAAACCTACGACGGCGCCATACCCGCCCGCCGCGCCCTCGCCCGCTCCCTAAATGTGCCTTTCGTCTTGCTCCTCCAACAATACGGACTCGACAAGTTCCACTTCGAACTCCAACGCCTCGGCCTTAGCACCCTGCACCGCCCGCCCAGCCACTACGGCCTGTCGCTCATCCTTGGCGGCGCCGAAGCCAGCCTCTGGGACATCACGCGCAGCTACGCCGCTATGGCCCGAAAACTGGCGCGCCAACCCGGCGAAACTGCCCCTGGTGAACTGCCCGGACTAAGCCCCGCAGCCATTTGGTTTGCCTTCGAAGCCATGCAGGAAGTGCAGCGGCCGACCAGCGCCGGCGAATGGGAATTGTTCGAAACCCGCCGTCGCATCGCCTGGAAAACAGGCACCAGCTTCGGCTTCCGCGACGCCTGGGCAGCCGGCGTAACGCCCCGGTATGCCGTCGGCGTGTGGGTGGGAAATGCCGATGGCGAAGGACGGCCCGGACTGATCGGGGTGGACCTGGCCGCCCCCGTGCTGTTCGAAATTTTTGAACAACTGCCCGACGACGGCGCCTGGTTCGATCCGCCCTACGACAACATGACGCAAGCCTCAACCTGCCGCCAAAGCGGCTACCGGGCCGGGCCCTACTGCGAAGCCGACACGGTTTGGATACCCAAATCCGGGCTCAAAGCGCCCGCCTGCGCCTACCACCAACTCCTGCACCTCGACCCCAGCGGCCAGTGGCAGGTGAACAGCGCCTGCGAACCGCCGACGCGCATGCTGCACCAAGCCTGGTTTGTGCTGTCGCCCGTAGAGGAATTTTATTTTTTGCGAAAAAACCCGGGGTACCGCCCTCCGCCGCCTTTCCGCTCCGATTGCCTCCACAGCGGCGGCACGGGGCAGAACCCACTACAACTCATTTACCCCAAAGACCTGAACCGGATTTACGTGCCTATCGACCTCGACGGCAAACTCGGCAGCGCAGTGTTTCAAGCCGCCCACCGCGTACCCGACACCGAGGTGTTCTGGCACCTCGACGGGCGCTACCTCGGCAGCACCAAAACATTCCATCAAATGGCCCTGCAACCCGCCGTTGGCAAACACCGGCTCAGCCTCGTCGACGCCAAAGGCTACCGGGTGGAACAGGCGTTTGAAATTTTGGGAAAAAAATAAACATCAATACCCCACCATTTTCCGGACCAAACTGCCAGTCTCCGTTGTCAGTTCGTAAAACAAAAAGCCGGACGCCGCCGCCCCCAGGTCGCGGCGCTGCAACGCTACCGAATGAAAACCGGCCGGGTACCACTGCGGCTGCTCCCAGACCAGGCGGCCAGCAGCGTCCCACACACGCAAAGTCGCCGTTTGGGCCGTCGGCAAGTAAAAGCCGATTTCAGTGCGCTCGCCGAACGGGTTCGGACGGTTTTGATACAGTTCTGCACCTGGCAACAAGGCCGGCCCTCCGTCGAATCGCAAAGCCAACGCAGCCGTTTCCAGCCCCGGGGTGTAGGCTTCGCTGCGGGCAATCCGGTTGGATAGTTGCAGGAATTCACTCAGTCGACCAGATCGCAAAACTTTGAATTTCAATTGAAAAGACGGCTGACCCGCGCCATCCCAACTGGCGGTGAGCGTTTGATTTTCTGGAAAAACAGCGAAATGCTCGGCGGTCAGCCCGGCGCCCGGCACCACGTCCAGCAACTCCAGCCCGTCGTAGTTTAAGGTAAACTGAAAACCGGCCAACGGTTCGGCGCTCTTCAGTTCCAATTCGCAGATGCTTCCAGCCCGCAGTTCCTGATCCGCAAGATCGAAATACTGCGGTGGCCCGCCGCGATCGTCCAGGCCCGGCGATTGGACGCCCGGGACAACGTTGTCGTTGACGTCGCCGACTTTTATGCCGATAAAATCGTGTACCGGCAGGTTGTTTTGCTGGAGGTTGACCATCGTTTGACTTTCCGGAAAACCGCCTTGGAATGGATTGTCCGGATTGGCAAAGGCAAAGCCTACGGGCACGAAGCGCCAGGCAGCGTTTGCCGGCAACTCCTGGTACAAACCCAGAACCAACTTGCGCAACTCCACGATGTCGAACGTGGTCACGGTGTTGGATTTATTGGCGTCGGCGGCAATGATTTTGTAGGGCGACGCCAGCGGCGTAAGCCCGAGTACATGCTTGTTGATGAGCAACAAGTCGAAGGTCGACACCCCATTCAAGGGGTCGCTGTTGCGAAACGGCGTGACGGAATACGACGAACTGGTCGGCACGCTGAAACTGTAAGCGCCCTGACTGTCGGTCAGGTCAAACAAACTGAAAGCCGGCAATGCCGGGTGGGTACCGTCGATCTGCACCGCCACATCCACCACGCTTTTCCCGATTTCCGTCCGGATTTTACCGCCGATCACTACCTCGCTGGGCGTGCAGGTGCCGTCTGGGTCTTCCACCCGGAAGCTGTATTCGCAGGTGTTTTCATTGCCGCAGCCGTCGTACACCGTCCAGCGGATAGCATGATTGCCCAGCGGCAATTGTGGCAGGAAATATGTGTTGGGCGCGGCGGTCGTGTGCCAAACCAGCCGGGCCTTCCGGATTTTGCCGGCAACCGTTTGCTCCACGCCGAATTGGTATTTATTGCCCGGCACAACCGGTCGAAGGTCGTACAAGCGGGTAAAACCGCCGGAATAGTTCGGCGCATTCACGTTGTTGAATTGCACGCTCCCGGGGGTCGGCAGCTCGCTGCTGCTCACGGCTGTTTCCGGATCGTTGTCGCCGTTCAAATCAAGAAACAGGATAAAATCCACGCCCACTTCATGGCCGAAACAAGCATCCGTAAACGAAATGCTGAGGTCGACGGCGCCCTCGCAAAGGTCTTCATCGGGATTGCCGGACGTAGTGGTAAAATTCGCGTTCCACAAGAAAAAGTCGTTATCGCTCAGGTCGGAAAATGTAGGCCCATCGGCCGGACAATTGACAAACTCGGGTTGCTCAATGTCGATCACTTTGATGATTTGTTTATACCGGTAGCCATTGGCATTTGCCGACCAAAAAGTACTGTAGTTGGTGGGATTCGGATCGGCGCTATTTATTTTCACCTGCGACGGCGCCCACAAACCGCTCGCTGTATCCGCCGACACGATCGGGCCGGGCAGATTTTCGGGATGCACAGAAAGCATGTTCGGTTCCGGATTGGGCACCAGGGTCAGCGGTTTTGCGGGGTCGTACGTGCAGTTGTTGACGATCGTCCAGGTGCGTTCGATCCGGAAACAGGCGTCGGGCACAAATTGGACGATGGTGTCGGCATAGCTGAGTTCCAAACGCTCGCAACCGGCGCCGAAAAACTCCGGCGTCCCGTAATGCCCGGCTGTATCGCACATGGTGATGACCAGATCGTCGGGCAATTGCAGGTAGTAGTGTTGCCGGTTTTCTACCACAATTTTTTGCCGGCATTGGCCGCTATTTCCGGTCGCGTCGAACACCTGAAATGTCCGGGTGATCAATCCTTGACGGCACACCGTATCGAACAACTGGAAGTCCAGGATAACCGCCACCGAATCCACGCTGCATGTCGGCAACGCCGCGCCGTAACTGGCCAAGGTGCTGTCGAAATTTTCGCATAAAACAAACACGCTGTCGGGCGCCTGACACTGCGGGCCATTGGTGTCGAGCACCAGCACCGGGGTGGTGCATTCGCTGTATTGCCCGGCCGCCAGAGTATCAGACACAGGCCCGGCGGGCAGGGGCACGTCGTACACGCGCAGCACCAGCGCCACAGTATCGTTCAGGTCGGCGCAACAGAATTCGACCTGGTCCTGAAACAACTGATTCAAGGTGTCGCAGGCGCCCATTTGCGCGCGGCGGATTTTAAAAAACACTGCTCCACAGGCGTCTGCGGAGCCATTATCGGCCAATCCGGCCGGCAGACTGGCCTGCCCCTGATCGTCGAGAAAAGCCGTAAGCAGGGAGTCGCATTGAGCCGTAGGCGGCAGGCTGTCCCAAAGCGCCAGGGCGATTTCGCAGGAGCCCCGGTTGCCGCAGGCGTCGGTAGCGTAAAAAACCACATTAGTCACTCCTACCGGAAAGTTCGGGATCGTATCGAAAACGGCCAGCGTGTCGGTAAAATCGAGCGGATCGTTGCCCGGAAAATCGGTCAGCACCGCCACCAGGCTGTCGGCGACGCCGTCGAGCGTCCAAAACGCGCGCACGTCAGTCAGCTGCGAACAAGCGTCGCGCACCACGAGGTCGACCAGATCGATCGTGGCTTTGCAGTCGGCCGCTGCCTGCTGGATCACCGTATCTGAAGGGCAGAGCAAAACGGGTTCCTGAGCATCCTCGAGGTCGATGCGCTGCCAGCCTTCGATCGTATTGTCCAAACTGTCGGGCAAACAGCCGTCGCGAATCGTCCAGAGCCGGTGCAAGCGCCGGCTGCCGCCGCAGCGGTACTCCAGCGAGTCGGTGTAACTGGCTCCAAATTCGCAAAAAGGCGCGTCGAACAGGTTGTAGCGGCGGCCGCCAAACGCTACGTACGGCGTCCCGGTTACGACCGGAATGGTGTCCTGTGAACAGGAAATGGCGGTGTCGTCCGGAATCCGAACATCGTCGAGGCTGCGCAGGCGTTTGATCGTTTGCACGCAGGTGCCCACCCGGTTGGAGGCGTCCACTGCCGTCCAAAAGCGCATGACCATGTTGGTAACCAGCCCTGGCGTGTCGCAGGGCACATCCTGGTTCACGTCGATGTGCGCCAGGGCCAGGTTGCCCGGACAGTTTTCCGTGACCAGGGGCCGGCCTTCCGGCAGGCCCAGGCTGTCGCGTAAAAAATCGGGCGCCAAGTGGGCCGTCGGCACCACGCAAGGCAGTAAAATTTCGGGGCAGTCCAGCACCGGCGGCAAGCTGTCGAGCACTTGCACAAAACCGAAACATTTCGTCCCGGTCGCCGGGTCGGTGGCGCGCAAGCCTAAAAATTTCCCCCGGTCGGCGCTGTCGAAAAATGGGGCCGTCCAGGGTCCGTTGCCCAGGGGCGGTTCCTGGTCAGCTTCCAAAAAAACATTGTCGAGGCAACCGTAGGGCGGCTCCACCAGGTCCAACACCTCCGGCGTCACCCAGCAATCCACGCCCAGAAAAACCTGGATGGTATCCCGGCAGTGCAGCTCGAGCGTCGCCGGATGCACCACCACGGAAAACGAACAGGTGGAAGAATTGCCGGACGAATCGGCCGCAAAAAAGGTATTCACCGTCGCCCCCAGCGGAAAAGTATCGCCCGATGCCAGCCCCGCCAACTGAAGCGGGTCGATCGGCGTCAAACTGTCAAAAGCGGTTACGGCGTATTGGTAAACGGTGTCACAAAGGCCCTGCGCCAACGCAATCGTATCATTGGGCGGACAGGTGATGACGGGCGGGATGGTATCGTTCAGCAAACGGTTCGGCAGCGTTGAGAAAAACCGGGGCTCGGCCGACCAACTGCTCCAAACAATACAAATTAAAAAGAGCGTAAAAAATCGGTACATAGGAATGGCGGATTGGTCCGTATGTTTCATGCTAAAACTGCACCAATTTTTTTTCCCGTTCCAAGGTGTAAAAATTAGCCACAAATAACTTCCCTAAGGAACTACTCCGAGCCGGCTCAATTTGTATTTTTGCTTAAACGATCATTCCAAAAACGAGAGCAAAATGACCCATCTCCCATCTCCCATCTCCCATCTCCCATCTCCCATCTCCTTATTGTTTTGCTGTTGAGTGTTAGTCGCTTGCTAATAGCCCAAGCGCCAATCTACCAAATCCAAGGCCCGCACACCGAATTCGAAGGGCCGTACCACATCCGGGTGTTTGTCAACTACGTACAAGATCCGAACGATCAATGGACCCAGGGCGTAGACCTACCCGCCAGAACGGCGGGAATTCTGGCCAAGTTGAATTCATCTTTCAATCCCTACCAGATTTATTTTATCGGCCAGACGGAGCCTTGCCCGGCGCCCTTTCAAGTAATTACAACTACGTCGTCCATGTTTTTCCCCAGTAATTTACACGCAGACGCCCTGGATATATTTGATGTTGGGGGAACGGGAATGGCAGAAGGTCATGCCGTTTTGGGTATCCCCAATAACTTTCTTCAGGTTTCAGGCACCTACCCCGGATTGCCTGCCGGCCATTCCGAAGTGATCGTTCACGAAGTCGGACATTGCCTGGGACTTTCGCACATTTTTACCGGGCCAGGTCAAGGCGGGTGCCTGGAGACTGGCGGGGTCTGCACTCCTGGAGGCGAACCCGACTGCTATTGCTGCGGCGATTACGTATGCGATACGCCCATTTCCCCCAAGGATATCACGGTGAGTGCCGACTGTTCAAGCTCCGTAAACCCGGTCGGGCTTCCTCCGGAGGTTTTCAGGAATGTCATGTCTTATTCCGTACCGCCTACCTGCCGGGATATTTTTACGGAAGGCCAGGTTCAAAGAATGTGGGCTTACCTGGCTCTCGCGCCTCTACTGCAAAACATGCAAGTACAGCCGCTAAGCTACCCTGCTGCTACTCCGGCGTCGGTGTCTGGCAATATCGTGGTGGCCTCAGGTGAATTAGTCATCAGCACGCCTATGCAAATGCTTCCCGGCGCAACGATACTGGTCAAAAAAGGAGCTAAACTTCGGGTGGAGTCCTCCATTACCGGCGCATGCGGGCAAATGTGGGAAGGTATCCAGGTGGAAGGCGACGCCTTTGACCCCGACCAGGACCCTGCCGAACAAGGCTGGGTAGTAGTGGAAAGTACAGGCCTGATTGAACATGCGCGGTGCGCGATCGACGTACGAGGTACTGATCCGGGTTCAGGCGGAGGGATTGTTACCCTTCGGACCAACTCCCAACTCAAGGACAATACCATCGGCGTTCGATTTGAGCAGTACGCCTTCCAAAACCGCAGTACGTTTTCCGGGCCTATTTTTTCTGTGACAGATAATTACAGAGGCGGGGCCAAGCGCCCAACTTTTTTAGAACTTGATGCGATCAAAGGGCTGAAAATAACCTTGGGGCGTTTTTGGGATTTACGCACGCAATGTCCCGGCCCTACCTCGAGGGCCATCGGTATCGATTCGAAAAACGCCGGATTCCGGGCTTCTACCTTCTGTTTCTTTAAAAACTTGTATATCGGCATCAAGGCCGATAAATTGACGGATTCGAACGGTTCCCTGTCGGTTTTGAACAGTTTTTTTCAGGGGTGTTACAAAGGCGCCGAGTTGACCATGTCCAGCAGTTTTTCTATTTTCAACAACCAATTCCGGGTCAGAAAACCTGATTTCTGTCCCTCCCTGCCGGTGGAAGTAAAAGGCGTGGAGATTGGCGGTACTACGACAGGTTTCACGTTTCAGGAAAATTCCTTTGTTTATGACGGCCCGGTCATGCAACCGGAGATATTGATCGGCACCGATTGCGAGGCCTTGGGAGACGGGTTAAACAGCACTATTTTTAAAAATGATTATATGGAAATGACTGTCGGTAACCGGGCCGCTGGCATGAATGGTTCTGATGTAGACGGCCTGTTGTACCTTTGCAACACCAACCATAACTACGCTCCCGGGCCGGATTTTCTGATTACGACGAGCGGCAGCATTAGGAAAATACAAGGGCAAGAAAACCCTTTAACTCAGGTTCCTTTGCCTACCGGCAACACATTTTCCGGCGATCCAAGCTTTTTTTGTACCATAGAAAACCAGGGGACGGAAATTGATTATTATTTCTATGAATTGGATAGTTCCCAGGACCCGGGTATGCCTGGAGGTTCCCCTGATACAACCGTGTGTATTGTTGGTGGTTTTAACAGAAAAGAGGTTAACCAACCCGACAGTTGTTCCGCCACAGCTCCCCCCTGCTTCCCCTGCCCGCCCACGGAAGTAGAAGAATGGAAGTCGGATTTTTACCAAAACCGCGGGCAATGGCTGGACAAATTGGATGGCTTGCCCGGCATCACAGATTCAGCGGAATACGCGGCGGAATTGGACGCGATCCGGCGCCTGCGCCTGGCTATGAACGAAGACGGCAGCCGGGTATTGATGCAATACAACCTCGATACCCTGGGCATTGAAGTGGATTCCATTGTTCATTGGCTCGGTTTGATCGGGACCTACGCTACCGATTTACGGTTAGCCAGCCACTATTTTTACACCGGCGCCTTCGGGGCTTTTGACACGCTGTGGAGTCAGATTCCCAACAAATACGCGTTGCAAGAAAGCCAGGAGGATGAATTCGACAAGCTGGGCGAAGTTTACGCCGCGCTCCGCTTGCACCTCCAGTCGGGCGGCTCATTGGGAAATCTTCCCGAATCCATCATAAGTCCGTTAAAAATATGGGCTGCAGATTGCGACGCCCCAGGGTTTCTTTCAGCGGCGATCTTGTGGCGCAATGGCATCGAGCAGCGGCCGGATTGCTCCGGGGAGCAGAGCCGCCCAACGGAAACTACCGCTACAGCTCCGTTCAAAAAAGCAGAAAATCTGAAAATTTACCCCAATCCAGCCGACGACCTGCTCCTGGTGGAACTCCCGGCTGAGACGCAAAACGGTTGGCTCCGGATATACAACCTGCATGGTAGTTTACAAAAAGAGATGGCTTTGCCGGATTCCAACAGCCAACTGGCTATTCCCGTTCAAGACCTACGTGCAGGTTTATACCTGATTCATTGGTTTTATAACGACATATCAGGCCAAGCCAAAATCGTTATTTCGCACTAAATTTTTCTATGTCAGAGGGATGTCTGTGTCCACAGGCATCCCTTTTCAATATTTCCAACTATGGCAGCGCTCAGGT
Source organism: uncultured Saprospiraceae bacterium (assembly GCA_964630705.1). Classification (GTDB taxonomy): domain Bacteria; phylum Bacteroidota; class Bacteroidia; order Chitinophagales; family Saprospiraceae; genus M3007. Next base: position 16 of record CAZVZH010000119.1, on the reverse strand, counting down.
TTTGGTTACTTTTTCA
>CAZVZH010000118.1:0-13461 GCA_964630705.1 uncultured Saprospiraceae bacterium | reverse complement strand
GGGCAGAGTTCCTATTTTTGGAGGAATTTTAAGGATAACACCATGAACGTGCTTGCCATCCCCCGTGCCATCAGCCTATCCCTGTTGGTTTCAGCGCTCCTTTTGAGCAGTTTTGGGCATGTGTTCAGCCAAAATTCCAGTCCGTTAAAATCCTTGATCGCCACCAAAAACCAGGCTGTTACCGATACGGTCAGCGGGCTGAACATGAGCATTTATGCGGTCAGCCCACTACCCAAAAACGGCACGGTAAACATTGTGTTGATTCAACCCGGCGGCTCGGGGAATCCCCACGTGTATACAGTAAAATACACCCCCGACCCGGGTTTCACCGGCGTCGACACCTTCACGGTCGAAATAAATTACCAGGGCTCTTACCCCTACCTGATCTACCGCGGCTACCGGGTTTCGGTGTATCCTGCCCTGGTACGCCCCAAGGATGATTTTTCGGTGACGACTACGGGCGCTCCCATCACCCGAGCGGTGCTCGACAACGATAGCGGCGCCGGCCCCTTGAGCCTCAGCGCCATTGCCCAGGTAAAAAACGGAACCGCCAGCATCGTCGGCGGCGACTCTATCCGGTTTACCCCATCAGCCGGCTACACCGGCATGGCTTATGTACAATATGTCGCCTGCGACACCGCTGGCAATTGCAAAACGGCCCAATGGGCGATCGGGGTAAACAACAATACAGCGCCGCCACCAGACACCCTGCGCGCATTTACCGCCAAAAACACGCCGCTCACCATGCCCCTGCGACATGCCGGGTACAGCTTGTTTCAGGCGCCGGCCAGTGGCACGGTCAACTTGCTCAACGACCACGCATTTCACTACACCCCCAACCTGAATTTTACCGGAACAGATGTTTTTGTGTTGTCGACCAGCGCCTACGGGCCGCCGGTTCACAAAACCGTTATCGTAAAAACACTGAATACGCCCGGCCAGAACACCATGGCCATACCAGACGTCCGCTACACCCCGAAAAACACGCCCATTACCTTTAATGTGCGACAAAACGATATCGGCAATTTGCTGGTGAAAAGCTGGGTAACGCCGTCCAACCTGAAAGGAACCCTGAGCAATACCAACGGCAGCGGCTCGGTGACCTTCACCCCCACGCCCGGCTATACCGGTGTAACAACGTTTTATTATAAAATCGGCAACATGTTCGTGCCCGATTTGGAAATGGCGGCGGTTCAAATGATTGTGGGAGATCTGGCGCCTTCTACCCCGACTTTTCAGCTGACAACAGCGGAGGAGACGCCCCTGGTGATCAACTATAAAATTCCGTTTAACGGGTTTAATTTCAGCGTAACAGACCAACCGGAGCACGGCTCGATCAGTTTCTTTCCCGGCTTCAGTACCCAAACCATCAACGGCCAAACTTTTTCCGGACACAACCTCCTGATTTACACCCCCGACGCCAATTTTACCGGCCAGGACGAATTTGAAATCAACTACTGCGTCAACTCGAATAATGATTGTTACCTCACGAAAATCGCCGTGGATATCGTACCTGTGTTCTCCGCTCCAGGCCCGTATTGCGTCAGCGATTGCGTGTGGACCGGCGATGTGAACGCCGACGGCATCGTGAACAATAAGGATGTTTTGCCCCTGGGCTATGCCATGGGACTGGCCGGCCCCACGCGCAACTACGCCGCGCTGGAATGGTACGGCCAGCACAGCGGCAGTTGGAACAATCCTTTCCTCGAGGCAAGCGCCGACCTGAAACACGCCGACACCGATGGCAGCGGCCGGGTCGACAGCCAGGACACGCTGGCCATCAGCCTGTTTTACGGTCTGACGCATCAATTGACGCCCAGAATTCCGCCCAGCTCCAAAGGTTTGCCGTTTTTCTTCAACTTGTTGACGCCCGACCCGGGGGTCGGCGATCTGGTGGAAATTGAAATTTCCCTGGGCAATGCCAGCCAACCCGTCACCAATTTGTACGGATTCACGTTCGACGCCACGCTCAGCCCGCAGATCCTGGATTCCGCCCTGCAAATCCGGTATTTCGACGGCAGCTGGCTGAACGCCAATGCCGCCGACATCTGGATGTCGAAAAATCCGGCCCCGGGCCGGCTGGAATCCGTGTTTACCCGAACCAACGGCGTTTCCGCAAACGGGGAAGGGCTCGTCGGCGTCATGAGTTTTATCATCATCGACATCGTCGACGACAGCCGGCCGGAAAGCCGTCAGCCTTATTTTACCGTAGAAGTTGACGCCCCTACCCTGTTGTGGGCCGACGGCAGCCTGACGGAGGGCGAACGCCTGCAACTGGATATCCCGCTTCGAATGCCGGGCCAGGCGGCCAGCGCCTCCGCTCAGGATTTACGGGTGTACCCCTCGCCTGCGCGCGACTGGGTCCAAGTACACCTGAACGGCGAGGAGGCAATGGTACGCCTGCGCGTATTTGACCTGAATGGAACGTTGTTGTACGATTCCGGCGCTATCCAGCAAGAGTCGGCGCGTATTCCGGTGCGCCATTTGCCGCCAGGCGCCTATATCGCAGCTGCGCAAACACCTTCGGGGCAAGTTGTGAAAAAATTTCAGGTACAAGGGTTCTAAATGAACCAGTTGATTCCCAGGAACACAACCAGGTACAGCCAAAGCAGGTCGAGAAAGTGCCAGTAAGTACTGAGCAGCCGCAGTTTCAGCCGCTTTTCCGGGTCGGAAAAATACACCAGTACCGTCACCGGATCGACCATGCGTTTGCGGGCATTCCGGTAAAACACCAGCAGAAATGGCAGGCCCCCGATTACGTGCGCGAGGTGGGTGATCGACAGCACGTACAGAAATCCGGCGGTTGTGGAGGCATTCATCCCTACTTTATTAATCTGAAAAAGCAGGTACCAGGCGACGCCCTGCATCACCATGAACAGCAGGGATAGAGCGATGGTGTTGCGCAAGTTGTTTTGATAACCGCGGGTATCGTCGTCGAGGTAACAACGCCGCGCCAGGATCATGGTGTAACTGCTCGCGAGTAAAATCAGCGTATTGAAGATAAACAACCAGGGCAGTTGAACCGGCGGCACGCCCATCGTGACCCGGATATAGGCGTAACTGATGGTCAGGGCTAAAAACAAGAGCGACAGGCCGAACAGCAACAACATCAGCATAATGTTGTAGGGATGAAAAGCCAGGTTGGGTTGTGCAAAAGAGGACGGTTGCGTCATGCCGGTTTTGTTTTCAAAATGCCATGCAAACGATGGCGATTACAGCCAGAAAAATTCCCCACCAGTTGATCCGGGAAAGGCGCTCCTGAAACAACCAAACAGCGCCAATGGTTGTCGCCAGAATAATGCCGACATTGGTTAGGGAAAAAACCAAAGACGATTCCAGTCCGCTGCCCAAAGCCATGAGCATAAACAACATACTGCCATAGTTCGGGATGCCCAGCACCACCCCAGCGGCAACATTGCGCCAGGAAAAGCCCAGCCGCCCCGTCGACCAGCCCAACACAGCGCCGACCAGACCAAGCAAGCCTGCCGTGCAAAATACCGTGACAATGAAAGAAGGATCGCCCATAACGATCATGCCGCCGTGCTGGACGAGGATGAAAATAATTTCAATCACACCCGCCAGGCCCCAGGTGAGGAGCGGAATCCAAAACAGCCCCAAGCCCTGCCCGCTGGCCTGGCCGGCGCCGCGCTTCGGCCAGTTGACCAGGATAATCGCTCCAAGTGCAAACAGGAAGCCGGTGATTTTGAGCCAGCCGGAAGACTCGTGGTAGGCCAGTATCGCAAAAGGCACCGTCAGCAGGATCGACATTTTTTGCATGATCTGGCTGATAGTTACGCCAAAATACCGCACCGTCAGGCCCGCCGCGTTGAATCCTGAAACAAATACCAAACCCAGCAGCAGCGCGTAAGGCATCCAGGCTTCGGTGCGATCGGCTTCCGAATATGGCAGTTTCCCGCTGTGTATCCAACCGCAGGCCACACAAGTAAAGTAATTAAACATGATGGCCTGAAACATCTGCACCCGATAGCGCTCGAACAACTTGAAGATGAAGCCGATCAATACGGAGCAACAAACAGACAGGAATAGGTAGATCAAAGCAGCGTTCCGTTTTTAAACCCGTACCCAGGCCGATAAGGGTTGTATTTTTGGGAAAAGACTCTGGCGGACAAAGGTAGCAGTTGTTCTTTCCATTCCTGCCACTGTTTAAAAGAGGCCTTATTTTTGCGGCAAATAAGAGCCTATCCAAACCGGTTTACGATGACACGTTTTTTTATTCCAAGCACCCTCGCGAGCATTTTTCTCCTGTTCATTTCCTGTGGAAAAACCACCGAAAACAGCGCCGCAAAAACGTTGGACCGCAAGACAGAGCCCTATGAATGGTTTTCGTTCCAACGTTCTTTTCCCGACCGCGATTTCGACTGGAAGGGTTGGCAACGCCGGCTGGCTGGCTTGCAAACCGAATTTGCCCGCAGCCTCCGGGCAAACTCCCTGGCCGAAAACAACAACGCCCCCGACTGGACCCTCCAGGGGCCTGGAAATGTGGCCGGCCGGGTTAATACCCTGGCGATTCACCCCAACGACGACAACACCGTGCTGGCCGGGTTCTCCGCCGGCGGCATTTTCAAAACAACCGATGGCGGCCTCAGTTGGAAACCTGTTTTCGACAACCACCTCGAACTTTCTATCGGCCACATTTCCTTCGACCCCAACAACCCCAATGTGCTCTATGCCGGCACGGGCGACGTCAACATCCCGGCCATTGCGTTCAACGGACACGGCATTTACAAAAGCTCCGACGCCGGCGAAACCTGGAAGCACCTGGGTCTGGATCAGGCAGGCGTCATCTCCAAAGTTTGGGTTGACCCCTCCAATTCCAACACGCTCTACGCCGCCGCCATGGGCACGCCGTATATCCGCGACATACACCGCGGCGTGTACAAAAGCACCGACGGCGGCCAGACCTGGCAAAACGTGCTGTTTGTCAGCAACCAGGCTGGCGCCATCGACCTCGTGATCAATCCGGCCAACCCGCAAATTTTGTACGCCTCCTTTTGGGACCGCATCCGCAACAACCAGGAGTCGACCATTTACGGCCCGAATGCCCGGGTGTACAAAACCACCGACGGCGGCGCCAACTGGGTGCAACTGACCGGCGGCTTGCCCACGGGCGTCAATGGCCGTACCGGACTGGCCATTTCGCCTCAAAACCCGGATAAATTGTATGTGGTGTATATCGATACCCTGTCGACAACCGGGGCCATGTATAAAACTGTCGATGGCGGCGTCAGCTGGACGCCCATGAATGTGGTTGCCCTGGAGGATGCCTGCGGCAATTTCGGCTGGTATTTTGGGAAAATTCGGGTCAATCCGGCAAATGATGAAGAGGTTTATTTCCTCGGAGTCATTCTGTGGCGCAAGGATGCGGGCAGCACGCAATGGCAGGTTGCCGCCAACTCCCACGCCGATCTGCACGACGTCCAATTCGCCTCCACCGGAAAACGCTACCTGGGCTGCGACGGCGGCGTGTACCGCAACAACCCGGGCTTCATGCAGTGGGTGAAAAGCAACAACCTGCCCACTACCCAATTTTACCATACCAGCTACAACCACCACGACCCGAATAACTACTACGCCGGCGCTCAAGACAACGGCATCCGACGCGGCAACGGCGCCCAGTACAACGGCTGGGAATCGCTGTTCTCCGCCGATGGCTTTCGCTGCGCCTTTCACGGAACCGACCCCAACACCTTTTGGGTGGAAACCCAAAACGGCGCCATCCACAAAACCACCGACGGCGGCACGAGCTGGCAATTTGGACAAGATTGCCTGGGCACCGGCGACCGCTGCAATTGGGACTTGCCCTACCTCCGCAGCATTCATGCCGACGCCCGCTTGTTCGCTGGCACGTATCGCGTTTATTTTTCGGAAAACGGCAGCGGCTGGGGGCCTGTTTCCGGCGACCTGACCGACGGCGTCATCTTCAGCCCCAGGTTTCACACCATCAGCTGCCTCGACGAATCGCCCCTGCTCCCGGACAAGCTGCTCGCCGGCACCAGCGATGGCAATGTTTGGCGCCGCGAACCCAGCGGCGCCTGGACTAAAATCAGCGCCGGACTCCCCGACCGCTACGTCACCTCCGTCATCGCTTCGCCCAGCGCGCCCAACCGGATGTATGTGACCCACTCCGGCTTCCGCGACAACGAATACATCCCGCACGTGCACCGCTCTAACGATAACGGCGCCAGCTGGACCGACATCAGCAGCAACCTGCCCAATGTGCCGGTCAACGACCTGTACGTGTTGCCCGGGCATGCCGACAGCGTACTGTTCGTAGCCACCGACGCCGGCGTTTATGTTTCCTTAAACAGCGGCGCGCAATGGCAACGGCTGGGCAAAAACCTGCCTTTCGTGCCAGTCTTCGACCTGGAGCGCAACCCCGTGCGCAACCAACTGATGGCCGCCAGCTATGCCCGGGGCTTGTGGACCTTTCCGCTGGACTCGGTGTTCAGCCTGCCCGCCGCCGCATCCGTGGCGATGAGCGGAACCATCCGGACCGAAACCGGCGAAGGCATAGGCCAGGTGCGGGTGTGCAACCAACCGCTGCAAATCACGCCTTCGAGCGGCGCCTTTGAAATATTGACGGATGCAGACTGCCTGGCAGCCGGCATCTACCCCGAACGCAACGACAACCCGCTCAACGGCGTCAGCACCTACGACCTGGTGCTGATCAATAAACATATCCTTGGGATCACTCCTTTGGAAACGCCATACAAACTTATTGCGGCCGACGCCAACAACTCACGCTCCATCACAACGTTCGACATCGTGACCTTGCGCCGGCTGATCCTCGGTATCGACAGCAGCCTGAGTCTCACCAAATCCTGGCGCTTCCTCCCCAGCAATTACGTGTTTCCCGACCCGCTCAACCCGTTCGCCAGTCCCTTCCCGGAAGGTCTGGACTGGTCGCCGGGCAGCGGGCCGGCGCTCGCTAATTTTATCGGGCTGAAAGTGGGCGATGTGAACGGCAACGCTGTCAGCAGTGCGCAACAACAGGCAACCGACCGGGGGAAATCCGGCGAGTGGCCCCTTCAGGTCAGCGATATGAATTTTTGGGCGGGACAAACTGTCCGGGTCCGGTTTGCAGCCAGCTGGAGCGGCATTGCCGCCGCTCAATTTACCTTGACATACGACGCCCGGGCACTGGAAATACTGCTGGTGAAACCGTTGACGGCCGGCATGAGCGGGCAACATTTGGCCATTCGCCCCCAGGGGAAAGACTGCCTGACGATAAGCTTTGATCCATCGCAAACGGCACAGGAAGCGCTCCATTCTTCGTGCGACTTTTTTGAGATCGTTTTTAAAACCAAAACCTCCGGATGGATGAGCGAGCACCTGCAGGTAACAAATACGCCAACTCCTGCCGCAGCCTTTACCCTAACCGGGCAGGCGCGAAATCCGGCCTTGAAATGGAGCCGGCTGACATCAGACACATATGTCGACCAAAGTTGGACGGCCTACCCCAACCCCATCGGCGCCTCGGGAGTATGGTTGGCAAATCGCGCACTGGAAAATGGCAAGGCTACCAGAATACTCCGCCTTTTTAACGCGGCCGGCAGACTACTGGCGGAGCGGAGTTTTTCGGAAAGCCGCTTTTATTTACCTGGTGAATTATTCCCATCCGCCGGTGTGTATTGGGTGGACATACAGGAAGGCGACCAGCATTGGCCGGTTAAATTGCTGCGAACGGCGCAGTAGGGCATGGCTTAATTCTGCAGCAATTCTGCGGAGCGCACTTCATCGATATTTTTGCAGCCGGCTAGTCCCATGGTGAGTTCAAAATCGGCCATCCAGTTGAGCAGAAGTTCTTCCACGCCCGGCTGGCCGGCGAGGGCGAGGGCATAGCAATAGGGCCGGCCGATTCCAACAGCTGTGGCGCCAAGCGCCAGCGCTTTAAAAACATCGGCGCCGCCGCGGAATCCGCTGTCGATCAGAATAGGAACTTTTTGGCGCAGGGCGGCAGCAATGGGCGGCAGGGCTTCTATGGCACTGATGGCGCCGTCGACCTGGCGGCCGCCGTGATTGGAAATATAGATGCCATCGACGCCGTAATCGAGCGCCTTACGGGCGTCGTCGGGGTGCAGTATCCCTTTGAGAATTATGGGCAAATCGGTGTGTTTTCGCAAAAACGGGAGGTCTTTCCAGGTAATATTGGGCCGGGAATAGAGCCGGATAAACGTGCGTACTGCCCGCAAGCCGGCGCCGCTGCGCAAAGTGGCCCAGAACGGGCCGGGAAACTTGCGGGTAGCGCTCAACAGGGTCCGGATGGCTTCCCAGCCCGGCGCCGGCCGTGCGTCATGTTCCGTTTGCGGTACGTCCATCAACTGCCGGAACACGGGGTCGCTGGTATACTGGGCGATGCCCATGCCTTGCAGAAAAGGCAGGTAGGCCAAATCCAAATCCTGCGTACGCCAGCCCAGCATCGTAGTGTCGAGTGTGACGACGATGGCGGAGCAGCCCGAGATTTTAGCCCGCTGCAAAAAACTCACCACCAATTCGTCGGAGCGGCTCCAGTACAATTGAAACATGCGCGGGCTGGCAGGCATCGCGGCCGCACAAACCTCCATGGGCACAGAAGCCTGGTTGGAAAAAATATAGGGCAGGCCCAGTTGGTTGGCAGCCTTGGCGACGGCCAGGTCGGCCTCCGGGTGCGCCATTTCCAGAACGCCGATTGGCGCCAGGAAGAAGGGCGCAGGAATGGAATGCCCCAGCAAATGGGTTTCCAAAGACCGGTCTTCCACATTTCGCAACATACGCGGCACGATTTTCCAGGGTTGGAATCCACTGCGGTTGTTGCCAACCGTATGTTGCTGACCAGCGCCGCCGATAATGTAAGCTGCCGCTGCCGGGCTCATTTTTTGCCGGGCTTTTAGCTCGAGGGTTTCCGGGTCGAAGGGGATAAGTTGGCGGGTTCCGGTAGCGCCGCCCAGGTATATCTGGCGTTGGCGATCGAGGGCATTGAATTTTCTCATAGGCGCTTCAAGAAAACAGTGAAAGATGCGTTATTACACCCAAAGACTTATTTTTACAGCAAAATAACCTTCCAAATATCTGAAAATCAAGGAAATCAGCGCTGATTCTTGCAAGTGCGATACCGGCCTCCTTACCTTTGTTTCTAACTCTTAACACTAAAACTACATAATGATGCGCCGAACCTTCATTCTCTTCATCGGTATTTTTGTATTTGCCACCACCCATTCTGCCGGCCTTACGGCTCAAAACACCCGGGAAGAATTTGGCAAATGCGGATATTACGCTGACGCGCTCCACGGCCGCAAAACTGCAAGCGGCGAAATATATGACAAAAATCTGCTCACTTGCTCGCACAAAAGTTTGCCCTTCGGCACCAGCCTTAAAGTCACCCGATTAGACAATGGCAAATCCGTCGTAGTGCGGGTGAACGATCGGGGCCCTTTTATTGACGGCTATGTGGTCGACTTGTCGAGGAAAGCAGCGGAGGCCATTGGTTTGTTGCGCGATGGCGTTACAAAAGTTCGGATTGAAGTGCTTGCCGGCACAAGTACTGCTGCCGTTCAGCCAGCCGCCTATTCCACGAAAGTACTGCCCGCCAGCTTGGAGGCTTCGGCCGCGGCCCCTGCTGCGGCAGCTGCACCGAAAGCGACCTCTGTGGCTGCTGCAAAAACGCAGTTGGTCAAGTCGCCACAAAACGCAGCGCCTGCCACCGGCGTCGCACCGGCAGTGTACAGCTCGGCGCCCTCACCCGCGGCAGTTAGCCCGGCCCCTATGGCTAAAAGCCCGGCGGCGGCTGTTTCAGAGGTTTATCAGGTGGAACTTAAAACCGTAAAAGGTCAGGGCTTTGGCTTGCAGTTGGCTGTTTTGACCACTACGGAAAACTTGTTTCAGCAAATCGCACAATTACAAAGTATTTGGCCTGGAAAGGTGGTCATTAACCATGAGGAGGCCAATGGCGTTGCGGCATTTAAGCTAATTATCGGCCCGTACGCTACGCGAAAAGAAGCAGCCAACCAACAAAAAAAGGCGGCTGCGAGAGGCTTCAAGAGCACTTTTGTAGTTGCCTTCGAGTAAACTTAATTAAAAACGCGGCCGGTTAGGGATGTTCCTAACCGGCCGCGTTTTTTTAGCCGGGTTGCTTTTGATGATTTTTACGCAGAGAACGACGTGCCGCAGCCGCAAGTAGAGGAAGCATTCGGGTTGCGAAAGGTAAAGCCGCGATTATCCAGGCCGTTTACAAAATCCACTTCCATGCCAATGAGGTAAATGGCGTGCGCTTTATTGAGCAATACCGGAAGACCGTCAATTTCAAAAACGTCGTCATTTTCCTGCGGGGTGTCGAAGCCCAGCACATAGGAAAACCCCGAACAGCCGCCGCCTTTTACGCCAACGCGGAGGCCATAAGTATCTGGAATGTTTTCCTGTTGCTTGATTTGGCGCAATTGATTCAGGGCGCCTTCGGTAAGGGAAATTGGTGCTGATGTTGATATTTCAGTTACTGCACTCATAAACTATAATTCGAATGATGCTGCAAAAGTACGGTAATAAAACGGTTTAGGGGCTCGAAATGTTTAGCCCCGGAGAATTACCTTTGCCACCCGTTTAAAAAATCCAAGCCTAATTGAAATGGAGTTATTCTTTGAATTGTTGAAATATACCGTACCAGCCTTAATTGTTTTTTTCACGGCTTATTTCCTGTTAAAAATGTTGCTGGATGAACGCCAGCGCATCGACCGCATGCACCTCCGGCAGGAAGCGCAAAAAATCACACTCCCCTTGCGCTTGCAGGCGTATGAACGCCTGACACTTTTATGTGATCGGGTTGAAATCACGAACAGCTTGCTCCGCATCCGTACGCCAGGCATGACGGTTTCCGAATTGAAAGGCATGCTCATGCTGGCTATCAGTCAGGAGTTTGAGCACAACACCTCGCAACAACTTTTTGTGTCGGAAACACTCTGGCAAATCATCACCATTGCCAAAACGCAAACCCTCGGCCTGATTGCCCAAGCGGCCGAAGGCCTCCAACCAAACGAAGACGCTCAGGCTTTGGTTGAAAAAATTCTTGCCCTGGCAGAAGAACAACCGGCGCCCTCGCCATTACAGCGGGCCATCATTGCCGTACGCACAGAAGCCGGTCAACTATTTTGATTTCGCCTAATTTACTGGTTTCGTTGAGCTTATCCTACAAGCGCTACTCAACAATTCTTTTACGTCTTTCGCGCTAAAAAGCATTGCTAAATTCCAAAGGAAAGGTCCGGCGGGCCAGGCAAAAATCCCTGCTAGATTTTGAGGCCTTACAAGGGTTCGTCAACGCTGGCTTAGCCCTTGGTTTTCAGTTGATTCGGGGATGGAAAGTATCGGGAATAACCGCCATTGCAGGAAAGCCTCCTCCAATTTGCCACCAAAGGAAATTTCTTCAAAACTTTATTTATTCCAGAGTAAAAAAAGTTAATACACTTTTTTCCAAAATAATAGTTCAAAAAAGATACTTTTTTCAGGCCAACTGGCCTAGTGGATTGATAATCAACAGGTAGACAATTCCATTTCTACCGATGGGTCAAGAGTGGAAATTACAGGGGAATTTTTTTTGTCGAAAAATGTTAAAACTGTTTTCTGGATTGCCGGAAAAAACAAAACTTTGTCTCCCTGTCTCGATCAAAATACACTTTTCGTAACAGAATTTTATTGGAGTTTCTCCTGCACCAAATGCACCGTTTAGGTATGACGAAGGACTGCCAAATGGTATGGGACAGCTGTCTGCGTATCATCAAGAAAAATGTAACGCCACAAAGTTTCAAAACGTGGTTTGAGCCGATCCGGCCTGTTCATCTGAATAACAGTGAGTTGACTATTCAGGTGCCGAACAAGTTTTTTTATGAGTGGCTGGAAGAGCACTACGTTCAATTATTGAAAACCAGCATTCGCCAGGAACTTGGCGAACGCGGGCGTTTGCTTTACCATATTCTGGATGGCATTACACGGGATCCAAAGCCGGCTGGGCACGCAGCCAGTATCGCGCCTTCTGCCGACAAAGACAACGAACCGGTACCCGGCGTCTTCGATGCGGAGATGATCAAAAACCCCTTTATTATTCCTGGCATTCGCCGGGTCAAAATCGACCATCAACTCAATCCCAATTACTTGTTTGAAAATTTTATCGAAGGCGATTGCAACCGCTTGGGCCGCAACGCCGGGCTTGCCGTAGCAAAAAAACCGGGCGGCACCGCTTTCAACCCCTTGGTTGTTTTTGGCGACGTCGGGCTTGGAAAGACGCACCTGGCCCACGCCATCGGCAATGAAATTGTGAGTAAAATTCCGGATAAGATCGTCCTGTACGTTTCCGCTGAAAAATTTACCAACCAAATCATCCAGGCCATTAAAAACAATGCCGTAAATGATTTTGTGAATTTCTACCAGATGGTAGACGTCCTCATTTTGGATGACATTCAATTTCTTTCCGGCAAACAAAAAACCCAGGAAATTTTCTTCCACATTTTTAACCAACTGCACCAAAACGGCAAACAAATCGTCCTGACTTGCGACCGCCCCCCTAAAGACCTGGAAGGCATCGAAGACCGGCTGATCTCCCGCTTCAAGTGGGGCTTGAGCGCCGACTTGCAGGCGCCCGATCTGGAAACCCGCATGGCCATCCTCGGCGCCAAAATGGAGGAAGAAGGCGTCGACATTCCAAATGACGTACTCGAGTTCATCTGCTACAATATCAAAAACAACATCCGCGAACTGGAAGGCGTCATGGTGAGCTTGCTGGCCCAATCTACCCTGATCCGCCGGGACGTAGATATCGACCTGGCGAAGGAAGTAATCCGGAATTTCGTTACTACCATCAACAAGGAAATCACGGTCGAATTTATCCAGGAACTGGTCGCCGAACATTTTAATGTTCCTGTGGAACGCCTGCATCAGGAAACCCGCAAACGCAACATTGTAATTGCCCGCCAATTGTCCATGTTCCTGGCAAAGAAACTGACCAACAAGTCGCTCAAGTCCATTGGCGAAACCTTCGGCGGACGCGACCACAGCACTGTCATTTACTCTTGCAAAGCGGTGCAGGACATGATGGATACCGACATGATCTTTAAAGACACCGTTTCCGAATTGGAAAAAAAGATCAAAATGAGCCTGAACCAGTAAGGCCGCCAGGTGCCCGGTCCATTCCATTGGAACTAAAAAGAAATGAAGTTTTGTTTGGCAATTAGTTTTGCTTGGCGCTACATTTGCGTCCGCTTTTAGCCAAGCCGCCGGATGGGTGGGTGAGTGGCTGAAACCATCGGTTTGCTAAACCGACGTACGGGTAAAACCTGTACCGCGGGTTCGAATCCCGCCCCATCCGCAAAGCCCGCCCTGCGGGCTTTTTTTTACCCCGGTGTTTTGGAGTTATTTTTCTCAGGCACCACTCGGGATGTAGCGCAGTCCGGTAGCGCATCCCGATTTGAAATCGGGAGGGTC
>CAZVZH010000117.1:0-13558 GCA_964630705.1 uncultured Saprospiraceae bacterium | reverse complement strand
ACGCGGTAGCATGCCAGCGCGGCCACGCAGGCAGCCACGCAGGCGGCCACGCGGTAGCCGCATGGCGGGCGCGAAGCGGCCTAGTGTTCGCCAAAAAATTGCTGCAAATGGTAGGGTTTCCGGCGCCGTAGCAGCCCGTACAAAAAGATGCGACCCCGCCGGCTGGCGCCGGCGGGGTCGCGTTTGGTTGCGAACGAACCGTTCGCGTTACTTCGGCCCTTTCGTGTAGCGCAGGTATGGTTTGACGACTTTCACGTCTTGAAACCGCTGTATGGCATCTTCCGTGGAAACGGCGGGCACCACGATCATGTCTTGCCCTGGCTGCCAGTCGGCAGGCGTAGCCAGGCTGTGCTTGGCGGTCAGTTGCAACGAATCGACGACGCGCAACACCTCGAAAAAGTTGCGGCCAGTAGAGGCTGGGTAGGTGATCATCAGTTTGATGGTTTTGTCCGGGCCAATCACAAACAGCGACCGCACGGTGGCGGTTGCCGAAGCATTTGGGTGGATCATGTCGTACAAGGTTGCCACCTCCCGGTTGGGGTCGGCAATGATTGGGAAGTCGACGGTGCAGTGTTGGGTTTCGTCGATGTCCTTCACCCATTCTTTGTGGCTGTCGAGCGGGTCGACGCTGATGGCGAGCACTTTCACGCCCCGTTTTGCAAACTCTTCTTTCAGCAGGGCGGTGCGGCCCAACTCAGTGGTGCAGACCGGTGTGAAATCAGCAGGGTGTGAAAACAGAATACCCCAGCCAGCGCCCAGGTATTCGTGAAAATCGATGGGCCCGGCAGTGGTCTGGGCCTTGAAGTTGGGAGCTTGGTCTCCTAAGCGTAAACTCATGGTGAAATAGTTGATTGTTATCGGAATGGTTAAAACGGTTGCCCGCGTAGGGGCGGCCCTCGTGGTCGCCTCAAAAAAATATTCGCCCAAAACAGCAGAACGAATCAGCAAAATTACCCCAATACAGCAACGGAATCAAGGTTCTATTGTTTAGCGCATGTTTGGAATTTTCTTTGAGATTCTGCGCATTTTTGCCGCCATGAAAAACTACCTGTCCCTGGTCAAATTCAGCCACACCTTGTTTGCCATGCCCTTCGCTTTGCTCGGCTTCTTTATCGCCACCGCCGAACAGGCCTCGGGTTTGAGTTGGCATTTACTCGGACTGGTGGTGCTTTGCATGGTTTTCGCCCGCAGTGCGGCCATGGCCTTCAACCGCTGGCTCGACCGGGAGGTAGACGCCGCCAACCCGCGCACGCAAACGCGCGAAATTCCCGCCGGTGTGATCAGCCCGCGCGCTGCCTTGACCTTCGTACTGCTCAACTGCGCCTTTTTCATGGCTACGGCCTGGTTCATCAATCTGCTCTGCTTCTGGCTCTCGCCGGTAGCCCTGGCGGTGGTGCTGGGCTACAGCTACACCAAACGGTTCACCTGGCTGTGCCACCTGGTACTCGGGCTGGGCTTGTCGCTGGCCCCCGTAGGCGCTTACCTGGCCGTGACGGGCCGGTTCGACTGGCCGCCGGTGCTCTACGGCTTGGCGGTGTTGTTCTGGACGGCCGGCTTCGACGTGATCTATGCTTTGCAGGACGAGGCCTTCGACCAAAGCCAGCAATTGTATTCCATTCCGGCCATGTTCGGTAAGGTCAGGGCTTTGCGTATTTCCGAATGGATGCACCTGGCCACCGCGGTGTTTATGGTATACGCCGCCCGCGTTTTGCACGCCCGGGTGCCCGAAGCCCAGGACTTGCTTTGGTTGGGCACCGGTATTTTTCTCGCCCTCCTCATTTACCAGCACCGCCTGGTAAAACCCGATGACCTCAGCCGGGTCAACCTGGCTTTTTTTACCACCAACGGCATCGCCAGCCTGGTTTTCGGCACCCTGGCGATTGTGGATCTGATGTGGTGAAACCGCGCATTTTGTAAAAAAAATTTTTGGTCAACGGCTTGTCCCCTTTTTCGGGGAGGACAAAACCCTCGTTTCCGTGGATTGCAGGCGCGGTCTGCGAGGGCCCACCTTTGTCTTGTCAACAACACCAGATTTTACACCATCTAAATATTGGAAAAATGAAAACGAGCACCCTGCTTCTTTCCTGTCTCTTTGCCTTGACCCTGAACGCCCTCTCCGCTCAAAGCGCCCGCGTGCAAACGGTAATCGACAACTACGCCAGATTCGGCGCCGGCGATATCCCGGGTATCCTGGCCACCCTCGATCCCGCCGTCGTGTGGACGCACGCCGGCGACCCGGCCCTGATCCCGTTTGCCGGCACCCACAACGGCGTTGCCGGCGCCGGCCAGTTTTTTGAAATCGTCGGTAAAAGCGTTCAGGTTCGGGTTTTTCTGCCCAGCAATTACCGGGAAACGGGCAATACCGTGGTTGCCGACGTCCACATCGAAGGCATAGTCGTAGCGACAGGCAAATCTTACACCGATGAAGTTCAAATGAACTGGACCTTCGGACCCGACGGAAAAGTCGTTCGTTGGGAGGCCACGGGCACCATGGCCGGCATCACTGCCGCCAGTAAATAACCAAATGCGGATCCTGTTCTATTGAATGTTTAGAACGGTGTTATGCCGCCGGTGTCGGCCTGTGCCGCCCGGCGGCTTTCACTTTTTTGTGCTGGTCAAACGACCTTATATCCGTTCAAAAAATCCCGCACAGCCATGCGGCGCTTGCCTTCCAGCTGAAGTTCCAGCACCCGGATGCAACCGTCGGCCGTGCCGATCCACAAGTAGTTTTTTCCATCGGAAATGAAATTGCCTGGTGCGGGCAGGGCCTGGGGCAAGTTTGCCGGCTCCACTTTTTCGGTGCGCGTAATTTTGAGCGTTTTCCCGTCCAACAGCGTCCAGGCGCCAGGGTAGGGGCTGAGGCCGCGAATGAAATCGTGCACTTGCTGCGTGGGCCGGTCGAAGTCGATCCGGCAGGTTTCGGTAAAAATTTTTGGCGCATGGGAGGCTTCGCCGTCGTTTTGGGGCCGAACGTGCGCCGTGCCGTTTTGAATAGCCTGCACCGTGCGCAACACCAATTGGGCGCCGAGCAGCATCATGCGGTCGTGCAGGTCGCCGGCGGTTTCATTTTCGCCGATGGGCGTTTTTTCCTGCAATAAAATATCGCCGGTGTCAATCTCGTGTTGCAGCAAAAAGGTCGTTAGCCCGGTTTCTTTTTCTCCGCGCATGATCGCCCAGTTGATCGGCGCGGCGCCTCGGTAATTGGGCAACAGGGAGCCGTGCAAGTTGAGGGTACCCAGTGGCGGCAGGTCCCACACGACTTCGGGGAGCATGCGAAAGGCTACCACGACCTGCAGGTCGGCTTGCAGGGCGCGGAGTTGCTCGAGAAATTCCGGGTCTTTCAGTTTGGGCGGCTGCAGCACGGGAATGCCCCGGCTCCGGGCAAACTTTTTCACGGCCGACTCCTGCAGGCCCTGCCGGCCGCCGGGCTTGTCGGGCGCCGTGACCACCGCCGGCACCTTGTAGCCGTGTTCGAGTAAAATTTCAAGAGACGGCACGGCAAATTCGGGCGTGCCCATAAAAACGATTCGCATGGGACAAACTTCCGGAATTTTCGGAAAATCTGGTGAAAAGCGCCGGATCGCCTACTTTTGCCACGGCCTGTTTTTCCGGCTTTCCGTGCCATGCGTTTGTTCCTGCTGTTTCTGCTGCCGCTGTTTGGTTTGTCCGCCCCGCCCCTGCGGGCCCAGCTCCAGGCGCCCGCCGGCGTGCTGCGGCTGGTGTTGCACGGGGTGGAATTTTCGGCCGAGCGGACTACCGTGCGGCCCGACGGCCTGCGTCAGCTGAACCGACTGGCCGATTTGCTGCGGCACTACCCGGCGGTGCGCGCCGAAATTCAGGCCCACACCGATGCCAGCGGCAGTACGTCGTACAATTTGCGTCTGTCGCAAAAACGGGCGGCCGTGCTGCGCGATCATCTGGTAAAAAAAGGCGTCCCGGCGCGGCGGATAACAGCGAAAGGCCTGGGCGAAAGCAAGCCGCTCAACCGCTGCGGGCGCGGCGCGCGCTGCTCCGACGCCGAAAAACTGGAAAACCGCCGGGTGGAACTGTGGCTGAAAGGCGTGGGGGCGGATTCGGCGGCGCGGGCCCCCTGGTTGCAACTGGCTGGGTTGGCGCCCCAACCGGCGCCTTTAGCGCCCACATCGCCCAAAATGGCTGCGGAAACACCCGCTCCGGCGCGGCAGCTGTCCGAACCCGTAAAACGGCCGGCTCCCGCAACCGCCGGCGATTATTTTTCCGAACTCAGCGAAGGCGGAAAGGGCAATGTGCCCAAGCCGCTGCCGCACACGTTTACCGGCTATACCATCGAAATTGCCTGCACGCCCAAGCCTTTGCCCGCCGGCGCGCCGGCCCTGCGCAAGCACCAAACCGTGTACTTGTTCGATGAGCCCGGCGGAGGGTATTGCTACTATGTCGGCGCATTTTTTACCCTGCCCGAAGCCTGGCAGTTTTTACAGGAAAAAATGCGCGCTGATTTTCCGCAAGCGCGGGTGGTTGCATTTGCCAACGAAACGCGAACGTATCCCAACCAGTAAATTTATGGAAACACTTGAATGGAACAACGCCCAGGGCTTGCGTATCCACGCCTGCCATTGGCCTGCCGAGCAGCCCCGGGCTGCGCTCACGCTCGTGCACGGCATCGGCGAACACATTGGCCGCTACGACCACCTGGCGCGCTGGTACGCCGCGCGCGGAGTAGCGGTGTTGGGCTACGACCACCAGGGTTTTGGCCAAAGCGCAGGCTTGCGCGGCCACGCCAAAAACCTGAATGCAGTGCTCGACGACATTGGCCAGGCGCTCGCCGAAACCCGCCGGCGCTACCCCGGCTTGCCGCATTTTCTGTACGGCCATTCGCTCGGCGGCAACCTGGCGCTGAATTACCTGTTGCGGCGCCGGCCGGATTTGACCGGGGTGGTGGCCACGGCGCCCTGGGTGCGCCTGGCTTTTCCGGCGCCTTTGCTCAAAGTGCTGGCCGGGCGCTTGCTCTACCGAATTTTGCCGACGTTGCGGCTGCCCAACGGGCTGGCGGTGCCGTTCATTTCGCACGACCCCGCCGTGGTGGAGGCCTATCAAAAAGACCCCTTGGTGCACGACCGGCTCAGCCTCGCCGCCGGCATCGATTTTCTCGACGCGGCCATCTGGCTCGACCGCTACGCCGGCCCAACGCCGCTGCCGCTCCTGCTCCAGCACGGCGCCGACGACCGGCTGACTTCCCCGGCCGGCACGCGCGACCTGGCCGGACGCCTCAGCGGGCCGGTCGTGTTCCGGGAATGGCCCGGCTTGTACCACGAAATTCACAACGAACCGGAAAAAGCGGCGGTGTTTGCCTATACCCTGGCCTGGATGGAACAACACCTTACTGCATGACCACTTCGCGCTCCCATTGTTCCTTCGGGAGTTGATACAAGCGCCAAAACTCGCCGGCTATCCGTTCCGGGTCGAAGCGCGTGCCGGGCGCCACCATGCCGCAAATGGTCACTGTGGCGACCTGAATGTCGGTGGGCGCCAGCTCCTGCGCCAGGCAAAGCGCCAGGTTGCGCATGCCGGCTTTGCCGATGCTCAGGGCCACCAGCTCGGGCGGGGCTTTTAGCGCGGAGCCGCCTCCGGTCATGAAAATCGACCCCTTTTCCCGGTTTTTCATTGCCGGTAGAAAGGCCTGGACGGCGCGTAAGGCGCCCATGGTGTTGATACTGAAGTCTTTTTCCAAAACTTCTGGCGCCAGTTCGGAGGGGAGCGCGGGGTTGAAGGCGCTGGCGTTGTAGTGCAAAATATCGAGATCGGGGTGTTCGGCGGCGATTTGTGTCAGGCATTTGAAGTAGGCTTCGGGGTCGGCAATATCTGCGGCATACGAGCGGGTGGCGATCCCGGCTGCTGCCAGTTCCGCTTCGATGTTGTGGAGTTTTTCCGCATCGCGGGCCAGCATCAGCACCTCGAAACGCGCCGCGCCGAACCGCCGGGCCAGGGCAAGCCCTATGCCAGGGCCCATGCCGATGATGAGTATTTTCATAGCCGCTTAGTGTTCGTGTCCGATGATTTGCCGCTGATCGGGAATGGTTACGGTGATTTGGGCCGCATCGTCCAAAATAATACATTGGCAGCCGAGGCGGCTTTCCAGCCGGGGGCTGATGGCGCGGTCGATAAAGTCTTCCTCCTTGTCCGAAATTTCCTCCAAAAACTCCTCGCCGCGCTCGATGTACACGTGGCAGGTGGAGCAGGCGCAAACGCCGCCGCAGTTGTGGTTGAGGTGGATGTCGTGGTCTTCCGTGATTTCCAGAATGGATTGGTCGACCAGCTTTCCGGTGACGGTTTTTTCAGGGATGGATTTATCTTCGAATAGAAATTTTATAGTTGCCATAGAATTTTAAATGTGGTCAATGTGGTCAATGTGGGGAATGTGGGGAATGTGGTTAATTTGGGGTTATTGGATTTTTTTGGAAAAATGGAGCGAGGCGATTTGGAAGCCTTTGTTGAGGTAAAGCCGGTGGGCGTCGTGGCGGTGGAAGCCGGAGTCGAGCGTAATGACTTCAAAGCCGTTTTGGCGCGCCAGGCCGGCCACGTAGTCGAGTAGTTGGCTGCCATACCCTTTGCCGCGGTATTCAGGCAGGGTGCTGAGGTCGTCGATGTAAAAATGTTTGCCGTTGAACAAAAATTGCAATGGACGGAAACCGATGGCCGCCACCGCTTTTCCATCTTGTTCGATGTACGCCAGCTGGTACCCTTCGCGCATATTTTCCCGTACCAGGGCTAAAAATTGCCCTTCGGGTATGTGCGGGCGCAAGGCGAGCATCACGTCGCGGCAGGCCAGGATGGCTTCGTCGGTTTCGGCGAGTTGAAGGTGCATAGGCAAAAAAAACGCTGACGCAAAAGTAGAGTTTGTCCACTGAACAAGTGGGAGGCCGAGGGGTTTATTGGAAAAACAGATTTTCAACCGCCCCGGCTACCCGCGTAGCAGGATTTTTCCCGATTTTAAAATCCTTTGTTTTATTTTTCGAAGGACTGTGATTAATTTGCGGTCGCGAATTTTCTAACCGCAACACCCGGCGCCTTTGTCCGGAATTCAACTCGAGCTGCATGTATTTCGGATCCCATCAATCGCAATCGCCTGAAGAAACCCCGGATTCCAAACGCTGGAAATTCCGGGAGCTCAAGATTTATTCATCCACCGAATGGCTGGCCGACAATAAAAAGAAATACCGCCAGGTATTCGACCGCCATGAGACGACGTACATCTACGCTGAACTCTCGTTTTACAACAAATTTTTTGACATTGAAGACTGGGAGGTCAACGTCGAAATTCGCTGCTACGCCGTCAAAAAGCAAAAGAAGGAAATTTGCGTCCTGCCCTTTCGCCGCAAAGTGAGCAAGTTCGACCCGGTGGGCTACATCCGCGAAGGTTGGGGCAACAAGCAAGAGGGTGTTTTTTGGAAAAAAGGCGCCTACTACTGGGAAGCCTGGATCGAAGGTGAAAAAGTGGCCACCCGCTACTTTTATATCGAAGATGCCGGTAAAACCATCACGAAAACGCAAAACCCTTATTGCCAGATCAGCTCGCTGCGCATGTACGAAGGGCCGTACGACGACACCCCGGAGTTTGACCGCCACTACCTGCGCCGCTTCAACGGCGAGGAAACCCGCTACATCTACGCCGAAGTGGTGTTGAAAAACCTGCTGGCCAACAAACAGTGGCAGTGCGAGTTGTTCATCAAATTTTACAACGACGCCCGCGAGCTGAAAGGCCAGGTCGTTCGCCTGCACCGCGTGGAAAAAGGCGACGATGGCGTGAAAATTACCGCCGGCTGGGGCAGCAACGTCAAAGGCTCTTGGCGCAACGACCGCTACACTGCCGAAATCGTGTTTATGGACCAACTGCTGGCCGTCATGCCCTTCGAAGTGGGCGCCGACTGGGAGGAAGGCATCAACGGCGTGTGGCTGCCCGATAAAGGCCAGCCTATTTACCTCCAACCCGAAGAAGAAGACCACGAATCGTTCCACGAAGTGCTGGCCCGCCTCGACGCGCTGATCGGCCTGACGGAAATAAAAGAAAAGGTGCGGGAACACGCGCAATACCTTCAATTTCTACAACTTAGGAAAGAAAAAGGCATAGAGGAGAAGGATAACATCAACGTGCATTCCGTGTTCATCGGCAACCCCGGCACGGGCAAAACCACCGTCGCCAAAATGATGGGCCGGCTGTACAAAAAAATGGGCCTGCTCAGCAAAGGGCACGTGCATGAAGTGGACCGCACCGACCTGGTCGGCGAATACATCGGCCAAACGGCGCCCAAGGTGAAGGAAGCTATCGAACTGGCGCGGGGCGGGGTACTGTTTATCGACGAGGCCTACTCGCTGGCCCGTTCGTCGGAAGACTCCAAAGATTTCGGCAAGGAAGTGATCGAAATACTGGTCAAGGAAATGTCTAATGGCGCCGGCGACCTGGCCGTCATCGTAGCCGGCTACCCCAAGGAAATGAAAACCTTCCTCGACTCGAACCCCGGCCTGCGCAGCCGTTTTAAAATGACGTTCGAGTTTACCGACTATTTGCCGCAGGAACTCAGCGCCATCGCCGAATACGCCTGCCGGGAAAAAGAAATTATCCTCTCGAAGGAAGCCAAAGACCTGGTGGACGAATACATCATCGAAGCTTTCCGCCGCCGCGACCGCTCGTTTGGCAACGCCCGTTTTGTGTACGACCTGCTGGACAAGGCGAAAATCCAGCTCGGCCTGCGCATGATGGCCAACCCCGAGGTACGCGACCTGCCGCCCGAAGCGCTTAAAATCATTCTCCTGGAAGATGTGGCCAAAGTGCAAGTAGTGGCCAAACGGCCTTTGCCCAACATCCCGGTCGATGAAAATCTGCTCCTCAAAGCCCTGCATGAGCTCGACAGCCTGATTGGCATGCAGGATATCAAAAAAGACATCCGCGAACTCGTCCATCTGGTGCGCTTCAACCGCGAATCGGGCCGCGACGTGCTCGGCCGGTTTTTCCTGCACACGGTGTTTGTCGGCAACCCCGGTACCGGCAAAACTACCGTCGCCCGAATCCTCACCACCATTTACAAAGCCCTCGGCGTGCTCGAGCGCGGGCACATGGTCGAAACCGACCGCCAGGGCCTCGTTGCCGGCTACGTGGGCCAAACAGCGATCAAAACTGCCGAACGCGTGGAGGAATCGATGGGCGGCGTCTTGTTTATCGACGAGGCCTACGCCCTGACCAACAGCGGGCGCGGCACCCACGGCGATTTCGGCGACGAAGCCATTCAAACCCTGCTCAAACGCATGGAAGACCACCGCGGCGAGTTTTTTGTGTTCGTCGCCGGCTACCCGGAAAATATGGACGGCTTCCTCAAAGCCAATCCCGGGCTGGCCAGCCGATTCGACAAGGTGTTGCGCTTTGAAGACTACAACCCCGGCGAATTGCTCGAAATCGCGCTGCACATGTTTCAGGAAGAAAACTACCGGGTCAACGAAGACGCCCGAGAATACCTGGGCAAATACATGGATTTCCTGCACCAATTTCGCGACAACTACTTCGGCAATGCCCGCACCGTGCGCCAGGTGGTGCACGACGCGATCAAAAACCAGACCCTGCGCATCGCACAAACGCCGAAAAAGGACACGGTCGCGGATGCGCTGCACACGATCACTCTGGACGATGTGGCGTCCTTCACCTTTGACAAGGATAAACTGTCGGTTTATCAGCGTCGGGGGATTGGGTTTGCGCGGTAACGCCGTCAGTATGACGGTGTAAAAACAAACCTGACAGGTTAAAATCGCTCCATGCGCCCCGAAACACGCCCCTCCTCAGTTTCCAAACAATAAAAATACGTCCCTGGCGCCAGCCCCGAACCGTCGAACTCCACCGAATGTTCCCCGGCCTGCTGAATCGCATCTGCCAACACCGCCACCGTTTCACCTAAAACATTCTGCACACTCAATCGAAGCCGGGTTGGCCGCTCCAGCTGGTACCGGATGCGTGTAAAACCGCTGAACGGATTCGGTTCATTTTGAAAAAGTTGTGCACCCGAAACGGCAAACCCGCGGGTAGAAGAAATGCAGCACGACCCCCGCAACGTCATTACGCCATAACCCGGCACCGTCACCAGAAGTTGATTACTGCTGAGCTGAAAACTTCCGGGTTGCCAGTAATTATCGGCGCTCGACGTAAACGTTTCAACAAAATCGGGCAACACTGCGGCGCCTTCCAATTGCAAAAGCGCAGTTCGTTGGTTAGCTGAAGTGTTGACGAGCACAACAGTGGTGGTCTGGTCGGCATCGTGCACGTACGCGCTGGCCAACAATTCAGCCGAGCCGGACACATTGGCTGCTACCCGTACCGCGCCGGGCCGGATATATTTGAAAAAATGCTTGGCGGCTACAAACTTGGGCGCAGCGTCGCCTGTAGCTTGGTTGGAAAGCGCGTAATCGGTGACGCCGCCGCCGGCATCCGATTCGGTAAACGTCCAGTACAGCCAGGCGCTTTCGCGGCCGGTCGTCAGCGCCTGATGAATTTTCAGTGCGATGCTCCAGCCGCCGTTGCCGGGAAAACCGGTCGCGGGGTAGAGCCAGGCAGCCTTTTCGCCGGAGGTTTCGGTCATCCACGATTTTTTGCCGAAGGCAGAAAAGCCTTGGACATTAGCTGGAATACCCGGCGCCGGACTCGCCTGCCAGCCGTTGACCCACCTGTTCCAGGCGGTGGGATTGGCGCCCGCCGAGCTCGCTCCGTCGCTGTCGTAGCCGTGGATACAGAAAAAATCGAGCGCGGCCAGAGCGGCCGGGTCGTTGCCGATGTTGCGCAGGTATTGCAGGTTTTTGTGCACAGGCCCGCCGTATTCCCACAAGCCGTAGGCATCGCCGCCGAGCAAGTCCTCGGGCCCCATGAGGAGGATGTTGCGCAGTTCGTTGTGCTTGTCGAATTCGGTCCGGATGGCTTTCAGGGCGGAAATGTACTGAGACGAAAGCGGGTAGGTCGCGCTGTTGTAAAACTGTTCGAAATTGAGCTCGTTCTGGATACTGATGGCGTAGAATTGTACGCCGAAATACCGTTGATACCCCAACACATAAGCTGCCGTGCTGCGCGCAAATTGCGTGAGCGCGCTGGTCGGCCCGGTTCCGCCCAGAGGCGTGTCGTCGAAGATCGCCAGGGGGGCGTCGGAAACGTCGAGCCGGCCGCCGGCAAAATTGCCGCCCCAGACAAAGGGCCAGGGGGTACCGGCTACCGGGCCGGGCCACCAGTTTTGGGTGTAGGTATTGCCCGACGCCACTTTTACCCAGGGTACCGGCGACCAGAGCGAGCCGATCAGTTTGAAGTCGCCCAATTGGCCTTTGCGCGCCAGGCCGGCAGCGATAGCCCCGTCGTCCGGGAATTGGAACCGCGCGATGTTCGCCTCTATGTTAGGGCCCATGACGGCGATCGGGGCATTAAAGCCGCCGAAATTGCGGCTGTAATCTTGCGGGCCGGTGTAGGTACGCACGCGGTTGTTTTCCGGGCCGTTGGGATTATCGGGGTCTTCCAGGTTCAGGATGTGATCGGTTTGCGAGCCCATAAACCAGGGCGAATAATAACTCAGGGTAGAGTAGGGCGCTACGAGCCGCGGCGTCAGGTCGACGCGGTAAATGGAAGCGCCCAGATCGTCGTAGTACAACTGTTGCCACCAGGCTTGGTTGGTGTGGTTGTTGCCCTGGTGCGCGCCGAAGCCGTCGATGGTTTGCAGCCGGGAGGAAGTGTTGATTTGGACGTTGGTGGTTTGCGCCGGCGCGGCTGTGGCCGAAAGCAACCAGGCGATTAAACAAAGGAAGGCATGTTTCATGGTAAATGCGATTTTGGATAGGCTCCAAGTTACGGAAATTAAACAACGGCTCCACGCCCTCCGTTTTTTTGAAAACATTGCCAGCCGGCGGGGCACCGAATGTTGCTCCCAGTCAGTAAATTGCGCGGGCTCATGAAAAGGTATACAAAACGCTGGATCATCCTCGCGCTTGCCCTGGCGGCAGCCCTCCTGTGGCTGGCCAACTGGCCGGGCAACCAGCATTTCCCGCCGGAACGGCTGCCGGAAACGGTGGATTTTAACTGGCACATCCGCCCCATTCTCAGCGACCGCTGTTTTGCTTGCCACGGACCAGATGCCAACAAACGGCAAGCCGGCCTGCGCCTCGACACTGAAGCCGGCGCTTTCGCTCCGCTTGCCAGACTGGAACAGGATTCTGCTCAGACCACCCAAAAAAATACTTCCCGGCAACCGCCCCGCTTCGCCATCGTGCCCGGCAAGCCCGGGCAGAGCGAATTGGTCCGCCGGATATTTTCCTCCAATCCCGATTCGGTAATGCCTACGCCGGAATCGCACCTGCAACTGTCTGATTTTGAAAAAAAACTGCTGGTCCGGTGGATCGAGCAGGGCGCGAAATGGAAGCCGCACTGGGCTTTTATCCCGCCCAGGCGGCCGGCGGTTCCGCCGATCGAACCAACCGACCGGGTAGCGAATCCGGTTGACGCTTTTATTTTAAAAAAACTTGCCGAACAGGGCTTGCATCCCGCGCCTCCTGCCGACCGGGCCCGCCTGCTACGCCGCCTGTGCTTCACGCTCACGGGCTTGCCGCCAACGCCCGAACAGACCCGGCAATTTTTGGCCGATCAGCGGCCGGATGCTTACGAACGCCAAGTGGACGCCCTGCTTGCCACGCCGGCCTATGGCGAGCGTTGGGCCATGCACTGGCTCGATCTGGCCCGCTATGCCGACACCCACGGCTATCAGGACGACCTCCCGCGCACCATGTGGCCCTGGCGCGATTGGGTGGTGCAGGCTTTAAATGAAAACATGCCGGTCGACCGCTTTGTACGCTGGCAACTTGCTGGCGATTTGCTCCCGGAACCGACCAAGGAGATGCTGCTGGCCACAGCCTTCAACCGCAACCACAAGATCAGCCAGGAAGGTGGCATCATCGACGAGGAATACCGGGTGGAATATGTGGCCGACCGGACGAACACCTTCGGCAAAGCGTTTCTCGGCCTCACCTTCGAGTGCGCGCGCTGCCACGACCATAAATACGACCCCATCACGACACAGGAATATTACGGAACCTTCGCATTTTTTAACCGCTTGCCGGAAAGCGGTTTTGTGCCCAATCTGGAAACGCCCAAACCGTACATGATCCTCACGGCCGCCGACCTACAGGGGCCCCTGGCCTTTCTGAACGGGTTCGTCCAACCCGCCGATACCCTGCGGCAAATGATCATGCGCGACAGTCCGCACATCCGGACCACCCATCGCCTGGAGCGCGGGCAATACGACCAACCCGCCGAACCGGTGCCCCTTGCATTGCCTGCCGCCATTTTCCCATTCGACACCGCGCAATATGCGCCGGACCGGCTCGGACTCGCCAACTGGTTGTTCGATGCCCGCAACCCGCTGACCGCCCGGGTATGGGTCAACCGGCTTTGGCAGGAGGTTTTCGGCACCGGGATTGTTGCTACCACTGAAAACTTCGGGGTACAAGGGGCCTTGCCCTCACATCCCGAACTGCTGGACTGGCTGGCGGTGGAATTTCGCGAAAGCGGCTGGGA
>CAZVZH010000116.1:0-13674 GCA_964630705.1 uncultured Saprospiraceae bacterium | reverse complement strand
TCCTGCAGGCGGATGTGCAGGCGGCCGGCCGGCGTGTCGAGTTGCAGCTGCATGGCCGGGTAGAGGCCGATGGTGTCGAAGCCGCTCACTTCGCGCAGGGAGCCTTTTGAAAAGCCCAGGGCTTTTGCCAGCAAACCCGGCTCGTAGTAGCGCTCTTTGAGTTGGTCGAGTTCGATCACTTCCAGGCCGACGACGTAGTGCATACCCCGCAAGGCGCCGGGTGAGGCATCAAAAAGGCCGGTGTTGTCGAGCACTACCCAGTCGTCGCCAATGCCGATGAGGGTTGCCAGCAGTTTGCCACTGGCGACCGACCAGATCTTGGTGGTATTGCCTGCGCTTGCTGTGGCAAATAGTTGCCCGTCGGGCGAAAAGGCGAGCCACATCACTTCGTAGATATGTCCGGAAAAAACCCGAACCACATTTCCATTCAGGTCCCACAAACGGGCAAGGCCATCGCGGTGCCCGGTGAGCACATGTTTTCCATCCGGAGCAAGCAGGTGGGTACTGATGTCATGCGTGGAACCTTTGAACTTCTGAATCAACACCTCGCCGTTTTCTTTGACCAACTGCATCCCGACGTTGTCCACCAAATTTAGTTCAGAATGCCAATCCCAAGTCATCCAGTGAGCGGGAACACTGGAAGCGGGGAGGGTCTGAAAACTGCGCTCCTGAAGATCCCAGACCGAAACCTTCGGGGTTTTTCGATCCGGAGCAAAAAGTTGTTTGCCGTCAACGGAAAAGTACAAATCGCCCAGGGCGTTCGAACGGCCGGAAAGGTTTTGAACAGCTTGCCCTTTGTGATCTTGCAGAACGCCCACTGTTGCGGATGCATTAGCCGGCATAAGCCGCAAATGGCCATCGGGTGAAATGGCGCGGAGCCCGGCCGGCAACTGCTCCAGAAGGTTCCCGTCGAGGTCCCACACCTGACCTTCCCGGGGGCCGTTGATGCAGCGCACTGTTTTGCCGTCGGCTGAAAAAGACACCTGGATGGCATCGCGGCGGTTGCCGATTGGAGTGGTCGGAAAGGTGCGGAGTAGCTGCCCGTCCAGCGACCACATTTTGACGGTATTGTCGGTGCAGGCGCTGATTATTTTTTGTCCGTCAGGGGAAAAGGCTACCGAACTGATCGCAGTTCCCGGCACGGAGTCGGTATGGTGGCGGATGGTCCGGACGCGTTGTCCGTCAAGCGTCCACAGCACCAGTTCATTGTCGAAATTGCCGGTGAGCACAGTTTTTCCCACAGGCGAAAAAGCGACGGCGCTAACGGCTTTCCATTCCTGGTTGGAGGTGTCGTTTCCCTTGAATACTTGCAAGCAGCGGCCGTTCAGGTCCCACAATTTAGCCTGGTTGCTCAAACTGCCGGTGAGCACTTGTTTTCCATCCGGTGAAAAAGCCGTGACCATGCAAACCTCTTCGCTCAGGTTATCCGAAAAGGGTTGGAGCAGTTGGCCGTTCAGGTCCCAGAGGTTGACGCTGCCGTCCAGGTTTAAGGCAAGTACATGGCGTTGATCTGGCGACAAGGCGATGGCATCGGCCGATTGTTCTTGCCGGTTGGTAAAGGTGAAGATTTCGCGCCCTTCCAGGTCCCACAATTTCGTGCTGAAATCCCAGCTGGAGGTGAGCACCCATTTCCCGTCGTTGGAAAACGCCCCGGCTTTTACGGCCGCCAAATGCCCCAGCGGAACCACCAGCCTCGGCGTTTGCCCGGCCAGCCCGACTGCAAGGGCCAGAAACAGGGCAATGCAGGATGAAGTTTTCATGGTTTGAAAATTGAAATTTTTCTGGAAGCCATCTCAACAACTACTTCTGGCCAAACGACCGGTATCGTCGATCAACGGCATTCAACAGCCAAACAGGGTCGTCCGTCTTCACCGGCCGGCAGATGTTGCGC
This sequence comes from uncultured Saprospiraceae bacterium, assembly GCA_964630705.1. GTDB lineage: Bacteria > Bacteroidota > Bacteroidia > Chitinophagales > Saprospiraceae > M3007. Next base: position 11,783 of record CAZVZH010000116.1, on the reverse strand, counting down.
GTTCCGGTTTTCGGATTAAAAATAGGCGCACGTTTGTGTAAAAAATCAGTTCACTAAAACTTTTAGTCATGAAAAACAAGGCAATGCATTTCTTGTATCTCTTCCTGTTGATGTTTCCCGCCGGCTTCCTGGCCGGAGTATCCAATCCAACCGCAAGCCCGGTCGCAGGCCTGGAGCCCTACGGCGGCGCCTACGTGGTATTTGCCGGAAAATTCGGCGGTGCGATCACCCGTCAGGAAATTGCAAGCCATTCCGATGTACAGGTGGAAGGCTGCGCGCGGGGCTCCCGAATTTTTCAATTCACCCTGCGCATCACGAAAAACGGCACCACCACCACGTTTAAGAATACATCCAACCGGCTTACCGATCAAATGATCGCCCGGCTGAAAAGCCTGTCGAAAGGCGACTCTTTTGATTTTCAGCAAACCAAGGCCTACCTGCCCAACAGCAGAGACGTGGTAGATGTGCACGGCAAAAAGTTTATCGTGGTATAAAATTCGCCCAACCATCCGGCACGAACAGGCTGCTAGAGCATCCCCGACACTTTTTCCACCAGCGCCTCTACCAGTGCCGGCAGCTCTGTTTTTTTACCCGTCACTGTAAACTCGCCTTTGGACGTTTTTCCCTGAAAGAGCCGCCCGCGCACCGTCACCGCGTCGCCGCTGACGCTGTACCGGCCCTTGATGGAGTAGGCGTTTTCGTACTCGCTCACGTCCACGTAGATTAGTTCGGCCTGCGCGCCGCGGGCGGTAATTTCCTGGAAATAGGCAGCCAGGGCATTGGTCAGGCCCAGCACATCGTCGAAGCTGTCCTCGTCCTGAAAAACATTGCGGATAAACACGGGCTTGACTTGCGCCAGCGGAATTTTCACCCCGGCATCCACGATGCCGATGTCGAAGCTGCCGCCGCCGGCCGGGAAAGCCAGCACGGGCACTTGCACCTGGCGGATACTTTTGGCCAGTTCGGGCACCCGGTCGCGGGCATACTGAAAAAGCGTCATCACGTCGACGCGTTTGTCGGCAGTCAGCGCCAGGCCGCTCATACCCTGCAACAGGCTGTAGGTGAGCAGGCCCTGGCCGTACTGGCTGGCTTCGTAGCTCACTTTGTCGGCCGCCGAGCCGGTGAGGATAAACATGCCGGTGCGGTCTTTCATGCGGTCGAGCGCGCGGATTTGGGCGGCATTGAGTTCGCGGGCGCCGATGGCTGCCAGCGATTCCACGGCTTTTCCGGAGTTGCAGGCGTCGAGGATCATCACCTGTTTTTTAGCCGGGATGGCGGTAAGCCAGCGGGTGAGATCCTCGGATGAAACGGTGTAGTTTTTACGCACATCCTCGTCCTTGAGGTCCGGGCTGGCGATGTCTTTGGTCAGGTAGTAAAACTGGCTTTTTTCGGCGCTGCCGTAGTTCAGGCCGTGGCCGGAAAAATAACAAATCAGGATGTCGGTCGGCCGGGCTGCTGCTGCGAAATCGCTGAACGCGGCGGCGATATTTTTTTTGGAAGCAATGTCGTCCGGTGTTTTGGCGGCAGTGGTGAGCAGGCGCAGGTGCACGCGCTCGGCGAACAGGGCTTTACCGGCGCTGCCGAGCGCCTGCGCCATCGCGGCTGCGTCGAGGTCGGGGAAACGCAGGTCGAGCTGGGCGCCGCTGTAGTCGGAGGTGCCCACCACGATGGCGTACAGCTGGGGTTTGGCGGGGTCGATCGCCTGTGCGTTGGGTGTGCTTGTACCGGTTCCACGGCCGCTTGCCGGCGGGGTGTATTCGAGGGTATGGGCCGGACTTTTCAGCCAGTCGGCGCTGTTGTAGGCGCGCAGAGCGAGGGTGTTGGGACCGGGGAGGTAGAATTTTTCGTAGGCATTAAGGTCGACCGTCAGCCTGGCCTGGCGGCCGGGGTTGAGGTCTTCGGCTACTTCTTTTCCATTGATGAAAAAGCTGAGTTTGCCCATGCCGCCGGAGCGTTTGGTCAGTTGGATGCGCAGCTGGTCGACGTCGAGTTCCGCCTCCAGTTCCGGGTACAGGGCCAGGGCGCCCAGTGTCGAAATGTCGCGAATTTCCCCTTTGGCGAAGCCCGTTATTTTGCCCAGCAAACCGGGTTCGTAGTAGCGTTCCTTGAGTTGTTCGAGGTCGACCACATCCAGGCCGATCATGTAGTACAGCTGTTGCATGGCGCCAGGGGAGGCGTCGAAGAGGCCGGAAGGGCTGCTGACGACCCAGTCGGTAGCGCCGAGGGCGATTAGGGTGGCGAGTTCTTTGCCGGTGTTGGCATCCCAGATTTTGGCGGTATTGTCCTGGCTGCCGGTCAGCACAAACCGGGGTCCTTCGGGGCCGGCGGGTGAAAAATCGACGGCCAGCACGTCGTTGGCATGGCCGGCGAAGGTTTGTATTTCGCCGCCAACCAGATCGAAGCCGATGGGGTCGCCGTATTGCCGGGCCATGGCGGAGTAGGATTTTACGGTATTGTTGGCCGGGTCCCAGAGTTTGGCGGTGTTGTCCTTGCTGCCGGTGAGCAGACGCATTCCGCTCGCTCCGACGGGGGTAACGGCGAGGGCGGTTACGGCTTCGTGGTGGCCGACAAACCGGTCGGTGGCGGCGCCGGAGGCCACATCCAGCAGCGCCACTTCCTCCACCGATTCCAGCGGCGCCAACACCGCGCGGCCATCGGGTGTAAACGCCAACACATGGACGCTTCCGATGCCGCCCAAACCGCCCAGACTAGATGGGGCGTCGCGTTTTAGTTCGAAGACCCTTACCGGCGTTTGCGGGTTTTGGCGATCCCAAACCTGGATTTTTTCACCGGTAGTAGCCAAAAACTGCCCCCCGGTAGCACCCGCCGCAACAGCCGGAGAAAATGCCGCAGCCTGGATGCCGAGCCAGGCGTCGGGACCTTCTGTTTCGATGTATTGCAGCGCTTTTCCGGAGCTGACGTCCCAGGTTTTTACGCCCTTTTCAAATCGAGTGAGCAGCGTTTTTCCATCGGGCGAAAAAACGACCGGCGCCTGGCCGCCGAAACTGCGCAGGCGCGCACCCTTCCAGTCCAGCAATTGCACGGTTTCGCCGAAATGGCCCAACACCCCCGTGCCGTCGGGCGCGAAAGCCGGAGCGCCCAGCAGGTTGCCGGCAGCGCTGCCGAAACCAGGCTGTATGTTTCCATTGGCCAGGTCCCACACGCAGGCATATCCGTTGGCATTGCTTGTCAAAATTCTGCTCCCGCCGTCGTTGGGTGAAAACCGGACGGCCACTACTGGACTGGCATGCCCTTGCAGCAGCAGGATTTTTTTTCCGGTTTTGTCGCGCAGCGCAGCCGACTTTCCTTCCGAACTGACGATGAAATTTTTACTCGCCGCCCAGGGGCCGTCGAGGACTAATCCCGCCGGGGGGGTATGCCGCTCTGGCAGGTCGAAAAGCGGTGCGTCGGCCGCGGTCAGCACGTCTTTGCAGGCGGAAAACTGATGGGCTTCGATGCGCACCCTTTTTCCGTCGGGCGAAAAGGCTATTTGGCGCACCCAATTATCGCCGTGCCGGAAGCCAGGTGTTTCGGAAAACGAGAACTTTTCGGCGCCGTTCAAATCCCACACCTTGATCGTTCCGTTCTGGTCGCCGGTCAGCGCATATTTTTCAGCGCCGGCATACAAAAAGCCCACTGCGGCCACGGTAGCGCCGTGCCCCCGAAAGGTGAACAGCTCTTTTCCGGCGCGGTTCCAAAGGATGGCTGTTTGGTCGGCGCTGCCGGTCAGGATGTATTTTTCATCCGGAGAAATGGCCATTTGGGCAATGTCGCCGGTGTGTCCGATCGGGATGACCAGACGCGGCGTTTGGGCGGTTAGCGCCGTGCAGAAAAAAAGGAAGGGGAAAAGGATTCGGGCACTTGTTTTCATACTGCTTTGGTGTTTGACTGTTCGTTCAAAAAATCATCAACCGGGCGCGCGGTGAACCTAAGCCCGGGCGGAAGGATCAATTTTTCAGGAAGGCTGAACTGTGATGAATGGATAGCCGGGGCGATAAATCGTTAGCGCCGGCAAGTTGCTAATTTTTTACATTTTCTGGTTTTTCAATCGTTTTGTTTAGACTATTTTTCAAAAAATAAAAAAATACTTAAACAAAGCAAGGTCCAACGGAGTTATACACCCCAATTTGAAACAACCATCACCTAAACAAACACAAGTAAGTACAATGAAGAACTTTCTCTTTTTTATCGGCCTGACCCTGAGCGCAGGGCTTCTGTTCACCGCCTGCAAAGACGACGACAACGACCCGAAATCGATCGTCGAACTCGCCCAGGGCAATGCCGACCTCAGCATCCTGGTTGACGCCCTCGTGCGCGCCGATCTGGCGGCTACGCTGGAAGGCGCCGGCCCGTTCACCGTACTGGCCCCGACCAACGCCGCCTTTACCAGCCTGCTCAATACGCTGGGCGTCAGCAGCCTCAACGATATTCCCGTCGACCAACTGCGCAACATCCTGCTCAACCACGTCGTCAGTGGCGACGTGCGCTCGCGCGATTTGACCACCGGCTACGTGAATACCCTGGCTACCGGCCCGGGCAACAACCCGATCAGCCTGTATGTCGACGTGACCAGCGGCGTGAAATTCAACAATGCAGCTACGGTGACGACCGCTGATGTAGCCGCGTCCAACGGCGTGGTGCACATCATCGATCAGGTGATTACCATTCCGACCGTGGTGAACACGGCCCTGAACAATCCCAACTTTTCCACCCTGGTGACTGCTCTGACCCGCGCCGACCTGGGCGTCAACTATGTGTCGATTCTCTCCGGCAACGGCCCGTTCACGGTGTTTGCTCCGACCAACGCCGCGTTCGCGGCACTGCTCACCGAGTTGGGCGTCAGCAGCCTCAACGACATCCCGGCCAGCACGCTCAACGCCGTGCTGCAGTACCACGTGGTGAACGGCGCCAACGTGCGCTCGACCCAACTGACCAACGGGCAAACGGTCACTACCTTTGGTAGCGGCACGTTCACCGTGGGCCTGACCGATGGCGCAAAAATTACCGATGCCAATAACCGGGTAGCCAATATCATCGCTGTAGACGTACAGGCCAGCAATGGCGTGGTGCATGCGATTGACAAGGTGATTTTGCCGTAAGGCGCGCCCTTGTAATAAAAAAAGCGGCGGCAATCGACCTGGGTCGGTTGCCGCTGCTTTTTTAGGGCCACAGGGGGCATCGCACACAGCAGAATGCGCAACCCAGACGCGCCGGCAACAAGGTGGAATGCCAGCCCGGGGGCGCGCCGGGCAACACCCGGCGTTACTGCACCTTACCCGGATTGTCGCGCACGAAGGCCCCCCAGCCGCTGTATGTTTTCCCGCTTTTGAGCGGCCCCGACGCCTGGAACCAGTGGCAAACGGCAGTAGCCAAAGCGTCGGTCGCGTCGAGCGACTGGCCGGTGAGTTTCTGTTTCAGTATATTTTCCAGCATACCCGCCACCTGCTCTTTGGAGGCGTTGCCGTTGCCCGTGACGGCCCGTTTTATTTTTTTGGGCATATACTCGGTGATCGCCAGGCCGTTGACCATGCCGGCGGCGATAGACACGCCCTGGGCGCGGCCGAGTTTGAGCATCGACTGGGGATTTTGGGCGTACACCGGCGTTTCGATCGCCATTTGAGCGGGCTGGTACTGACGGATCAAATCTTGCACTTGTTCGAAAATATAGCGCAGTTTGACGCTGTGGTCGGCGCCCACATGGGTAAAAGTAACCACGCCCATGTCGACGACCGCGATATTTTTCGCGTCGGCGTCGATCAGGGCGAAACCCAGGGCATTGGTGCCGGGGTCGATTCCGAGGATTCGGGTGGGCATTTTTGTAGAAAAAAATGAAGTGTTCGGGTAAAGGTAGCACTTTCCACCGTAGCGCCGGCCAGGCGGCGCAGCCAGGGCTTCAGGGCGTTTTTTTTTGTTTAAAACCAGCGGCGGTGTATTTGCCGGGTTGCGATTCGCTACTTTTGCGCCGCAAACAACCATCGTTTAAAATTCCGGATGACATGGAAACCATAGGCATACTTGGGGCCGGCGCCATGGGCAGCGGCATTGCGCAAGTTGCTGCAGCGCACGGGCACCCCGTGGTGGTGTGCGACAACCTGCCTCCTGCGCTGACCCGCTCCAAGAAAAAATTGCAGGAAACGCTCAAATCCCTGGTGGAAAAAGGCAAAATGACCAGTGCGGAATCCGCCGAACTCAGCAGCCGTATCCGCTACACCGACCATATGAGCGATTTCCGCGACTGCTCGGTAATCATCGAAGCTATCATCGAAGAAACCGAACCCAAGCGCATCGCCTTCAAGGGCATCGAAGCCTCGGTGCCGGCCGACACGATCATCGCCAGCAATACCTCCTCGCTGTCCATTTCGGCTCTGGGCGCCCAACTGCAGCACCCTGAGCGGGTGCTCGGCATCCACTTCTTCAATCCGGCCCCGGTGATGCGCCTGGTGGAAATTATCCCTGCCTTGCAAACGGAGCCGGCGTTTGTTGACAAAGCGCGCCGCCTGGTAGACAGCTGGGGAAAAACCACCGTACTGGCCAAAGACACGCCGGGCTTTATCGTCAACCGTGTAGCCCGGCCGTTTTACGGCGAAGCCCTGCGCATCCTGGAGGAAGGCATTGCCGACGCACCTACGATCGACTGGGTGATGACCGAGTTGGGCGGCTTCCGGATGGGGCCTTTTGCATTGATGGATTTTATCGGCAACGACATCAACTATACTGTTACCGAAACAGTGTTCCGCTCGTTTTACTACGACCCCCGCTACAAACCCTCTTTTACCCAAAAACGCCTGTTTGACGCCAACTACCTCGGGCGTAAAACCGGGCGCGGCTTTTACGATTACCGCGACGGCGCGGTGCGCCCGGAACCTGCCAAGGACAAAAAGCTGGGCAAGCAAATCCTGGATCGCATGCTCGCCATGCTCGTCAATGAGGCTGCCGACGCCCTCTACCTGCGCATCGCTTCCCGCGAAGATATCGACCTGGCTATGACGCAAGGCGTCAACTATCCCAAAGGTTTGCTCCGCTGGGCCGACGAAATCGGCGTCAAAAACATCGTGGAACAGCTCGACTGGCTGCACGCGGAGTATTGCGACGACCGCTACCGCTGCTGCCGCCTGCTGCGGCTGATGGCCCGGGAGAAAAAAACGTTTTACTAAACCATGCTGACGCCCGAACAGATTTTTCACCGCATGTTCGACCAGGATGCATTCAGCCAGTGGATGGGCATGGAACTGTTGGCGGTAGGGCCGGGCAGCTGCTCCCTGCGCATGCCCGTTCGGCCGGAAATGCTCAACGGCTTCGGCGTAGCGCACGGCGGCATCACGTTTTCGCTCGCCGACAGCGCCTTTGCCTTTGCCTGCAATTCGCACGGGCGGCATGCGGTGTCGATTCATTGTACCGTCGAGCATGTGGCGCCGGTTCGGGCGGGTGACGTGCTCACGGCAACCGCTACTGAAGAACACCTCGGCAACAGCCTGTCAAACTATGCCATCCGGGTCGAACGCGCCGACGGCGCTCCGGTGGCTTTTTTCCGGGGCGTAGCCTACCGGAAAAAAACGGAATGGTTTTAGCGGTTTTTTTGACGCGTTTCATTCATCATCTTTCCGGGGCCAGCCCTGCAATCGTTTTCCGCCTTCTTCAAAAACTACCCGACAGGGCGAAATAAGCATTATTCTGTACGAAAATGAAGCATGCAATGACGGCCGTGCTGTGGCTGGCAGCCGCTGCACTGTGGGCGCAAACCGCAAAACCGCAGGCCCAACTGGCTGTAACGGACATCTCCTGCGCCGGCCAAACCGACGGAAAAATCGAGGTGGCGCTGATCAACGGAACAGTGCCGGTCAGCTTTCAATGGATCAACCTCAACACCGGCGCCTTAGGCCTCGGCCAGCTCACGGCCGTGAACCAGCCAGTGTTGCTTTCCGGACTCCAGGCGGGACTGTACCGCTTCGGCTTCACCGATGCCAACGGCGCCGACACCAGCCTCCAGCGTTTCCTGCTCGAGCCGCCGCCGTTGAAAGGGCAAATCATTTTCCTCAGCCAGTACGGCGCCTACCAGCTCCCCTGCGCGCAAGGCAATACAGGTGAGGTACTGCTCGAATGGAACGGCGGCACCCTGCCCTTCCAATTCCTCTGGTCGAATGGCGACACCGGCGTGCGCGCCGACAGCCTGCCGCCCGGCCCGGTGGGCGTCAGCATTACCGACGCGCGCGGTTGCTCCTTGCAGCTCAACGCCCTGCTCGAAGCGCCGCCGCCGATTGTAACCAGTGTGGATGCCGAGGGCGAAGTTTGCCTGGGTGAAAACTCCGGCAGCATCGCGCTCACCGGCGTGAGCGGCGGCCAGCCCCCCTACCAATATTTGCTCAACAGCCAACCTACAGGCAACACGCCCAACTGGCAAAACCTCCCCCCTGGCCAATACCTCGTGCAAGTGCGCGACGCTGCGGGCTGCCTGCACACCGACGGCGTGGTGCTGCCCAGTGGCATCGAATTCGTCCTGAAACTCGGCCCCGACACCACCATCCTCAGCGGCGATACGCTTCGCCTCAGCGTGTACGCCGACCCGCCGGCGCAAACGCTGGTCTGGGAGCCGAACTCCGGGGTGCAGGTCTTGTCGAACGAAGAGGTTTTGCTTTTCCCGGCATTTAGCACGAGCTATGCCGTGACGGCTTTCAGCTCCGACGGTTGCCGGGCTTCCGACGCCATCCACATCGAGGTGAACCGCCACCGCGATTGGTATGTGCCCAATGTGTTTGCCCCGCAGGCACTCGACCCGGTCAACCAGCGTTTCACCGTTTTTTGCGGCCCGGGCATCCGGCTCATCGAGCAGTTCCGGGTGTACGACCGCTTCGGCCGCCTGTGGTTCGACGGGAAAAACCTGCCGGCCAACACGTCCGGCTGGGACGGTACCGACGGGGCCGATCAGGCCCCGCCGGGCGTGTACCTCTGGCGAATCGGCCTGCGCTTTTCCGATGGCCGCACCGAACTGCTGCAAGGCGACGTGACCCTGCTCCGCTGATAAAATCGGCCCGGAATGGCTATCTTTGCCGCATGATGAAAGGTCTCTTCCTCCCGCTTTGTTGGGGGCTGGCAGTATGGGCCGGCGCCCAGCCTGCCGTTCGCCCGGTTACCCTGAGTGAAACCCTGGACCTGGCGCTGGAAAACAGCGCGCAGCTGAAAAAAGCCCACCTCGACCGGCAGGGCCTGGAACTGCGGCTGAAGGAAGGCCGCAGCGCGCTCGCGCCGCAGGTCAGAGCAGGCGTCAACCTCGACTACATGCCGGTGTTGCCCACCACCTTCCTGCCTTCCGACCTCTACGGCGGTCCCGACGGTGGCTACGTCGCCGCCACACTCGGCCAGCCCTGGCAGCTCGCCGGCTCCGTGCGGCTCGACCAGCCGATTTACAATGAAGCGGCCCGTAAAATGGCGCCCGCCGCCAACGTGAGCCGCAGTATTTACGACTTGCTGACCACCCGCGCCGAGGAGGAGGTGTTGTTCAATACCGCTACCGTATTTTACCAAACCCTGCAAACCAAAAAACTGCTCGATGCCATCAATGCTAACCTCGACAAACTCAACACCCTGCAACGCATGGCCGAGTTGCAACTGGCTAACGGCTATGCCATTCCTACCGATGTGAAGCGTATCCAGGTAGCCCGGACAAATCTTGAAGCCCAGCGACACAACCTGGTCGGCGTCATTCAAACCTTGCACCAAACCTTGCAGTTCCTCTGCGGAGTACCCTTCAACGAGCCTTTCGACCCGGTGGCCGACCTCACCAATTTCGCCGCCGACTCTACCCGCTGGCAAAACCTCGCCCTCGAAGTGGAAGGCACTACCGAATACCGCCTGCTGCAACGTCAAATTGAACTCAACCGCATTCAAACCCGCAGCCTGCGCTCCGAAATGGCCCCCAGCCTCAGCGCTTATGCCGCCGCTGCCTTCCAAGCCCAACGCCCCGACGCCAATTTTTTTGAAACCGACCGCCGCTGGTACGGCTTCGGCGCCATCGGATTCAAACTCGATATCCCGATTTTCGACGGCTTCCGCCACCGCCGTAAAGCCGCCCTGATCACCATCGACGGATTAAAAGTGGAGGAAGATCGCAAACAACTGATGCAAGTGCGCACCCTCGAATTTCACCAGGCCAGCGATCAGTTTCAGGGCGCCGTGCAAATGCTGCATACCCAGGAAGACAACGTGGCGCTCGCCCGCGACATCACCGACAAACTTCTCCTGCAATACAAAGAAGGTGTGGCCCCGCTCACCGACCTGCTCAACGCGCAAACTGCTCAGGCCGAAGCCGAAACGCACTACTGGGAGCAGGTGTTTAACTACAAACTGGCCGTGCTCAAACTGCTGAAGTCGGCCGGACATTTGCATTTGTTGATGGAGAAGTGAGGGTCAATGGGGGGAATGGGGTCCAATGGGGGAGTTTACCCTAAAAAATAGGCCCCCAGGAAAGCCCCGACAGTAGCCACGAAGCCCATCATAAATACCGTGTAAGAATAGGTGAGCAGGCGGTATTTTTTATCCAAAACCAGGCCGAGGAAGTACAAATCGCGGGTCATGTTGCCAAACAGGAGCCGCCCGTCGCGCAGCATGGCATCTATGGCGTCTTCGTATTGTTCCAGACTGAGTTGCACAAAGTTTCCAAAGAAAACCGGGTTCGGAAGGCGGTCGGGCTGTGGCGCCCAGTGGGTCACCCGCGGCCGGGAGGAAAGCACGGCGAAAATCAGCGAGCTGAGGCTGGTGACCAAAAACATGATGATGGGCAGCACGTACAGCGGGTTCCGATTGGCCAGGGTTTGGTAGGTGAGCAGGGAAATCGCCACCGACAGCAGGATGGAGTTGACGCTGATCATAATGTGCGCCTTGTTGTCGGCAATGGCGCTCAGGCGGATGTGGTTGGCGTAGTTGGCCCGGAAATAGGTTTGAATACTGGAGCGCAGGGGCCGGCGGGCGAGCCGGTCGAACCGTTCCGGCCCTTCCGGATTCCGTTTTTTTACCGGTGTTTCGGGCTCCGGCCTGGAAGCCGACGGTTGCAAGTCGAACAGGCGGCGGGCCAGCGCAGTTTCATACTTTTTTTTGGCGGTAGCTGTGAGCAGTTGCCGCTTCCGGCAGGCCTCCCATCGGCGCTCCCGGAAGGCGGCAGGGTCGGCGCTGTCGGGTGTTTGGCCGTCGAGCAGGGCGGTTTCGAGGGCAAGCAGCGGCGCGCGGAGGTCGTAATCGTCGAGCCAGTCGTACACCGTGATGGCGTCGCGCAGCACGCGGCCGGCTTCGGAGGCAGGGCGGGTTTCGGTGAGGGCTTCGAGCAGGGTTTGCCGGAGCGGGCGGATAAATTCAGGCGGCGCTTTTTGTTCGACCAGAAAAAATTCGGCGCGGATGGCGCTGGTTTCCGCCGCCTGCTGCGGGTCGTACAGGTAGCCGATGTTGTGAAACCAAGCCGCTGTTTCGACGAGTTCTACCTGCTCCGGCGGCAGCCCTTCGGCATGGGCCAGCTCTACGGCGCGCTCGGCCACACTGGCAGCCTGGGCGTAGTTGTGATACGTCAGGCGGGCGTCGTGCTGATCGTTCCAGGTGTGGAGCACATGCTGGCGGACGGCGTCGAGCAGGGTGGCGGGTGCGTCGGAGTGGGCCATGTTTTCAATTCTTCTGAAGCAAAAGTAGGGCAACTTTAATAAAAAACGCCCGACCAGCGTACGCTGATCAGGCATTTCGGATTTCTTGTTGTGACCACGACTGGAGTCGAACCAGCACATCCGTAAGGACACTACCCCCTCAAA
>CAZVZH010000115.1:8642-13688 GCA_964630705.1 uncultured Saprospiraceae bacterium | reverse complement strand
CTATTGGTTTATTTTTAAACCTTTTACATGCCTGCCTGAGGGCAAAACCCTTGGACATTGAACATTGAAAATTGAACATTAAACATTTCCAGGGTTGTCGCACCAATCCTTCATGTTTTGGGTAATCGCAAACCAAGGTTACGCTACTTTTCGCCAGGTATAATACCTTCGCGCAGGCGCCACCGGATTTACCAAAAAGAAACAAACCATCCTCTAGTCATCACTTTGAGGGAAAAATCGTGGATTTAAAGTCAAAATGTAAAATGTAAAATAAAAAAGTCAAAAGTTAGGTCCCGAAGCATGTATGATGGCTGCCATAACGCCACCGAAAGCACCCTGCAACGCCAAGTCCACTTTTACATTTTGACTTTTTTATTTTACATTTTGACTTTACATCCACCATTTCCCCTTCAACTGATGCCTCCGACCCAACACCTTCCTGCATATGAAAAAACTAACGATCCTTTGCTGCCTGTTTCTCGCCGCTGCCCAGGTTTGGGGCCAGTCGAAACCGGCGCCCCACCTGGCAACGGGTAAAAACAACCTGCTCGACGTAGCCCTCAAAAGCGCCGACCTGGTGGACAAAACCTGCGGCTGGAGTTCGATTTGCAGGAGGGCGTTTCGGCCGGGGTGTATGAGTGGGAGGTGAAGTGAGGAGCAGGTGGGGGACTGTTGTTTACATTTTCACAAACTTGCCCACCTTTCTTTCCCGGTCTGCGGTCAGGATTTCCAGAAAATAAAGCCCGTCGGGCAAAATTGAAACGTCCAGCACCTGTTCAAGCGGGAGCTCGGTCAGGCATTTTACCTCCACGCCGTTGAGGTCGAGGATGCGGGCGCTGCGCCAATCCTTTTCCATAAAAATAGCCCCGGCGGTTGGGTTGGGAAAAATACGGAGCAAGGCGTCGGCTGTAGCCGCTTCAGCTGTCGGGATAATTCCATTGATCACAGTGATGCGTACTTTTCGGATACTTTCCTTGAAAATTGCAACTTGGGGGATAACTGTCAGGTTGTCGGCCTGCACCTGAGCGACGCCGTTTTGCAGAATATTTCCGGTGGTAAGATCTTCTGCCTTCCAGGAAATCATTTGGCCAGTGGCGGGCAGGAATACTTGCGGGCGGCGGATGGCCAGGTCGGCGGTCAGAAAATCTTCCGGGCAGTTGTCGTTTGGAAAAACGGCGTTGCTTTCGAGCCACACCGTCGCCTGCCAGGCTTGGGGCGTTTCGGTCACATTTTCCCATCGGTGGTAGCCGCCCCAGGCGCCCCAATTGTCGCCGTCGCCGTTGTTGATGCCGATCAGGCCGGTGCCGGGGTCGTTGTTTTTAGTATCCAGCCGGTGGTTGAAAAATGCGGGGAAGGATGCGTCGCTCCGATAGCGGGCTTCCGCAAAGCTCACATTGTCGCTGGCTGTTTGCTGCGCTGGGGGAATGTCCTGGATCCAGTGGTCGTTGAACGCGGGGGCCATGTCCATGCCATGTGGCCGTTCGCTCCAGTAGTTTTGGATGCCCGTGCCGATGGAATCGCAGATGCGGAAATTTTCGATGACTATCGGACTCCAGCGCATGGTGCCGTTGTCGTCTTGCTTGCCGTGCCAGTGTTTGATCAGCGGCAGGTCGCGGGCCGGCGAACAGTTGGTGTACAGGTCCCAGAGGTCCAGAAACCGGACGAATTCGTTTTTCCTGTTTTTTAGGTTTGTTGGAAAATTGTCCGTTTTGAAGCCGAAGACATAAATAGTGTTGGCGTTGTCTTCGGGGCCTGCACAGCCCGTGTTGAAGATGGTGGCCGAGCCGTAATGCTGCGGGTAGGCTTTAGCCAACCCTAATGCGCCCGCCGAACCCATACTGTGTCCGTGAATATTGATGCGATTGGCGTCGATATTGAAATTTTTCGCCAGCCAGTTATCCACCCAGAGGTAGCGGCGTTGGGTGTAATTGACGACCGTATCCGCCGTGAGCAATACGTTTGGGGTAAACGGATCGTAGTTTTTTGCCCAGCCAAAATGCCAGGTCGGCTGATCGGTGTGTGGTGGTGTGGCGCCTCTATAGCCGTACATTTTGTCGTCGTGCGCTACCAGGATGCCTTTTGCCGGATTGATATTGACCTCCCTGCGGGAACCTGCAAGCGACTGCCGGGCGATTCCGCCGCCACCATGCAACCAAACGGAGAGCTGGAAGGCTTGGGTCGTGTCGAGGTTGTTCGGAGCGCTCACCAAAAACAAGCCCGGCATCCCGTTTTTGGCGGCATTGGCCATGATGGGAAAATCCGGGCGGCCTTCCCAGTGGTTTTGCCTGCCATCGGCCCACATGCAATAAGCAAAACAGGTAAAACCCGGAGCGAAGGGGGAAGGGAAAATGCGCTGCAAGTGGCACTCGACGGGGTCGCCTGCGGGGTCGTACAGGAAAGGAACAGCGGTAGCGGTGCTATTTTGCCCGGGGGTCACGGTGCTGTCTCCCCATTTAGTTACGGCAAAATACAAGGAGCCGGCTTGGTGCGGGGTAAAAACGAACAAGCCTTCGTTGATGGCAAGTTGATAATTGGCCCCTTGCCCGTCTGGGATATTAAAGGTGGCCGTTGAGTCTGCCAGGTTATCTTTCAAGCCGAAGCCCAAATACTCCAAAGCGAAGGGCCTGCCCACCAGCACAGCATTGGCAGTGTTGGTGAAAGGAGCAGGGCTTGCGTAAATGGCATAGGTTGCTTCAATTGGCAGGTTGATTTTCCAGACTACAAAAACCTGTCCGTCGGCATACCAGGCGCGTACATTGGATTGTGACAGGCAATGGATTGAAGCAAGGCAAATACTTGCAGTAAATAGTAAGATAGTTTTCATTTTTAGCGTAGGTTGACTTTGTTCGACTTTAACCCATCAGGAAATCCTTTCTTTTTAGCTATCCCAAATGTACGTTAAGGAACGATCAAATAATAAGGTCACGATTTTGGCGGCTTAATTTGCCCTAAAGTGCGTTGCTCGTCAGTTGCGTAGCGCGCTACTATGCGCCTTCCTCGCGCCTGCTTTAGCGCCAAATTAATCTCCCCAAAATCGTGACCTTATTATTTGATCGTTCCTAAGGATGAACATCGGGCTAAAATTGGGGGGTCATATTTTGAAAAACTTGCTTCCTGTCCAAAATCCGGCCAAGTGGACGGCAATAAATCACACCCCGCTCCAGGCCGAAAAACCGCATGGTTTAATGCAATTTTATCATGGATTCGACGGGTTGGACAGCGGCGGTTTTGGTTTGAGTTTTACCGGGCGCCAATTATTTCGAAATGACGACGATTTCGGGGCAAACCCCTCACCCGGTGGCAGGAATGATTTTTTTCAAAACCTGGATGGCATCAGCGTTTCAGCGTTAACTTTTTGATTTCAAAATAATTATGCCGTAGCCGCTGCCGATCGAAAGGATGTTTTACCAGATTGTTTTGGAAAAATTTACCGATACAGTTCTAATCTAACGCAGGTTTTCAAACATTTGTGCAACCGATTGCACAAGCGCTGCCGCCACATGCCTAAACGCACGACCATCCATTCGATCGCCAAGGAGTTGAACGTTTCCGCCTCAACGGTGTCGCGGGCCTTGAGCGACCATCCGGGCATCAGCGACAGCACCAAACGGGCGGTGCGGGAGGTGGCCGAACGGGTCGGGTACCGCCTGAACAATGTGGCCTCTGCCCTGCGCCGCGGCCGGACGAATACCATTGGCGTCATTGTCCCTACGGCCGACCGCAGTTTCCTGTCGTCGGTGGTGCGTGGCATCGAAGAAGTGGCCAACAGCGCCGGCTACAACGTGATGATCTGCCAGTCGAACGACGATTACGCCTCCGAAATCGAAGACATTGCTGCGCTGCTTCGCGCCCAGGTCGACGGCATTGTTATGGCTATTGCCAAGGGTACCGAGGATTTTGAACACTTCAAGCAACTGCACGCCCGGGGCGTCCCGCTGATCCTGTTCGATCGGGTGACCTTCGAGGCTGGCGTTTCGACGGTCACCATCGACGACTATGTCAGCGCCTACCGTGCCACCGAACACCTGATCGAGCAGGGCTGCCAACGCATCGCGACACTCGCCGGCATACAGCAACACCTCAATATTTATCAGGAGCGGATGCGCGGCTACTGCGACGCGCTGAAAGCGCACGGCCGCACACGGGAGGATCAATACGTGATCCATTGCGATCTGAGTATTGAAAACGGCAAAACCAGCGCCGCTCAATTTTGGGCGCTGCCCCAGCCGCCCGACGGCATTTTTTGTATGAGCGATTACGCCGCATTGGGCGCTATGCAGTACCTGAAGAGCAGGGGCATCCGGATTCCCAAAGAAGTGGCCATCGTCGGCTTTGTAAACGAACCTTTTGCCACCTATATCGAACCCGCCCTGACCACTGTAGACCAACACCCGGTAGAAATGGGTCAAACCGCTGCCAAACTTTTTCTCGAACAAATCAATACCGACAAAGACGCCTTTCAACCGCAACGCATCACCCTGCAAGCCAATTTAATCGTCCGGGAATCTTCCCTGTTTGGGCACTAATCTTTTTATCCCTTTATACAATCGATTGTATGGCCGCGATCGCACAGTTTTTCAACTTCAATCGTGCACATCAACCTGGTTCAACGCGTATGTGTCTGTCACCTTTACCTGTCCATCGAAAACTTGCCCCAACGCCTGAAACGGCTTCTTTTGAGCAAATTTTTCGGGACCATTACCACGATCTCTGCCGCTATGCCTTTGCGATTACCAAAGCCCGCAACAAGGCGGAAGCGGCGGTGGAAGCCTTGCCGCCGCTGGGCAAGTCGATTTTCAGCATGAGCCGCGACGACCGCCGGATGATTTATCAGGAAATGGCCCGGACGCCAGTGCCGAGCGTGAAAACCGTGAAAGCCCACATGGGGCGTTCGTTGGAAACCCTGGCGGCGCGGCAGCACGCAGTAATGCCTTGAAGGCTGATGGGGTTGTTGGGGTCTATAAAGTTGATTATCAACCCCATCAACCATCATCAACCCCATCAACCATCATCAACCCCATCAACCATCATCAACCCCATCAACCA
>CAZVZH010000115.1:0-8542 GCA_964630705.1 uncultured Saprospiraceae bacterium | reverse complement strand
TCATCAACCTCATCAACCATCATCAACCTCATCAACCTCATCAACCATCATCAACCTCATCAACCATCATCAATCATCTTTTCACTCATGTATCTACTCGGTTTTGACCTCGGCAGTTCGTCCATAAAAGTTTCGCTCGTCGATGCACGCACTTCGGCGACGGTGGCCACGGTAAGTGCACCCGACAGCGGGGAAATGCACATCGAAGCCCCGCAGCCCGATTGGGCCGAACAAGACCCCGAACTTTGGTGGTCGAACGCTTGCCGGGCGGCAAAAAATCTGCTGCAAACCGCCGGCGTTTCCGACCCGAAAACCATCGCCGCTATTGGCATTGCCTACCAGATGCATGGCTTGGTGGCGGTGGACGAAAGCGGCAAAGCCCTGCGCCCGGCCATCATTTGGTGCGATTCGCGGGCAGTGGAAACCGGCAACCGGGCTTTTCGCGCCCTGGGCCAGTCGTTTTGCCTGGAGCGCTACCTCAACAGCCCGGGCAATTTCACCGCTTCCAAACTCGCCTGGGTGCGGGAGCACGAACCCGAACGTTTCGCCTCAATCCACAAAATTTTCCTGCCGGGCGACTACCTGGCGTTTCGCATGACTGGCGAGGCGGTCACCACGGCTTCCGGACTTTCCGAAGGCATCCTGTGGGATTTTCGCCACAACAGGCCCGCCACAGAACTCCTTGATCATTTCGGCATCCCCGAAACCCTGCTGCCGGCCATCGCGCCCACCTTCGGCCTCCAGGGCAAACTGACCGCCGCCGCCGCTGCCGAACTCGGCCTGGCCGCCGGCACGCCGGTGACCTACCGGGCCGGCGACCAGCCCAACAACGCTCTGTCGCTCAACGCCTTGCAACCCGGCGAAGTAGCGGCTACGGGCGGCACCTCGGGCGTGGTGTACGGCGTGAGCGACCACTTGGTTTTCGACCCGCAAAACCGCGTCAACAGCTTCGCCCACGTAAACCACAGCGCCGCCCAGCCCCGCGTGGGCGTGTTGCTGTGCATCAATGGCGCGGGCATCCAGTACAGCTGGATGCGGCGCTTGCTGGCCGACGAGCAAGTGTCGTATTTCGAACTGGAAAAAACGGCTGCACAGGCGCCCCCCGGCAGCGCCGGCCTGCGGATTATCCCGTTCGGCAACGGGGCGGAGCGTATGCTCGGCAACCGCAGCCCGGGAGCGCAGGCGCTCAACATCCAGTTCAACCGCCACGGCAAACCCCACTTTTTCCGGGCGGCGCTCGAAGGCGTGGCGTTTTCTTTTGTATACGGCGTTAATGTGTTGCGCGAACTCGGCATGAACCCCGGCGTGCTGCGCGTGGGCAACGACAACCTGTTCCAGTCCGAAATTTTTTCCAGCACTATCGCCACCCTGCTCGGCTGCCGCATCGAAATGCTGCGCACTACCGGCGCAACGGGCGCCGCCATCGCCGCCGGGGTAGGCATCGGGCTGTGGCCGGATGCCGGCGCCGGACTCGGCCAGCTGGAGCGCGTCCGAGTGTTCGAACCCGCCGGCGCAGCAAGGGCCCGGCCGCTCGAAGCGGCGTTTGCCGACTGGGAGGAGCGTTTGCAATCGATTTTAACGCTCAACACGATTTAAAAAAAATACAATCGCATATCATGGAAAAATCAGCACCATCCGCTTTACATCTGACCCTCGGCGAAAAAGAATATTTCAAAAACATCGGCCTGGTCCGATACGAAGGTCCCGACACCGACAACCCCCTCGCTTTCCGGTATTACGACGAAAGCCGGGTGGTAGCCGGCAAAACCCTGCGCGAGCATTTCCGCTTTGCCGTCAGCTACTGGCACAGCTTCTGCGGTACCGGCGGCGACCCTTTCGGCTTGCCCACCAAAAACTTCCCCTGGCTTCAGGCTGCTGATCCGGTGCAGCAGGCCAAAGACAAAATGGACGCGGCCTTTGAGTTCATCACCAAAATCGGCATCCCGTTTTATTGTTTTCACGACTTCGACCTGGTGGCCGAGGGCGCCTCGCCGGCTGAAAGTCGGCGGCGACTGCAAACCCTGGTGGATTACGCCAAAGCCAAACAAGCGGCCAGCAGCGTGCGCCTGCTTTGGGGTACGGCCAATCTCTTTTCGCACCCGCGCTACATGAACGGGGCGGCTACCAACCCCGACCTCCAGGTGGTGGCCTATGCCGCCGCCCAGGTGAAAACCGCTATCGACGCCACCATCGCCCTGGGCGGAGCGGGCTACGTGTTTTGGGGCGGCCGCGAAGGATACCTTTCGCTGCTGAACACCAACATGAAAAAAGAACTGGAGCACCTGGCCCGCTTCCTGGGTATGGCCCGCGATTATGCGCGGAAAAATGGCTTTACCGGCGCTTTTTTTATCGAACCCAAGCCGATGGAGCCCAGCAAACACCAGTACGATTTCGACGCGGCCACCTGCATCGGCTTCCTGCGCGAGCATGGGCTCGACCAGGATTTTAAACTCAACATCGAGGTCAACCACGCCACGCTGGCGCTGCACACTTTCCAGCACGAACTCCAGGTAGCTGCCGACGCGGGCATGCTCGGTTCTATGGACGCCAACCGCGGCGATTATCAGAACGGCTGGGACACCGACCAGTTCCCCGTCAATGTGTACGAGCTCACCGAAGCGATGCTGGTACTGCTCGAATCGGGCGGTTTTGCCGGCGGCGGCATCAACTTCGACGCTAAAACCCGCCGCAACTCCACCGACCTGGAAGACATTTTTTACGCCCACATCGGCGCTATGGACGCCTTCGCCCGCGCCCTGATCGCTGCCGACAACATCCTGACGAAAAGTCCGTACCGCCGCCTGCGCGCCGAACGCTACGCTTCGTTTGACACGGCGGAAGGCCAGGCTTTCGAGCAGGGCCGGCTGAGCCTGGAAGCCCTGGCGGAAATGGCGTTTAATAACGGGGAACCTGAGTTGCGCAGCGGGCGTCAGGAATTGTTTGAGAATATCTTGAACGCGTATGTGTAGCTTGTTTGGAGGCAGATATACCCGGCAGAAAGTGTTTTGCGAAAAATTGTAATCGCTTGGTCCAGTAGTGTGCCCTCCGAGACATTTGATACAACCCCTTGCGCGTGGTATCCTTGCGTTCGCAGACCACGTTCCGTTGGGTATAAAAACATGGTCTTACGGCACTGCAGCCGCGGGCTCTTGCCTTTGAGTCAGGGGGATATGGTATAGGATGGCAATAGATAAAAACAATGGCAACTGGAACAAATAGCTGAAGGGCACATAGAAAAACCCATAAAAAACCAGGAGGTAGAACTTCAGTCCGATCAACAAATACATTCGGGTATTCAAGCCTTTTTTTCTGAAGAAGAAATAACCCAAGCCCAGTAAAAATGCTGTGCTGATGCAGGCGGCGAGGTGCACTTTCTTGTTGAATAACAGGCGGTCCGCCAGTTCGTAAGGTTTATACTCGTAAAAATAGATCGCGAAACTAAGCCCGTTGGATAGGTGGTGGGGTATTGCTCCGGGAGCTTGCCAGGCTTGGGTTTGCCATTGCGCTGTGGCAGTGTTTGAATAAGAATGGAGGCCTTTGGAAAGCGAAGTCCAGTCTTTGGACAAAAAAGGAAGCACATATAAAAGCAACACCCCCGCCAGGAGGGAAAGCGAAACCTTGAAGACGTTTTTAAACCCGTTTTCAACCCAGTAAATCAACAAATACAAGGGCAGCCAGAAAGTAAATGCGTAGCGGGAGAGCAGGCATAGCAGTATTCCCAAGGCCATCAAATAGCGGTTTTTATGGAAAATTGTCAGCGTGAGCAGCAGATAAAACCCGACCGGAAGCAACTCGACCGCCAACCCCAGGGTTCCGCTGGCATTTTGCGCAATGTCATACAAAAACACAAAGGGGATGAGGGTTTTAATTGCGGATTCAAAAACCGGGGTATTGCTTTTGACCAAACGGATACTGTAGAGGATAATCGGGATCAGAAAGACGGCATAAGCCGTCCAGCGGTAGTCAATTTTTAAAATTTCGGAAAAGGAAAATGGCGCCCACATCATTGGAAAATACGTCGGATCAATCTGGTAGCCTTCAAAGGGTAGCGGTTGGTAAACGGGCTCGCCGGCTAAAAAGCGCTGCACATACATTTGCAACGAAGGAACGATATCCGAGGCTTTGGCATCAATCGGAAACCTTTGGAAAACATGATATAAGCGAACGCCGCACCAAATCGCACCCAATAGAAAGCTTGCCGTTACCACCCATTTTCTTTGCTTACTACCAGGGATTGCGTTGTCCGCGCTTGTTGTTGGTTTAAACCCAACCAACGCGAATGCGGCCATACAAACCGAGATACCGGATACCAGCCAAAGGATCGGGCTTTGGTGCATTCCCAGCTTGTTTTGCCAAAATGTTTGCATGGCCAGTTCGATAAACATGCCTGCAAAAAGCAACAAGAGCCAACCGTAATGTTTGTTTGATTTTAGGTGCGTCATCATGGGTGACAAACCTAAGCAATTTTACTATTTATACCCGGCAGGAAATTCCCCAACAGGCTCCAAATTATTCTGCCTTTGGGGCTTGGCAAGAATAATTTAAACAACCGCTCCAACCTTTTGAAGAATTCGGTCGCCTGGGCTTTACCTTTGCGGCCTTCCGAACTGCGCCCCGATAGGCGCCCAACTTTTCACCGCCGTGAACCCAACCATCCACTACGTTTCCGCCGAAGAAGCCTTGTCCGTTATCCAGCCGGGCTACCGTGTATACATCCACGGGAGCGCCTGCACACCTACCCATTTACTCCAGCACCTGGCTGCGCGAAAAGACGAATTGCGCGCTGTGGAGCTGGTGTTCATCAGTTTGTACGGCCCGGTGTATGTCGATCATGACGATTGTGCCGACAGTTTTCACATCAACGCGATGTTTGTATCGACGCCCGTGCGCAAGGCGGTCAATGAGGGGCACGGCGACTATATTCCGGTGTTTTTAAGCGAGATTCCGGAGTTGTTCAAACAGGAAGTGTTGCCGCTCGACGTGGCGCTGGTGCAGGTGTCGCCGCCCGACAAACACGGCTATTGCTCGCTCGGCGTTTCGGTGGATATTGCCCGCACAGCGGTGAACACGGCGCGGTACGTGATTGCCCAGGTGAACCCGCAGGTGCCGCGCACCCACGGCGACAGCCTGATTCACAGCACCCGTTTTCACCGCATGGTGTACGCCAACGAGCCGATCCATACCGTCAATTTCGGTGAAAAAGTAACCGAGCGCGAGCGGCTGATCGGCCGGCATATTGCCGAACTGATCGACGACCGCAGTACCCTGCAAATGGGTATCGGCGCCATCCCCGACGCCGTGCTGAGCAGCCTCAGCAACCATAAAGACCTGGGCGTGCACACCGAAATGTTTTCCGACGGCCTCATGCCCCTGTTCGAAAGCGATGTGATCAACAACAAATTCAAAGCCATCCACCCCAACAAAACCGTGGCCGGCTTCGCCCTCGGCTCCCGGGAATTGTACGATTATGTAGACGACAACCCGGCTTTCGCTTTTCTCGATATCGACTACGTGAACGAGCCCGGCGTGATCCGCCGCAACCCCAAAGTGGTGGCGATCAACAGCGCCATAGAAGTAGACCTGACCGGCCAGGTCTGCGCCGACTCCATCGGCACCTACCAGTACTCCGGCGTGGGCGGCCAGATGGATTTTATGCGCGGGGCGGCACTCAGCGCGGGCGGCAAGCCCATCATCGCTCTTACCGCGCGCACAGCCAAAGGCGTGCCGCGCATCGTGCCGTTTCTGAAGCCCGGCGCCGGGGTGGTCACTACCCGCGCGCACGTGCATTATGTGGTGACAGAGTACGGCGTAGCGTATTTATTTGGGAAAAACCTGCGGCAGCGCGCCAAAGCGCTGATCGAAATTGCCCACCCCGACGACCGGGAAATGCTGGCCCGTGCTTGTCACGAGCGGTTCCATTTGTTTAGCCTGTAAAAAAGCAAAGGTGAAAAGCAAAATTTTTCCGGCAGGCCACCCAACGGATTAGGTTGTGGCCGCCGTCTTGCCCCCTACCATTCAATTTGAATTAAGCCTGAACGAAAACAATTTTCATGCTTGCTGCCTTTCTATTGTCCGCCACTCCAGAACACCGTTTTACCCAGGCGCCTGAGGTCCCCCAAGGCCTGACCCCCAGCTTAAAAAAACGCTGGGAAGCCTCCAGCCAGGAAGCCGAGGCGCAGCTGATTCGCCAGGCGATTGCCGGCAGCGAATCGGCTTATGCCGTGCTGGTGCGGCGCTACGACCGCATGGTGTACGGCCTGGCCATCCAGATGTTGGGCAACCGCGAGGATGCCCTGGAAGTAACTCAAGATGCTTTTTTCAAAGCCTACCGCTTCTTGTCGGGCTACCGCGGCGAAAGCCGGTTCAGCACTTGGTTGTACCGGATCGCCCGTACCTCCGCCATCAATTACTTGCGCCGCGCCCGCCGGGAGGTTGTCGCCCTCGACGCTCCGGAGTCGCCCGTCCGCAACATGACCACCGATTTGCGCAACGGCCTGGAAGCGCTGGTCCAATCCGAACGTTCGGAAATGCTGCTCCAGGGGTTCCACCGGCTGTTGCCCGACGACGGCATGGTGCTCCGGCTGTTTTACTTGCAGGAGCAAAGCCTGGATGAAATTTGCGCCATCATGGACTGGACGATGAGCAATGCCAAAAGCCGCCTCTGCCGCGCCCGCCAGCGCTTGCGCAAACTGCTGGTAGAGCAGTATCCCGACGCATTTAGCGACTGGGTGTAGGATAGGCTCTTAAAAGGCTAAAATCCAGCTAACCTTCCAGGTCGGACGTTTCTGCGTCCAACACTTCCACGGTTTTTCGATAAAACGCCTCGGCGCGCTCGGCGGTAGAGCCGATGCACACCATGCCCAGTTTGCCGTGTTCCGACAAGGCGCCCAGCAGGTGAAACATCGTGCCTTCCTGCGTGGTGGCGTCGTACTGAATCTGATGGCAAATGGCAATGTCGATCAGGTCCTCGGGCGAGAGGCCGCGATAGGCGTCGGATTGGAGAGCGTCGGTGGCGAAGTAGTGGCGGTGCTGGCCGTTGGGCATGTGGTAGACGCCGGCGTGGTGGTCGTAGTAGCCGTCGGTCAGGAATTTCAGCATAAGGTAGGGGTGGGTAGTGCCGCCTTTGCGCAGGTTGATTTCGATGGCATAGTGCTGCCACCAGCCGTTCGGTTCTTTTACCGAAACAAAGTCGATGCCGAAGCGGCCGATCACGCCTTTGTCGGCCAGCACTTCAGCCACCCGGTAGCCCATTTTCCCGATTTCATGCACGTAGGCCGCGTTGGCTGGGAAGGTAGCGCCCAGGTAAATCTGGCCCGATTCCCGGTCGAGCAGCTGGTCGTGGGTAGACACCACCTCGATTTGTTTCAGGGGTGTGACGCGGCATTGTACCGAGGGCGAGGTTTTGGTTCCGCCGTCGATAAACGCTTCGACGATGCCGCCCATGCGCGCCATTTTTTCTGCAAAAACGTCGTAGGTAAGGTCTTTGGCGACCATTTTCAGTTGTTGGCGCAGGGTACACTCGTCGATGTCGATTCCGGCATTTTCAAAGGAAAACATGGCGTTGCCTTCGCCGGAAAATCCGTCGTTGAGTTTGACCACGGCTTTGCGCAGCTCCGGGTATTCGGCGCGCAGGGCGCAAAGGGCTTGCACCACTTCGCCCATGTCGCGCAGGTGCTCGTAGCCCGTCGGCAGGGGTAAGCCGGCTGCGCGGAAGATTTCCCGGCTGCCGGTTTTCGAACCCCAGTAGGCCAGAGCGGCCGAGCAGCCGTACAGTGGGATGTTGAGTTTCAGCGCCAGTTCGTGCTCCAGCCAGGTGACGTTGAAACCCGCCAGATGGGCCGAATGGCCGGCCGGGATGCAGCTTTTGATCTTTTCGATCAGGCGGGGCCGGGCCAGTATTTTTTCCGTCAGGGAAACGGGCGAGGCGTCGTAGCAGCACAGCAGGGTGAGCCGTTGCCGGGCGTGCCGGGTGGTAATGCCGGGCAGGAGGTGGAGGTAGTAGTCGATGATGACTTTGTCGATGGGCGTGCTGCTCAGGAAAACGATGTGTGTGCGCGGCATGCGCAGCAGGAGCAACAAGCAAAGCATGCGCTCCTCGTAGTGGTTGATGCCGGCAATTTTGGCCAGAATTTCCTGGTCGAGGGTATTGCTCGGCACGATAACCACTGTTTTTGGCGCCATTGGGTCGGGGAAATACCGTTCGAACTGGGTGACGAGCTCCTGTTGCAGGGCATCGAACTGGGCCGATGCGGCAGCGTCCGGAGGGAGGAGGGTAGTTAAATCCATGGGTCCGCCGTTTTGAAAAAGTGATGCGGACAAGTTTAGGGTTTTGGGTTGTTTTTTTTGTTGATGGGGAGCAGGGCTTAGGCTGATTTTTGCCCTTGATTTGGAAACCGTCTATTGCATCTCATTCGGCGTTCGGCTATTTTTGAAAGCGCTCTTGAGCAAGCGGCAAAAAGAAGAAAATTTTTAGGGCGTTCCCGAGCGAATTCTACCGCTTTTCTTTTTTCTCAAAAACTATAAAAATCTTCCCAATTATGAA
>CAZVZH010000114.1:0-13895 GCA_964630705.1 uncultured Saprospiraceae bacterium | reverse complement strand
TGTTGCTGCAACACTTCGTTGGTGGCGCAAGTACGGTGTTGGGCGAAGAGGCTGCCGCAGAAGAGCAGGCAGGCGGCGGGCAGTAAGAGTACGGTTCGCAGCATGGATTTAAAACTTGGTTGGTGAAACAAAAAGAAAAGCGTGGTTAAAATGTATAGTAAGCGTATACTTCTCTTTGAGCACAGCCTTTTGCGCGGCTCGCTGTGCGATTGTTTTCAACGGTGTGTGTGTGACAGAATTTGACGCGGCCCGGGCAGAGGGTACCGGGGATTTTCGCGGCGACAAATGTATTGTATAAAACCAATTGAATTCGGGGAATTTTTACCGGCCGGGCTTAATGTCGACTTTTGAATAATTTTATGTTTAAAATGTCTCGCCGGGTAAAATTCTGTTTAGTGCGCAGGTTTTTTTTAACTAAATTTTGTGATAAAATTTTTTCGGCGCCCGGATAGATTTTTTCAGTTTCCGGCCCTAGCCTCTTTCCACTAACGGGCCTTCTGGGAAAACTCCCGGCATTGCACCGTAGTTTTACCCACTCTGCAACACAAAACCGCCGTACATGCGCATAAAATACCTGATCCCGCTTTCCCTGGCGGCCGGCGCCGAGGCTGCCGCCCAAACGCCCGCCGCCCCATCCGCCCAACCGGAAAAACCCGGTAAAAGCCGCTCCAACCCGAAAATCGTCCAGCGAGACATCATCCAGCTCGCCTCAAAGCAACTCGGCATACCAGTGGAAAAAATTCAACCCTCGTCGCATTTCGTGAAAGATCTCGGCCTGGATTCCCTCGATGCCGTCGAACTCGTGATGGCCTGCGAAGAATGGTTTCAGATCGTCATTGCCGACGCGCAAGCGGAAAAAGCGCACCGGATTGCCGATTTGGTCCGGGTTGTCCTCGATGCGCCGGCTAAGCCGCCTGCCGATCCTGCCGCTAAAATGACGATCCAGCGGTTTAAAAAAGTCACCGAGGGGCTTTACGTTGGCGAAGTGGAGGGCAAAAAATCGGCCTCCAACGGCTTGCTGTACGCCGACGGCCGGGTACTGCTGCCGCCGACGTACGACGATATCTACTTTTTCTCAGAAGGGCATGCCCGGGTTTGGCTCAACAAACTGGCCGGCGTGATCGACAGCACGGGCAAACTGGTCATCCCGCTGCAGTATGCCGGCCTGGCTGATTGCCACAATGGCTTTTTCGCGGCGGCAGTGCGGGTAGATAGTACGCTGCTTTGGGGATTGTTAGACTTGCAGGGAAAGCCTGTGATTGATTTTCAGTATGAGGCTATTCAATCCTGGGATGGCTACTGGCTGCCCGTGAAAAAAGCCGGACGCTGGGCTTTCGTCAATCTGCGCAACGAAATCATGGCCGACCCAGGATACACCCAACTCCGGGCCCTGCGCGGCGTACCCTTTGGCGCTGAAA
This sequence comes from uncultured Saprospiraceae bacterium, assembly GCA_964630705.1. Classification (GTDB taxonomy): domain Bacteria; phylum Bacteroidota; class Bacteroidia; order Chitinophagales; family Saprospiraceae; genus M3007. Next base: position 12,477 of record CAZVZH010000114.1, on the reverse strand, counting down.
TTTTCAAAGAAAACTTTTGCGCCGAATTGAACGGCAAACTGGGCGTGATCGGCCCCACCAACCAGCTCCTCATTCCTTTCGAATACGATGCCGGCACCCTGGGGTTTTGCAGCAGTGGACCCTGTTTCAACGATACGCGTAAAACCGGCGATCACCTTGAAGTCGATCGACTGCAATTTACCACGATAATCGATGGGCCGATTGGTTACGCTACCGTCCGGAAAGGCCAGCTCTGGGGCGTAATCAATACCCGTAATGAAATTGTCGTGCCCTTTCAATCGCTGGAACTGGACCAATACGACGACCGCTACGAGCGCGTGCGCGCGAAAAACCCGGCTACCCGGAAATGGGGCTTTTTAGGCAGAGGCGGCCGCGAAATTATTCCCGTCCGCTACGATGCGGCCGACAATTATTTTTATTCCAAATCGCTCGGGCCAAGTTACAGCGGCAAAGCCAGGGTGCGCCTGGGCGACAAAACGTTTCAGATCGATTTGGAGGGTAGGCCCGTTCAGGACTGAACTGGCCAGCCCGGCGCCCACCCAATTTGACACGCGCCCAGCATATTTTCTGCCAAAAAAACACGTCCGTTGAAATCGATCCTGCCAAACCGTCAGGTTTTCCGGGCGTGGCACATTCATTGTTATCCCTTGCGTACTGTATTTGTTTTTCTAAAATTATCGAACCAACTAACCATTTAACCATACATCATTATCATGGGAAAAATTATTGGCATTGACTTAGGAACAACCAACTCTTGCGTAGCCGCCATGGTCGGTAACGAACCTGTCGTGATCGCCAACGACGAGGGCGCCCGCACCACGCCTTCTGTGATCGGTTTTCTGGATAACGGCGAGCGCAAAATCGGCGCCCCCGCCAAACGCCAGGCCATCACTAACCCCAAACGCACGGTGTCCTCGATCAAGCGTTTCATGGGCATGCGCCACAGTGAGTGCGGCTCGGAAATCAGCCGGGTACCCTACAAAGTGGTCAAAGGCGACAACGATACCATCCGCGTCGACATCGACGGCCGCCTCTACACCCCGCAGGAAATCTCGGCCATGGTGCTGCAAAAAATGAAAAAAGTAGCCGAAGACTACCTCGGCGAACCCGTCACCGAAGCGGTCATCACCGTGCCGGCATATTTCAACGACTCCCAGCGCCAAGCCACCAAAGAAGCCGGCGCCATCGCGGGCCTCGACGTCAAACGGATCGTCAACGAACCCACCGCCGCGGCCCTGGCTTACGGCCTCGATAAACGCGATAAAGACATGGTCATCGCCGTGTATGACCTCGGCGGCGGTACTTTCGATATCTCTGTGCTCGAACTCGGCGGCGGCGTGTTCGAAGTGAAATCCACCAACGGCGACACGCACCTCGGTGGCGACGACTTCGACCAGGTCATCATCGAATGGCTGGCCGCTGAATTCCAGAAAGACGAAAACGTCGACCTGCGCAAAGACCCCATGGCCCTCCAGCGCCTCAAAGAAGCCGCTGAAAAAGCCAAAATCGAACTGTCGGCCGGCCAGGAAACGGAAATCAACCTGCCGTACGTCACCGCTATCGACGGCGTGCCCAAGCACCTGGTGAAAAAACTCAGCCGGGCCAACTTTGAAAAAATGGTCGACGGCCTCGTGCAACGCACGCTCGAGCCTTGCCGCCTCGCGCTGCAAGATGCGGGCCTGCAAGCCAGCGACATCGACGAAGTGATCCTCGTGGGCGGCTCTACCCGTATCCCGCGCATCCAGGAAGCCGTAGAGAAGTTTTTCGGCAAAAAGCCAAACAAAACGGTCAACCCCGATGAGGTGGTTGCCATCGGCGCCGCTATCCAGGGCGGTGTGCTCAGCGGTTCGGTCACCGACGTACTCCTGCTCGACGTTACCCCGCTCTCGCTGGGTATCGAAACCATGGGCGGCGTGTACGACGTAGTGATTGAATCGAATACCACGGTGCCAACGAAAAAAGCAAAAATTTACTCCACGGCCTCCGACAACCAACCCCAGGTGGAAATCCACGTGCTGCAAGGCGAACGGCCCATGGCCCGCGACAACCGCTCGGTCGGCCGCTTTATCCTCGACGGCATTCCGCCGGCGCCGCGCGGCGTACCGCAGGTGGAAGTAACTTTCGACATCGACGCCAACGGTATTCTGTCGGTGACTGCCCTCGACAAAGGCACGGGTAAAAAACAAAACATCCGCATCGAAGCCAGCACCGGACTCTCCAAGGAAGAGATCGCCCGCATGAAAGCCGAAGCCGAGGCCAACGCCGAAGCCGACCGCCAAACCCGCGAGCGCGTGGAGAAACTCAACCAGGCCGACTCCCTGATTTTCCAAACGGAAAAACAACTCAAGGAATTCGGCGACAAAGTGCCGGCCAACCACCGCGAAACCATCGAGCGCACCCTGGCCGATTTGCGCGAAGCGCACAAAGCCGAAGACCTCGCCCGCGTGGAAACCGCCACCCAAGCGCTCACCGAGGCTTGGAACGCCGCCAGCCAGGAAATTTACCAGGCTACGCAGGCGGCCAACGGCGGCAGCGCCGAAGGCCATGCCCACGCTTCCGGCGACACGGCCGGCGCCGGCGCGAGCGACGCCCAGGATGTGGATTTTGAAGAAGTAAAAAACTAATCCGCAACGAATCGCTAAAAATCAAGCGCCATCCGGAAATGCTCCGGATGGCGCTTTTTAATTTGGCCGGAATGGAATCCCGATACTTTTTACCGGCTACTGCCGCCTTGCAGAAAGATGGTAAAACCGATGTCGGCCATCACACCGCTGTTGGTCATTGTGTCGTCGTCTTCATCTTTTACCCGGAAAATGCCGTAACCAAGCCCCAGATCGAGCCCCACCTGCTGGCTAAGGAAAAGGGTGAGGCCGGCGCCGCCGCCAAACTGCAGAATCTTGTCCGTAGTCTCTTCGTCAAAAAATCCGGTGAATTTGGATTTGACGCTGCCGAATCCGGCATTGCCTTTCAGGAAGATTTTATGTTTGGCGCCTGCCGGCAGGTAATACCGCAATTCTGGTCCCACGAGCAGGATCGTAGCGCTGAAATCGGATGGGTCGGTCCCGCCTTCTTCCTTCTCTTTTTGGAAAAACAGGTTGAAATTGACGCCGCCCGACAGGTTGTCGATAAAGAAGTAATGGCCGCTGAAGTTGAGCCCGACGCTGGAGTACTTGGAAACGTCGCGGCTTTGGCCGCCTATTTCGGCTTTGGTTTTACCGAAGGCGAAGCCGAAGGCATTGGTCGGCGCAGCCAACTGGCCGGCGTTGAAAATGGGCGAGAAGTTGTGTAGCCCAAGTGCCCAGGTGCCTTTTTCTGTTTGAGCCGACAAGCTGCCGGCTAGAGCAAAGGTGATGGTGAGGATCCATGCATGTTTCATAAGAATCTTGTTTGGTTAAGAAATTTGGTTGGTATTTGCGCCAAAAACGCTTAGACAAAGGTAGCAGCGGCCCTTAATATGCTTATCCCCTATTTCAGCCATTTTTCTCCGGTCAAAACAAAAGGCCTACCGGATCACCAGCAGGCCTTTTGCACGCTCCAACCGGCGCTTTTTACATGAGTTGGAAACTCTTCAGGATCGACCGGGCCAGGGCCTGGTAGTCGTCGTATTTGTTGGACTGGGCGGTAAAGGTAAGGATGTAGGCGTAACGGCCTTTGATCCGGTAGTGCTGAATCCAGTGGAGGTTGAGTTTGCCCTGCAGGCCGGTGAATTCGATTTCGTAGTATTCGGTTTGCGGGTTTCCGGTATTTACTTTGGCCGAGCGGCGAATTTCGGAGGCCGTGATCATTTTTTCAATCTGATCTTCGGCCGCTTTGGCGAATACGTCGAGGGTGATCACATTTTGCACCCCCAGATCAGTCACCTGCAAATTGACATTCTCCTTAAAAGCGTCGGTGTCGGAATCCTGCGGGGCAAAAAGGATGAAAGAAGCGCCCATCATTCCGGAAAGATCACGCGTCCAATTCGCCGGATAGCCGATCTGAAAGCCGGCTTCGCGGTACATGCGCCATTGGATGCCCTTGGCTTGCAGGGAGTCTTTGATGTTTTGCGCTTGGGCTGGCCACGGCGCCAGGCTGAATACTATGGGAAACAAGAATTTGTACATGGGTGCGAGGGGTAGGGAGTGTCGTAGTTGCAGCCGATTGCACCGTAGTTGGGCTTGTGTCGGCCATTTTCAGCACAAAAGTACGAGGAAAACTACGATCTGTTGGTTCTTGTCCGCTGTTAACCAATAATTTTCAATTGAAGCAATCAGCCTTTTTCACAAACACAATTTTAACCCCCAAATTGTACATCCAGCTGCCGTACAAGCGGTTCACTTTTAGCGCTGTACCCGCGTCCGGGTGGCGCAGCAACATGCCGCGGGCGCCGCATTGCACCTGAAAACGGCTCGAAAGGGGTAGGTTGAGCCCCAGGCCGCCCTGGGCGAAACAACGGCTGGGCGTGGAGGCGTCGGCGATGCGGGCTTTGTAGTTGCGGTTGACGTACAAATAGCCGCCGCCGACCATCGCTGAGGGCACCACGCCAACCACGCCGGGCAGGCGCAGGCGCAACTCGGCGCCGTACATGTTCATCGTTTCGTATTCGAGTTTTACTTTCCCAAAATTGACCGCTTTAAACATAAAACCGCGCGCGCCGACGTAGGGGTTGAAGTCGATACCGGCATAACCGCCAGCCATCCAGGTATTGCGGTAGGGTAGGGCAGTATGAAAATTTAACCGGGCGACGCTCGGTTCGAGCGGGATATGCCAGCCGTAAAATCCGTTGGAAGGTTGGGCGTAACGAATAACCGGGGCGGTACGTAGAGACGCCATGCATGGCGTCTCCACCGGTCCCAACAAATCTTTGTGGTAGTTCATCCAACCACAAATCTGCGCCGCCACGGCGCCTGTCAGGAAAAACTGGATTAAAACACAAAGCCGTACTTGTTTATTCATGCTGCTACCGGTCTCGGATGGCGCTGGGGAGGGGGTGATGAAAAAGAAGCGATTCGTTTTGAGCCGGCCCCAAAATACGCACAATTCCACGGCGCCTGGGTAGTTCCGGCAATTTTTAACGGTTCGAACAAAAACAGGGCCAAATACGCGGCCAGTCAGAGCCGGGCGCCGCAGTGGTGGCAAAAGGTAGCGCCAGTGTGGTGTTCGTTTTGGCCGCAACGCGGACAGGTTCTGAACTCGATTTCCTTCAGGTTCATCACCCGGCCGGTAATCTCCGCCGTCACGATACCCGTCGGCACCGCAATCACCCCATAGCCCAGGATCATCACCAGGGTGGCCAGTGTTTTGCCGACCGGCGTCACCGGCGTGATGTCGCCGTAGCCCACCGTCGTCAGGGTAGCAATCGCCCAGTAAATTCCGGCCGGAATGCTGGAAAAAGCCGGGTTGTGCGGAAACTCCACCATGTACATCAGCGACCCAATGATAATTGCCATCAGCAACACAAACGACACGAACACGTAGATTTTGGTCCGGCTGGCCTTCAGGGCGCTCACCACCACCGCGCCTTCGTCTACGAAATGCCCCATTTTGAAAATGCGGAAAATGCGCAGCAGCCGCAGGGCCCGCACAATCAGCAAATGCTGAGAGCCGCCCACAAAAAAGCTGACGTAAGTGGGCAAAATGGCCAACAAATCCACCACCCCAAAAAAAGAGGTAGCATAGCGCACCGGGAAACGCGAACTGTACAAGCGGAGGATATATTCCACTGTAAACAACAGCGTAAATACCCATTCCAGGATGTAAAACAACCACCAATTAGCCTGGTGAAAGGCTGAAATCGTTTCCAAAATCACCGCCAGCACGCTCGCTACGATCAACGCGATCAACACTGTATCGAAGCGTTTGCCCTCCGGCGTGTCGCTTTTAAAAATGAGCTGCCGCAGGTAAATCCGCTGTTTGCGGCTGATGATGCTGTCGAGCCGCCGTTTGCCCCAGCCGGCAAAGGCAAAGAGCATTTTCTGCAAAAAAACGGGAGTCAGCCGGAGCAACCTGCGCAGGGCGAACAGCAGCAAATGCACCAGCTGGGCCAACCAATTTTCCTTTTTGGGCTCTTGTTCCTCCATGCCTGTGCGGGCCTAAAGCCTTATTTAATTTCTTTCTGACTGGCGGTGTTGACAAACAGCATGTTGCCGATGTTTTCATAACCCTCGAAAATCACCTTGCCCTTGCGGTCGACCGTTTCCGTGCGGAAACCCACGATGGTCAGGTCGGCGTCCCGGCTTTTCTGCGCGATGATCTGATGGGTGTTGGTGTCGTGCGTGCGCACGATAAACTCGATGTTGTTCGCTGAAATCGGCAGTTGCCCGGCCTGGATCAGTAAAAACAGCCGGTTGCGCTCCTGCTCGATGATATCTTCCGGGTACACGGCAAAAATTTTGATCTGCGCGTGCCGCCACTCCTGGTGCCCCATGATGATGTAGGCCAGCAGGATCATCAGCGTCGCGTTTTCGTAGTTGGAAGCGGTGATCCAGATGTGGATTTCGCGCTTCAGGCCGAAGCCGCGCTCCGAGGCGCCGAGCACCACGATGTCGAAATCCACCGATTTGATCAGTTTGAAATTGTCGAGGATGTTGTCGAGCTCCTCCGGATGATTTTTTGAAAATTCGAAAATCAACAGGTTGTTCTCCGTGCCCGCAATGCCCGGCAGCTGAATAATTTGCGAAATGCCGGCCGTGTAGGAGGGTGTGATCAGGGTGTCAACGTAAATGTTGCTCTTGCTGGCCTCGGCCATTTCAATCAGGCGGTCTTTGCATTCCTGAGCCGCCAGGTTGGTTTCGCGCGAGAGGTAGTCGTGTATTTGGTGGATGTACGTGCCAAAACCGTATTTGTGCGCGATCCAGCGCAGCAAGTCGAAGGCCCCGAGCCGCCGGAACGAATTTTCCGAAACAGCGATCGCCGAGGGCCGCCAACTCTGGCTCTGCTCTTTTTCCGCTTTTTGCAAAAATACCTGCAACTGCCGGCTCAGCTGAAAAATCACGCCCTGGAAAATCAGGGCAATGCTGCGTTTGTCGCGGTTCCAGTGCGAAATGGCAAAATACAAACCCACCATGGCCAGGATCGACAAAATCGCGTAGCTGCTGTCCATGAAAAACATCAGCCCAAAACATGCCACTGCGCCGAACAGGGAAATAAACCAGCGCGACTTGAACCGCGGCCGGTACGAGGGGTCGGCGGCAAAATGGTTGAGAAACGAAATCAGGCACAACGAGCCGTAGGTCACCATGAAAAACATGGAAATCACCTGCGCCACCATGTCGAGGGCGCCCATCAGGATAAAAGCCCCGGCCAGCAGCACGGTCACCACCGTGGCGTTGAACGGCTCGTCGCTCGCGCCTTTACCTTCCGAAAGCCAGTCGTTGACTTTGGGCGTGGGGAAAATCTGGTCGCGGGCAATCGCCTGCAAAGTGCGCGGCGCCACCATGATCGAACCCAGCGCCGACGAAATAGTGGCGGCCGCCAGGCCCAGCGGGATCAGCCACCAGCCTTGCCAGGCAATGTCGGCCATGACGAGTTTGGAGGTGTCGGCCAGGTCTTGCGGACTCGCCGAAACGGCCAGCTTATACGCGATAAAAACATAGATCACCATGCCGCTCAGCGTAGCAGCCATGGTGCCCAAAGGGATCGACCGCCCGGGGTCTTTCAAGTCGCCCGACAAACCCACCCCGGCTGTCATGCCGGTAAACGCTGGAAAAATAATGGCAAAAACCGTAAAAAAACCGATCGGTACCAGGGGCGATACCGGCTCCCGGGACGCGTCGGGCGGCGGGCCGGGCTGTACCACCGGCGATTGCGCGCTGCCGGCCACGGAGTCGGTCAGCGGATATTGAAACGCCGTGTTCAGGGTGTCGGGCTCTGCCGTTTGGGCCGCTTCCACATTGTACACCGTAGCTACCGGGTCAAACGGGTGGCTGCCTGCGTAGTCCGTTTGTCCGATAAAAAAGGCGATCAGCGAGATGCCCAGCGTGGCCACTACGCCATACAAGGCTTTCACCCCCAGGTCGGCGCCCTTGGTGAGCATGATGTAGGTTAGCCCGAGCAAGGCCGGTATGCCGATCGTTTGTTTTTGCGCCAGCAGCCAGTTTAGCCATTCGGGCAAAACATAACTTGCCGACAGCCACTGCGTGAGCGCGCTGAATGCCTCTGTGAATGCGATGATGTAAAACGCCACACTAATCGCCTGCGAAAGGTATAGCGCCATGCCAATCGTGGAGCCGATCACCAGGCCGAACGAACGCGAAATGATGTAGTACTCCCCGCCGCCTTCCACCTTTTGGTTAGTGGCAATTTCGGCAATGGCCATGGCCGTGGGAATGGTCACCGCGTGGCCGATCAGGATAATGGCCAGGGTGCCGAGAAAGCCTACGTTCCCGACGGAGTAGCCGAAACGCAAGAACATCACGGCTCCCAGGATGGTCGAAATAGCCGTGAAATACACCGGCGCGGTTCCAAATTTCCTAACCTCTGTAAAATTTTGCATGCGGAGCTACAGGCTGTCTTGTCGATCCGGTTGGTGCGCTTGATTGCGTGAAAAAAAAGAAGGATCGTAATTTCGCCAAAGGTAACAGAGAAAAGAAAAAATTAACTGCCGATCCATGCCGCATTTCACTTGGTCGCCCCTGACGCCTGCCTCCTGGCCCGACTTTGCCACGCTCTTCGGCGCTAACGGCGCCTGCGGCGGTTGTTGGTGTATGCTATGGCGCCTGCCGCGCAAGGCGTTTGATGCCGGCAAAGGCGCTGCCAACTGCGCCGCCATGCGCCAACTGGCCGAAACCGGACCCGCCCCCGGTATCCTCGGATACCTCGATGGGCAGGTAGCCGCCTGGTGCTCGCTGGGGCCCCGCGCCGACTTCCCCGGCCTCGAGCGCTCGCGCATCCTCCAACCCGTCGACGAACGGCCGGTATGGAGCCTCAGCTGTCTGTTTATCGAAAAAAAATTCCGCCGCCAGGGCCTCAGCAGCCAAATGATCCGCGCCGCCGCCGATTTCGCCCGCCAGCAAGGCGCCAACATACTCGAAGCCTACCCGGTCGAGCCCAAACAAGGCCAGATGCCCGCCGTTTTTGCCTGGACGGGCATTGCCGCGCCCTTCCTCAAAGCCGGCTTCCTCGAGGTGGCCCGGCGCTCGGAAACCCGCCCAATCCTCCGGCTCGAACTGTGAAAGTTAAAATGTAAAATGTAAAATTTAAAAGTCAAAAGGTACATCGCTCAGGCCTTTGGCCGGCTCCAAGTACCTTTTGACTTTTAAATTTTACATTTTACATTTTGACTTTCTCACACCGTGCCGTAGAGGTAGGCAAATACGCCAAATACCAGGCTCCCCGCCAGCAGCCCATAGGCCAGGGGCCGGTCGTCGCTGGTGTAGTACATAAATACGCCGGCCAGCACGCCGCCTGCCACCAGAAAATAGTAGGGGATGATGTATTGCAAGCCAAGGAAGGCGGCGAAAACGAGGGCTGTGCGGAGCAGGGTCGGCCAGAGTTTTGTCATGGTGTCGAAGCGTTTTCGGGCAAAGATATACGGCGTCTGATTTCTTTTACTGGTTTCATAAGCGTTCAATGCGGTATTCGAAATATCGCAATTGGTCGTTGCCGACCCGTTTGAGGCGTGAGCGGGAAGTACGGCTAATCGATACCGGCCGGTATTGCGGGTCAACCTCGATGATCGTCCGGTCTTCCGCTTCGATCAAGGGTTTCTCCTTCTTGTTTTTCAGAAAACGTTCCATGCTTCCAATTTCCTGTAACAGGCGTACTTCCAGCGGTGGCGCTTGGGTGGTATCTTCCATAATGCTGTACTGGCGGTTGCCATTGGGCAGCAGTTGTCCCTCGACCACAAAATATTGGATGACCTTGGCATCTGAATCACCCCGGGTTGTCACTTTGTACCGTAGCCGGCCTTTTTTGGGTATCAGAAATCCCTGCACTTGATTAAATAGAGGCAATTCGCTGAGGAGCATGCCCCGGATGTAGCCGCAGTTGTCCAGCAGGGCTTCCGAGTGCTCGTACACCCGGGTGCTAATCCGGTCGCCCGCTTTCTGTTGTGCGCGCTGGCATTCCAGGTTTTGCCGGAATAGCGGGTTGAAAAAGGCTTGAAGCGCAGCGCAATTCAACACTGCCGGCGCTGCGTCTGGCTGACGCAAGCTGAGGCGCACTTGGATGCGCTGCAGGCTTGTATCGTTCAGCGTTACAGGGCAATCTTTCGATTCAATAAAGGGGCGGTACGCGCTGGCGCCCAGGTAAAAACTGACGCTGAGCGCGTCTGCATGTACGGTGTCAACCTGGAATACAAACTGGGTCTGTTGTTGTTGGGCATCTACTGTATCGCCGTTTTTCAACTCGTAATTCCATTGGAAAACGACGAAAGTATCGGCCGGTAAACCCGCTTGCCAATGGGGCAGCAAACGCCGGGGTTTGCCGTGTTTTTCATAAATCAACGTGTCGGCTTCGTGGGTTTGCGCAGTACACAGCAGAGGCCAGGCGACGAGCAGCCAGACGAGGAGCGCTGATTTTTTGAATGTCATAAGGCGCGTATTTGGAGCGTAAAAGTAGGGCTGGGAAGTTTACCGGTACCCCCGCGCCTGCAATTTAAATAACTCGGCATATTTCCCGCCCCGGGCCAGCAATTCGTCGTGGCTGCCAAGTTCGAGCAGTTGGCCTTGTTCGAGAAACAGGATGCGATCGGCCATGCGCACCGTGCTGAAGCGGTGACTGATGAGCACGGCGGCTTTGTCGCGCATGAGTTCGGCGAACCGCAGGAACACCTCATGCTCGGCGCGGGCGTCGAGGGCGGCGGTGGGCTCGTCGAGGATAACCAGCTGGGCCTCGCGCATGTATGCCCGGGCCAGCGCTACTTTTTGCCATTGCCCGCCCGAGAGGTCGACCCCTTCGGAAAAGCGGCGGCCGAGCATTTGCTGGTATTTTTTGGGCAGGTTTTCCACCACCAGGTCGGCCAGGCTTTTCTGCGCGGCATTTTCGATGCGGTCGCCGTCGGTGCGTTCGTCGATATTGCCTACGGCAATGTTTTCGCCGGCGGTGAACATGAAGCGCACGTAATCCTGGAAAATAATGCCGATCTCCCGCCGCAAATCCTCAGGGTCGTACGCCCGCAAGTCGACGCCATCGAGCAAAATGCGGCCCTCGGTAGGTTCGTACAGGTTGGCCAGCAGTTTGACGACGGTGGTTTTACCCGCGCCGTTTTCGCCGACCAGCGCCAGTTTTTCGCCGGGCGGAAGGCTGAAACTCAGGTGGCGCAAGGCCCAGGTGTCGCTGCCGGGGTACTGAAATCCGACATTTTCAAAACGAAATCCCTCGCGAATAGGCCGCGGCACCTGCCGGCTGCCGGCCCGCGCCTGCGACAAGGGCTGGAGTTCCAGAAAATCGAACAGGTCTTGCAGGTACAACGCCATTTCGGCGATCCTTGAGAACCGGTTGACCATGCCCTGCAACAAGCCCTGCAAGCGGCTAAAGGCCCCGTTTGGCCGACGATGAACACGTAGGCGGCGTAGTACGAGGCTGTGCCCAGAGCAGAGAAAAATCCGCCCCAAGCCGCGCGGCGCAGGGCGAGTTTTTGGTTGGCCAGGTAGTATTTGTCGGAAATGAGTTTGAAACGGTCGGCGATAAACCCTTCGAGCCCAAAAATTTTGATTTCCTTGGCCGTTTCGTTGCTGGCGCCGATGTAGCGCAGGTAGTCGAGTTCGCGGCGCTCGGGGGTCCAGGAGCGGGTGAGGGAGTATGTTTCCCGGTTGAACCGCGTTTCGCCAATGAAAGAAGGGATAACCGCCACCACCAGGATCAGCAGCAGCCAGGGATTGAAAGCGATGAGACCGCCGGCCAAAAAAACCACGGTGATGATGTCTTGCGCCTGGGAGAGCACCATGCTCATGAGCGCGGTGCGGCCGGCGGTTTGGGTGCGCGCGCGTTCGAGTTTGTCGTAAAACGTGGCGTCTTCAAACTGGTACAGGTCGAGCGTAGCCGCATGGCGGATGATGCGCACCGAGGAGTCGTTGTTCACCAAATCGCCCAGCAAACTGTCGGAGAGCGTGATGGCGCGGCCGAGCAGGCTGTTGGCCACCGCCAGGGCAAATTCCAGGCCCACCCACTGCCAAATCGGGTGACCAGAAGTGCGGATAGCCTCGGCAATGCCCGGCTGTTCGATGGCCTGCACCACCAGGTCGATGATCTCCTTGCCCACATACAACATGGCCAGCGGAATACCCGACTGGAGCAGCCGCAGGGCGATGTTCCACAAAGTCAGCCTCGGCGACACCTGCCAGATCATCCGGAAAAACCGGGGCACGTTGCGCAAGGAGGAAAATTGATTGACAGTTTTAGTCTTTGCCATGGAGAACTTTTATCTTCGGGACAACTATGAACAAGAGTAGAAGGTTTCTGGTTAGAGGGTTTCTGGTTAGAAGGTTTCTGGTTTCTGGTTGGGCGTTCGATTAATTCTCCGGGAAATTAAGCCAATACCCAACCAGAAACCAGAAA